>JANNXD010000042.1:0-20619 GCA_031409375.1 Gammaproteobacteria bacterium | reverse complement strand
GGTCATTGTGAGCCTGCCTCGTCGTTGCTCCACAATGCCGAGACTTTTTTTTGGAGTACGATTAACGCGGCTGCTTCAGCCAACGCTTTATTTTTTCGATTTAAATCTTTTTTCAGCTCGTTATTTTCTTGCTTAAGTTTTCTGACTTCACCGTCTGCTGTTTTGTTATTGACCGCCATCACCTTTACAAAATCTTGCCGCCACTGCTTAAGATGATGAGGGTAAATTCCTTGCTCACGGCAAGCCTGATTGGCCAATTCCGACTCCATTCCGGCGCAATGAATAATCATTTCTAGCCGCGCTTCTAGGCTCCAGTCTTGTGGTCTTTTTTCTTGTTGTAATGACATTGAGTCAACTCCTGCGGTTGCTTTTTCGTTGCCTGTTCTGGCTTCAGATATCCACCGTTGCAAGGTTGAGTAACCCACTCCCAGGCTGGCGGCCATTTCCTGCATGTTGGTTCCTGGTGCTTTCTTGAGCGCCTTTTCTACCGCTTGCAGCTTAAATGATTGATTGAACTTTGTACTCATTTCTCTTTGCCTCATTTTTATCCTAGGCGACAACTAGCCTGCCATAGGGGGGCATCGGATGCTGAAGCCAAAAACATGGGGCTATCGGAATACGAATACGCTTTCTACACAGCAGTCGCTAACAACGATAGTGCCCGTCAACTGATGAAAAAAGAGGTACTGCGAGAATTGGCTGTGGCCTTGTACCAAAGCATCAAAGAAAACGCGTCTATCGATTGGACGATGAAAGAAAACGTGCGTGCCAAGTTGAGGGTTGTGGTGCGGCGTTTATTGCGCAAATATGGCTATCCACCGGATATGCAGTTGCTGGCGACTGATACCGTGATGAAACAAGCAGAGATGATTGCAAGTGAGTTGCAGGGCTGAAGGGCCTTCCGTTAACAAGGCTTCACGCTTGCGCAATACGAGCAGGCTTTGCCAGAAAAAAACCTCGCTGTTTACCTGCAAATCTCGGTATCATAGCCTCCGCTTAATTAGCGCTCATGGTTCTTGGCTGGGCGAATAGGTTACCTTGGTATCGGCATTTTTTATGACAAAAAATAAACAGCCCGCAGCGCTCGTGCTCGCGGATGGCAGCATCTTTGAGGGTTATGCCATTGGTGCGCTGGGTCAGTCGGTTGGCGAGATTGTTTTTAATACCTCAATGACCGGCTATCAAGAAATTCTCACCGACCCGTCATATGCCCAGCAGATCGTCACCCTCACCTATCCGCATATTGGCAATACCGGCATTAATCAAGAGGACAACGAAGCCCAATCAACTTGGATTAAAGGCTTGGTTATTCGTGATTTGCCGCTGCAGGCTAGCAACTGGCGTCAGCAGCAAACGCTGTCTGACTATTTACAGCAGCACAATATTGTTGGTATTGCTGGCATTGATACGCGGCAATTGACCCGTAAATTGCGCGACAGTGGCGCGCAAAACGCTTGCTTGATGGCGGGCCATATTGATGTTGCCCGAGCACTCGATTTAGCGACTTCTGCGCAAAGTTTAAAAGGCTTAGATTTGGCGCAAGTTGTCACCACGGCAAAAGCTTATCCATGGTCAGAAGCTTTGTGGCAACTCAATATTGCTGAACCGCTCAGCAGTGGTGGACCAGCCAAAACATCCAAGCCAGCCGAGGCCACGCTGAAAGTGGTGGTTATGGATTATGGTGTCAAACAAAATTTATTGCGTTATTTGGTTCAGCTCGGTTGTCAGCTGGTAGTGATGCCAGCACGTTCAACGCTCGAGGCGGTGTTGGCGGAAAAGCCGGACGGTGTGTTTTTATCCAATGGTCCTGGTGATCCTGCACCCTGTGATTACGCCATCACGCTAATCCAGCAACTACTCGAGCGTAATATGCCGATTTTGGGTATTTGTTTGGGGCACCAATTGTTAGCGCTGGCTTGTGGCGCTCGCACTGAAAAAATGAAATTCGGTCATCATGGCGCCAATCATCCGGTTAAAGATTTACGCACGGGCAAGGTGATGATAACCAGTCAAAACCATGGTTTTACCGTAGCCGATGAGCACTTGCCTGCTGCATTGCAGGTGACGCACCGATCTTTGTTTGATCAATCGATTCAAGGTGTCCGTCATAACAGCAAACCCGCTTATGCGTTTCAGGGGCATCCTGAAGCCAGTCCAGGCCCGCATGATGCGGATCATTTGTTTGTTGATTTTATCTCGGCCATGAAAAAACGCCCGCAGAGCCATTAGGAATTAATTTCAGGAATCTTGACAGGAACTAACATGCCGAAGCGCACCGATCTGCAACGCATTATGATTTTAGGCGCCGGGCCGATCGTTATTGGTCAGGCTTGTGAGTTTGATTACTCGGGTGCGCAAGCCTGTAAGTCGTTGCGCGAAGAAGGTTATCAAGTGGTGTTGGTGAACTCTAACCCGGCCACGATTATGACGGACCCGGATCTTGCTGATGTCACCTATATTGAGCCGCTGGATTGGCGCATTATTGCCAAAATTATTGCGGCCGAAAAGCCGGATGCCTTATTGCCGACCATGGGCGGGCAAACCGCTTTAAATTGCGCATTAGATTTGGCTCGTCATGGTGTCTTAAAAGAATTTGGTGTCGAGCTGATTGGCGCGACACAAGAAGCGATTGATAAAGCGGAGGATCGTGAAAAATTCGACAAGGCCATGAAGGCGGCCGGTTTAAATACCGCCAATTCCGCGATTGCGCACAGCTTAGAAGAGGCGCATCAAGTGCAAGTGCGCTTAGGTTTTCCTTGCGTCATTCGGCCGTCTTTTACCATGGGCGGCAGCGGCGGCGGGATTGCTTATAACCGCGATGAGTTTACCGAAATCTGCAAGCGCGGCTTGGATTTATCGCCGACACGCGAGCTGCTGATCGATCAGTCGTTGCTGGGCTGGAAAGAGTATGAAATGGAGGTGGTGCGCGATTGCAAAGACAATTGCATCATTGTGTGCACCATTGAGAATCTCGATCCGATGGGGGTGCATACCGGTGACTCCATCACCGTTGCGCCCGCGCAAACCCTAACCGACAAAGAATTCCAAATCATGCGTGACGCGGCGATTAAAGTGTTGCGCGTGATTGGGGTTGAAACCGGTGGCTCGAATGTGCAGTTTGCGCTCAATCCGCAAACCGGTGAGATGGTGGTCATCGAAATGAATCCACGCGTCAGTCGCTCCTCGGCCTTAGCCTCAAAGGCGACGGGTTTTCCGATTGCGAAAGTCGCAGCAAAGTTAGCAGTGGGTTATTGTTTGGACGAGCTGGCCAATGATATTACCGGTGGCCGTACTCCCGCCTCATTTGAGCCGAGTATTGATTACGTTGTCACCAAAATTCCGCGCTTTAATTTTGAAAAATTCCCGCAAGCAGAAGATGTGTTGACGACGCAAATGAAGTCCGTTGGCGAAGTCATGGCCATGGGGCGTACCTTTCAAGAGTCGCTGCAAAAAGCGCTGCGGGGTTTAGAAGTTGGTTATTGTGGTTTATCCCCGATTACTGATTTAACACGCAGTGACTGCCGTGAGTATTTACGGCGTCAAATCACGGTGCCGAGTTCACAGCGTTTGTTGTATGTTGCTGATGCCTTTCGTGCCGGTTTTACGCAGCAGCAAGTGTTTGAATGCACGCAAATTGATCCTTGGTTTCTAGCGCAGATCGAAGACTTGATCGTCAGTGAGCAGGTGATTGCGACCCATACGCTCAATTCGGTGCAAGCATCGCAATGGTTGAATTGGAAGCAGCAAGGTTTTGCAGATAAACGTTTGGCGGAATTGCTAAAGGTGGCTGAGCATCAGGTGCGTCAGCAGCGTTTGCAGCTCGATATCAAACCAGTGTATAAGCGTGTGGACAGTTGCGCCGCTGAGTTTGCCACCGATACCGCTTATCTGTATTCAACGTACGAAACAGAGTGTGAAGCACGGCCGAGTGATCGCCAAAAAATTATGATTTTGGGTGGTGGCCCAAACCGCATTGGTCAGGGCATTGAGTTCGATTACTGCTGTGTACATGCTGCCATGGCGGTTAAAGACCTTGGTTATGAAGCCATTATGGTGAATTGTAACCCTGAGACAGTGTCCACCGATTATGATATTTCGGACAAACTGTATTTTGAGCCAGTGACGCTGGAAGATGTGCTGAATATTGTCGCCATCGAAAAACCCATGGGTGTGATTGTGCAGTATGGCGGGCAAACCCCGTTAAAGCTGGCGGCTGCGCTACATACGCTTGGTGTGCCGATTCTCGGTACCTCGTCGGATGCCATTGATGAAGCGGAAGATCGAGAGCGTTTTCAAGTGTTGATCAATCAATTGCAGTTAAAACAACCGCCGAATCGAACGGCGAAAGATGTTGAACAGGGCTGTTTGTTTGCTGAACAAATCGGTTATCCCTTAGTGGTGCGCCCCTCTTATGTCTTGGGTGGTCGTGCCATGCAGATTGTGCATAGTGAAGCTGAGTTGCGTCACTACATGCAAACGGCGGTTTTGGTCTCGAACGACAGCCCGGTATTGCTGGATCGATTTTTGGATGACGCTATTGAAGTGGATGTGGATGCCGTGTGCGATGGTGTCAATGTCGTGGTCGGCGGCATTATGCAGCATATCGAACAGGCTGGTGTGCATTCGGGTGATTCGGCGTGTTCTTTACCGCCGTATGATTTATCAGCGGATTTGCAGCGGCGGATGTGCGAGCAAACCAAGCAGATGGCGCTGGCGTTAAAAGTGGTTGGTTTGATGAATGTACAGTTTGCTGTTAAGGGTGACGATATTTATGTGCTAGAGGTCAATCCGCGTGCCTCACGCACAGTGCCATTTGTTTCCAAATGCATTGGTGAATCGTTGGCGCAAATTGCTGCACGTTGTATGCTGGGCCAATCCCTGGTGGAGCAAGGCTTGTTATCACGCACGTCGCCGACTGAGCGCGTGAATTTTTTTGCGGTCAAAGAAGCGGTGTTTCCGTTTGCCAAATTTCAGGGCGTTGATCCCATCTTGGGGCCAGAAATGAAATCCACCGGCGAAGTCATGGGGGTTGGTGGTACTTTTGCCGAGGCGTTTTTAAAAGCACAGTTGGCGATTGGTCAAGAGTTGCCGCGTTCAGGCTGCGCTTTTATCAGCGTGAGGGACGTGGATAAACCGGCGGCGGTTGAAGTGGGCGCCAGCTTGTTGCGACTGGGATTTCGGCTGGTTGCTACAGAAGGCACGGCGCAGGCATTGCGTGCAGCCGGTGTCAGTGTCGAGGTGGTCAATAAGGTTAAGCAGGGTCGGCCCCATATTGTGGATAAGTTGAAAAATCGGGAAATTGACTTAATCATTAATACCACTGAGGGCGCGATCGCTATTGCTGATTCGTTTGATATTCGTCGTGCAGCCTTACAATGCAAAGTGACCTACACCACGACCATGGCCGGTGCCAAGGCCATATGTCGTTCACTCGAGCAGAGTCAAGACTATCAGGTGCGCAGTCTGCAATCTTTACATGCCGGCTTGAAGTGAAGCATTTGAGTTTTAATCTTTAAGTTTAATTTTAAGCTTTAGTTAAGGAGTTGGTATGCAACGTTTCCCCATGACCAAACAGGGCGAACAAAAGCTTCGTGATGAACTCGAGCATCTAAAAAGGGTCGAGCGGCCGCGTATTATTGAAGCCATTGCGGAAGCGCGTGCGCATGGTGATTTGAAAGAAAATGCGGAGTATCACGCGGCGCGGGAGCAGCAGGGCTTTGCAGAAGGTCGCATTCAAGAGATTGAAGCCAAATTATCTGCCGCTCAGGTCATCGATATTTCCAATATGAAAAATGAAGGCAAGGTGATTTTTGGTGCCACAGTCACCATTATTAACTCGGAAACCGACGAAGCTAAAACCTATCAAATTGTTGGCGACGATGAGTCTGATACCAAAGTCGGCAAAATTTCAGTGAACTCGCCGATTGCACGCGGTCTGATTGGCAAAATGGTTGGTGAGAACACGCGCATTCAAACACCCGGTGGCGTACAAGAATATGATATTGATCGTGTTGAGTATTGTTAAATAAATGTAATTCGGTATCTCAATCTAATGTCGAGCGCAGTGAATGTCGCGTAAATCCAGTAGTGCGTGGCGTGCACAACAAAGCCAAGACCCTTATTTTAAGTTGGCTAAAAAGCGCGGTCTGCGCTCTCGTGCAGGGCTTAAACTCGAAGAAATTGATCAACAGGAAAAACTGCTGTTCCCCGGTGCTATCCTGGTGGATCTTGGTGCGGCACCTGGTGGCTGGTCGCAGATTGCCGCACAGCGTATTTATCGAGGGGGCAAAGCCGGTCTCGTTGTGGCTTTAGATGTATTGCCTATGCTGCCGTTGGCGGATGTGGTGTTTATGCAAGGCGATATAATTGATCCCGCTGTGCAAGCCGCATTGCTAACGCTACTCGCAGGCAAAAAACCGGATCTTGTAATTTCGGATATGGCCCCCAATATCACCGGTATCCGCCTGGTTGATCAGACAAAAAGCTTGCAGCTGGCAGCAATGGGCTTGCATTTTTGCCAGCAGACGCTTACAACAGGAGGGACCTTTCTTGTGAAAGTGTTTGAAGGGCCAGATTTACCCGCTTTCCGAATGGAATTAGCAGCCTGCTTTACTCAGGTGAAAACAGTTAAGCCAAAAGCATCGAGAACAGACTCAGCAGAATCTTATCTGCTGGCGAAGGGGTTTAAGGCTAAACTCAACCCGTCTGATGATGAACCGTATTGATAGAATATTGACCGTAATTATGCCCCATAAAGGGGTCTACATAGAGGGATAACCCTTGAACGAGATGGCAAAAAATTTAATTTTATGGGTATTGGTTGGCACTGTGCTTTTAGTGCTTTTCGCTAATTTTAATCAGCAACATACCACGCAGCGCTTGAGCTATTCTGATCTGCTCTCGCAAGTAAAATCTAAAGAAGTACGCAAGGTGACCATTGATAGCTCCATGATCTATGGTGAGCGCAATAATGGCGAGCGATTTGAAACGGTACTGCCCCCGTTGTTTGACCCTAATTTAGTCAATGACTTAATCGATAATGACGTGACTGTTGAAGGTATACAGCCTGAGAAGCAAAGTATTTGGATGCAGTTGCTGGTGGCTTGTTTCCCCATTTTGTTAATTGTTGGTATCTTCTTTTTTTTTATCGGGCAGTTGCTGGGGGGGGCGGGTGGTCGCGGTGGTCCGATGACCTTTGGCAAAAGTCGTGCACGATTGCTAAGCGAAGACCAGATTAAAACTACTTTTGCTGATGTCGCTGGTGTTGAAGAAGCTAAAGATGATGTTCAGGAAATCGTCGAGTTCTTAAAAGACCCTGCCAAGTTTCAGAAGTTAGGTGGCAAAATTCCGCGTGGCGTATTGATGGTCGGTTCGCCAGGTACCGGTAAAACTTTATTGGCGAAAGCCATCGCAGGTGAGGCCAAAGTACCTTTTTTTACCATCTCGGGTTCTGATTTTGTAGAAATGTTTGTCGGGGTTGGTGCTTCGCGTGTGCGGGATATGTTTGAGCAGGCCAAGAAACAAGCGCCTTGCATCATTTTTATTGATGAGATCGATGCAGTTGGTCGTTCACGTGGCGCTGGTTTAGGTGGCGGTCATGATGAGCGTGAGCAAACTTTAAATCAGTTGCTGGTCGAGATGGATGGTTTTGAGCCCAATGATGGCGTGATTGTGATTGCCGCCACCAATCGGCCGGACGTATTAGACTCTGCGTTATTACGTCCGGGCCGTTTTGATCGTCAAGTCGTGGTTTCGCATCCCGATATTCGTGGCCGTGAACAGATTTTAAAAGTGCATATGCGCAAAGTATCGCTGGGCGACGATGTTGATGCCGCCTTAATTGCGCGCGGAACGCCTGGGTTTTCCGGTGCAGACTTAGCAAACTTAGTCAACGAGGCGGCTTTATTCGCGGCGCGTTTTAATAAACGCGTGGTGGAAATGCGAGAGTTTGAGTTGGCCAAAGACAAGATTATGATGGGTACGGAACGTAAATCCATGGTGATGTCTGAAAAGGAAAAGTTGAATACGGCGTATCATGAAGCGGGTCACGTGATTGTAGGCCGCTTGGTGCCGGAGCATGATCCAGTGTATAAAGTGAGTATTATCCCGCGTGGTCGTGCGTTAGGCGTGACGCAGTTTTTGCCTGAAGAGGATCGCTACAGTCATAGTAAACGTTCAATTGAAAGTCGCATTTGTAGCTTGTTTGGTGGACGGATCGCCGAAGAAATGACCTTGGGTAAAGACGGTGTCACCACCGGCGCGTCTAACGATATTCAACGTGCTACGCAAATGGCTCGCAACATGGTGACGCGTTGGGGGTTGTCTGAGCTGATGGGGCCGCAAACTTACGAGGAAGAAGAGGGCGAAGTATTTCTGGGTCGCACCGTTGGTCAACGTAAAAATATTTCCAGTCATACCGCCAAAGAAATAGATGGTGAGGTGAAGGCCATTATTGATCGTTGTTATCGTCGCGCCGAAGAAGTTCTTCAGGCGCACCGTGAGCAGCTCGAAACCATGGCGCAAGCGTTAATCGAATATGAAACCCTGGAAGCTTTTCAATTGGATGAGATTATGACGGGTCAAAAAGTTAGTCCGCCGAAGCACTGGAATTCAGATGATAAAACAGGTGGTCCGAATTCCAATGGTGGCGCATCCAAGGGTAATCTCCAAACTACGCCGGATATCACTAAGACACCCGATGTCACCAAGCCCCTCACTGATCATTAATTTACTCGAAATGGCCTTATGCAGCTTTATGCCCGAGGCCGTGTCCTCGATTTAAGCTCTCCACAAGTGATGGGGATTTTGAATCTAACCCCTGATTCATTTTCAGATGGTGGGCATTTAATCTCTGTCAATGCCGCAGTTGATCATGCTTTGACCATGGTCGAGCAGGGCGCCAGTATTATTGATGTCGGTGGAGAGTCGACGCGGCCAGGTGCTGTTGCAGTGAGCGAAATTGAAGAGTTAAATCGCGTGCTGCCGGTCGTAGAGGCGCTGTTGCCGCAGACGCAGGCGTGGATCTCGGTGGATACCAGTAAAACGACGGTGATGTCTGCTGTGATTCGTGCGGGCGTGCATTTGATTAATGATGTCAATGCTTTGCAAGGGAATGGCGCGCTGGCGTTAGTGGCAGCCGCACAACTGCCAGTGTGTTTGATGCATCGACAGGGTAAACCTGAGGATATGCAGCAAGCGCCGATTTATCACCAAGTTGTTGCCGACGTTTTTGCTTTTCTCGAGCAGCGTTTGATTGCTTGTGAACAAGCCGGCATGCTCCGAAGTCAATGTCTAATTGATCCGGGTTTTGGTTTTGGTAAAACGCTGGCGCATAACGTATCCCTTCTGCGCCATCTCTCAGTGTTTCTGGCGCTAAACGCACCTCTTTTAATTGGTGTGTCACGAAAGTCCATGATCGGTAGCATTTTAAATCGACCGCTTGATCAGCGTTTATCAGGTGGATTAGCCTTGGCTGTTTGGTCAGCTTTGCAGGGTGCGAAAATAATTCGTACGCATGATGTATTGGCAACGGTGGATGCGTTGAAGATGATCAACGCGGTTATCACAGCAGAAGATAATGTTGGTATTAACGATAAGGATTTTTAATCATGTATAAACGACAGTATTTTGGAACCGATGGAATTCGTGGTCGGGTCGGTGAAGGCGCCATTACCCCTGAGTTTATGCTGAAGCTTGGCTGGGCTGCAGGGCAGGTATTTGTAAGCAAAGGCAAGGCGAAGATTTTGATTGGTAAAGATACCCGCGTATCGGGTTACATGTTTGAGTCGGCATTGGAAGCCGGTCTTTCGGCGGCGGGGGTTGATGTCTTATTGTTGGGGCCGATGCCGACGCCGGCCATTGCATATTTAACGCGCACTTTTCGGGCACAAGCTGGCATCGTTATTAGTGCTTCACACAACTCCTATGAAGATAATGGCATTAAATTTTTTGATCACGCCGGTAAAAAGTTAGCTGATAGTGTTGAGGTCGATATTGAAAAATGGTTGGACCAGCCATTAAAAGTATCGCCATCAGCGCAGTTGGGGAAAGCCAAACGGATAGCCGATGCGGGCGGTCGTTATGTGGAGTTTTGCAAAAGTACGGTCGGCCGTGGCTTGAGTTTGCGCGGTGTCACCTTGGTGCTGGATTGTGCGCAAGGTGCAACCTACCAAGTAGGGCCAACAGTATTTGAGGAGTTGGGTGCCACTGTTATCCGTCTCAATAATCAACCGGATGGTTTTAACATTAACTTAAATTGTGGTTCGACGCACATGCAGCCGTTGCAGCAAGCGGTACTTAACCACAAAGCCGATTTGGGCATTGCGTTTGATGGCGATGGTGATCGTGTGATGATGGTCGATAGTAGTGGTCGAGTGGTGGATGGCGACGAACTGCTGTACGTGATTGCCAGTGCAAGAAGTGCTCAGCTACCCGGTGTGGTCGGAACGGTGATGACCAATATGGGGATCGAAAATGCCATACGTGATTTAGGCGTGGAGTTTGAGCGATCCAAAGTAGGTGATCGTTATGTCATGGAGATGTTGGAGTCGCGCCAATGGCAGTTGGGTGGAGAATCCTCTGGTCATATTATTTGTTTGGATTTAACCAGCACGGGTGATGCCTTGGTCTCCGCTTTACAAGTTCTGCAAGCGTTAGCCTGCGAAAATAAAAACTTAAGCGATTTCCGCGTGGAAAAATTTCCGCAACAAATGATTAACGTAGTGGTTTCTCAGCAGCAACAAGTGATGCAATGTGAGGATTTGCAAGCGGCCGTGCGTTCAGCAGAAAAACGCCTAGGTAAAAGCGGTCGCGTTTTGTTACGCCCTTCCGGCACTGAGCCATTGATTCGCGTGATGATTGAAGCAGAAAATGCCGATTTGGTTGAGCGGCTAACCGTAGAGCTGGCTGCACAAGTGGAGCGCAGTCAAATAATCCTGACGGGTTAGTTAGCTGGTTTGGGTTAATGTTGCGGTTTTGCATATCAGGGATTTAACAGTCGCTTTACTTGTGCCAATCCCTTGTAATGATTTACCATCCACCCACTTTGGAATCTGAGGATAAAGTTGGCTGTGAAAATGGTGGTGGGGAATTGGAAACTCAATGGTGATCTTGCTTTTGTAAAGACTTACCTGCGGGAATTATTGTCGCACCTTGCCGAGTTTGATAGTCTGACGAATTCACTCGTATTATGTCCGCCCGTTACTTTGTTGGCTTCAGTAAAATCAATGCTTCAACAGTTATCGTCAGAGTTTTTAAATGCGGTGAAGATTGAACTGGGTGCACAAGATCTCAGTCAATTTAGTGCCGGCGCATTTACCGGAGAAATCTCGGCTGAACAGTTGGTTGATCTAGGGTGCCGTTTTGTTATTATTGGGCACTCAGAGCGACGCCAGTATCAGCTTGAAAGTAATGATCTAATCGCAAAAAAAATACAGCGTGCAGTACAAGCCGGATTAAAGCCAATTGTTTGTGTCGGAGAGACATTAACGCAGCGTGAACAAGAGTTAACCTTTGAAGTGTTGACGCAACAGTTGGCAGTTATCCAAGCAGGTGCCGATGTTGTTTTGGCCTATGAGCCTGTTTGGGCGATAGGCACGGGTAATACGGCCACCACCGAGCAAGTTGTTGAAGTTCACCGATGGATTTTGAATTTGTTTGCACAAAATCAGCATAAATCGATTGCTGTTCTTTACGGCGGCAGTGTGAAACCGGATAATGCACCGCAATTGTTTTCGCAAGCGGCCGTTAGTGGTGGACTTGTTGGTGGTTGTTCATTGGACCCGTATGCGTTAGCTAAAATTCATCAAGCGGCCGTGCAAGCTGACTTGAACTAAAATTGGATGAAAATAAAATATGCTGCATACCGTGATCATTGTTATACAAGTCTTGGCTGCAATGGGTGTTATTGCCTTAGTCTTATTACAGCATGGTAAAGGTGCGGATGCAGGCGCGTCTTTTGGTTCTGGCGCGTCACAAACGGTATTTGGAAGTGTAGGCTCAGGTAACTTTTTGACGCATGCAACGGCTGTTTGTGCGCTGGTATTTTTTTCTGCAAGTTTGGCGTTAGCGCATCTCAATAAAAAAGCAGTGGCTACCCTGGGCAGCTTAGATTTTGATAAGGTGGCGACACCCGTAGCATCTGCGACACCTGCAACTGATTTACCGGTGCTGCCATCTGCTGCAAGCAATGATTTGCCCGCGCCGGTCAACGCGACATCAACTAGCGAAGCAGCAGCAAATATTGTTTCCCCGGAAGCGATGGCTCCAAATGTTGAAACTTCAAAAGTTGAAGCATTAAACGCAACGGTAGTACCTGAAATAAAAGAAGCGCCTCAAACAGAAATGCCAAAAAAATAAACCTATTTGAATTTTTGATTTATGCCGAAGTGGTGGAATTGGTAGACACGCCATCTTGAGGGGGTGGTGACCTTGGTCGTGCCGGTTCAAGTCCGGCCTTCGGCACCAATTTGAGTGAGGTGCACTCTTGGAAAGGCTGGCAACTCTGCAGATTTCCGTGGCGATGGGGTGGTCTGATACTCCATTGTTATATGATAACGTGCCAAAAGCCCCAGCTTTTGTGGATTGTTTTAACTGGGTGAATTGTAATATCTTGGCACATTGCAAAAGCGCAAAAAAATATCCCAGTAGTCTTCATGCGTTTAACTTCATTTTGATTTTATTAGCAGGTAGTGATTAACGCGCTGCGCATCTTCTGGGGTATCTACTCCCAGCATTGGTGGTAAATGTGGATCAACCTGAATGGTATGAATCGGGATGCCGTTTTCCAACAAACGCAATTGCTCTAAGCCTTCGAGTTTTTCGTAGTGTCCTTCGGGTAAGTTAACGAAGCGATGCAGCGTTTCGTAGCGATAGGCGTATAGGCCGACATGGCCTAAAACGGGTGATAAAGCTTGATGTCTCAGTTTTTCTTCATTGCGCACAGCAGGGATAATGTTTTTAGAAAACCATAAGGCTTGGCCATCAGCTTGAATAATGGCGGTGGTACCACTGAAGGGTGTGTGTGTTTTATTTGTACGTAATTGATCAAGCGCGTTCCAGCTTAATGGCATTACTGGCGTTGCTACTTGCCAATGTGGGTTTTGGTGCAAATGCGTAATTAAATTAACCAATAAGCTCGCAGGTGTTAGAGGAGAGTCGCCTTGGAAGTTGACAACATAGTCGGGTGTGGGGCTGAATTTTTTTGCTGCAACCAATGCGCGATCCGTGCCGCACAAGCAGGTGTTTGGCGTTAAGATCGCTTCTGCACCGAGCCAGCCAGCGTGTTCGATAATGCGTTGATCTTCAGTTGCGATCACTACTTGGGTTTCAGTGGTGCCATTGGCATTAAGCGATAAGGCGGCTTGTTGAGCACTGTTATACACCCAGCTCAGCATGCTTTTACCCGCCAGCAAAGTTAAAGGTTTGCCTGGAAAGCGTTGAGAGTGATAGCGAGCGGGAATAACAATGAGGGTGCGAGTCATGGCGAGTACCAAATAAAATAAATGGTGTGCATTGTAACCGCGAAGTTTCTAGTCGCGAAGACGGTAAACTCGTAAATTATAATTTTGCACATTTTAACCGCATACACGGCAACTTAAGTCTAATGCCTACCTGTGTTCACAAAAAAGCATTAGAATCGCGGTTAATGTAGACGTTAGAGAGAATGTTGGGGTTGCAGTGTGACCGATAAAGAAATTCAGTCAGGGTCAATGCTTGATCTGTTGGCAGCATTACTGGCGCGGTTTTTTGATTTTAGTTGGCTGTTGATCGCAGCAAGCATTGCCTATTGGCTGCGATTTGAAAATTTTAATGCACCGCTTACTTATCAAGCTGCGAGCTTGCTCGGCACATTATTGGTGGTCATGGCCTACTCGGTTTTACAGATTTATACCTCTTGGCGTGGTCGGCACAAGATGCAGTTATTGGCATTAATGGCGGCTGGGCATCTATTGGGATATGCCGCGTTAATGGGCATGATGGTGCTATCACAGCAAGCCATCAGCTTTTCACGTGTTTGGCTGGGTTATTGGTTTTTAATCGGTTTTGGTGGAGTTATTGGTTTTCGAGTGCTCGTCTATCGGTTGTTGAACCGTTTGCGGTCGAAGGGCTTGAATGCTAAACAGGTGGTGTTGGTTGGTACTGAGCAATCAGTGAATAAAATGGTCGCTAATTTAGCGGCTAAACCCTGGATGGGGTTGAAAGTTTGCTGGGCGGTTTTAATTGCACAACCGGTTGGCAGCTTGAACTTGGCATCGCATCAGTGGGGCTTGTCCCTTGATAACTTAGTTGAAAAAATTGATGTACATGATGCGCGAGATGTTTGGATTTGTTTGCCATTAAAAGAAGAAGAAACCATGAATAAGGTACTGTATGCGCTTCGACATCATACGGCCAATATTCGGTATTTCCCTGATTTTTCGGGATTTGCTTTAATCCGCAATAAAACCACAACCATTGCCGGTATGCCAGTGCTGGATTTAAGTTGTTCAGCATTAGATGGTATCAATTGGATCACCAAAAACATTGTGGATCGTCTGCTGGGTTTGTTCATTTTTGTGATGATATCACCGCTGTTATTATTGATTGCACTGGGGATCAAGCTAACGTCACCAGGGCCCATATTATTTAAACAATATCGTCATGGTATTGATGGCCGACGCATTAATATTTATAAGTTTCGCTCGATGAAGCTTCATACTGAAGCTGATGGTGCCGTAACTCAGGCTAGTAAAATGGATGGCCGTATTACGCCATTGGGTGCTTTTTTACGCCGTACCAGTTTGGACGAACTGCCGCAATTTTTTAATGTCATTCAAGGCAAAATGTCAATTGTAGGGCCGCGCCCACATGCCATGGCGCACAATGAGTTTTACAAAGAAGAAATTGAATACTATATGCAACGACACAAAGTTAAGCCTGGTATTACGGGTTGGGCACAAATCAATGGATTTCGTGGTGAAACCGATACCATTGAAAAAATGCGTAAGCGTATCGAATATGATTTGTTTTATATTGAAAATTGGTCGTTAGCGTTGGACTTTAAAATAATTTTCATGACTATTTTTAAAGGGTTTGTGCATAAAAATGCCTATTAAGTCGCCACAGGCGGATCGAGAAAATCTTTATCGTATTTTTACGGTTGCAGAGTCGGCGGACTCAACATTGAGTAAAATTGAACGCCAGATATCTTCGAATTTGAGTGGTTTTTTGCAGCAACATATTGTGACCAATGCCAAGGATTTAGCCGAGCTCGAAGCGGATTTTGTCGATACGAATTTACCTGAAGAACCTATCTTTGTTTCTGAACAAGCCGATTATTTGTTGAATAAAGTGGTCGCCAATTCTGTACATACGGCATCGCCGACTTTTGTTGGTCATATGACATCGGCGTTGCCGAATTTTATGTTATCTTTGTCGAAAATTATGATCGCGCTAAATCAAAACTTGGTAAAAATTGAAACCTCGAAGGTGTTCACACCGTTAGAGCGTCAAGTTGTTGGAATGTTACATCGGTTAATCTTTCAAAAAAATAGCAGTTTTTATCAGCGTACTTTGCATGATAGCGAAAGCTGTCTTGGTGCTTTTTGTTCGGGCGGCACCTTAGCGAATGTGACGGCTTTATGGGTCGCGCGTAATCGTGCATTTGCTAAAACCGAGCATTTTCCCGGTATCAATCAAGCCGGTTTATATCGTGCCTTAAAGCATTACGGTTATGAAGGTGTCGCCATTTTAGTTTCGCGTCGCGGACATTACTCTTTATCAAAAGCAGCGGATGTATTGGGCATTGGTCGCCAAGATTTTTATGCGATTCCTGTTGATGTTGAGCATAAAATTAATTTGAATTTGCTTCGTCAGCAGTGCGAAAAATTACAGCAAGCGCGGATTAAAGTGGTGGCGATTGTCGGTGTGGCTGGCAGCTCAGAAACGGGCAGTGTCGATCCGTTAGTCGAGATGGCGGCGATCGCCAAGCAATATGATGTGCATTTTCATGTTGATGCGGCATGGGGTGGCCCTACGTTATTTTCGCAAACCTATCGTCATTTGTTGCGTGGGATTGAACTGGCAGATTCGGTTACCTTGGATGCGCATAAGCAGCTGTATGTGCCAATGGGGGCAGGCATGGTATTTTTTAAAGATCCGCGCTATTCCAGTAGTATTCAACATCATGCGCAATATATTGTGCGCAAAGGTTCAAAGGATTTGGGCCGCTACTCTTTAGAGGGTTCACGTCCAGGTATGGCCATGTTGGTGCAGTCTGGTTTAAAAATTATGGGACGTAAAGGCTACGAAGTATTGATAGATATAGGGATGGAGGCCGCCAAGCGTTTTGCACAGATGATTCAAAACAGCCCCGACTTTCAATTGGTGTCAGTCCCTGAATTAAACTTATTAACGTATCGCTATATTCCTGCTGATATTTATCAGCTAATCCAACAAAAAAAAATTCAGCATTCCTGTGAATTAAATTCCGTTTTAAATCGCATTACCAAGCAGATTCAAAAAACCCAGCGCGCTCGTGGAAAATCTTTTGTATCACGCACTAAGTTTGGTATTGATGGCGACGAAAGTTGTCCTGCTGTAGTTTTTAGAGTGGTGCTTGCTAATCCGTTAACCACTGACGAGATGTTGCAAGCAATATTGCAAGAACAGCGTGAAATTGCCCAGGAAGCTTTTTTGCAGTCGGCAATTCATGCGGTAAGATCGATTGCCATATCAGCCCGAGCATTGTGAATGGGTTGTGCGTTTTGGCTAGGGTGAATTGCTGATGCGATTACGGCCTTCGTTTTTAGCGGCAGCCAAATTCTTTTCAGCCTGTTTCAGTAGATCGGCAGCACTTTCGAATTGTGGAAAACTGCTTAATCCTGCGCTAAAACTGCAGTAAAAAGTATTGCCAACTGTGATGTGTGGCAATACACCAAAGTTATCTTTTAACGTGCCAATCACCTTGCCAGCATTATTGATGGTGGTATTGGGCATGATGACTGCGAATTTATTGCCGCCAATACGAGCGATTAAATCACTGCGTCTTAGTCGCTTGGTTAAGGTGTTGGCGAGTTGTCGAATGACGCGATCACCTACCCAAAAACCATATTGACGATTGACTTGATTGAGGTGATCAATATCGATGATGACGCAATTTAATAAAGCCCCGTAACGTTTGGCTGAGCTAATCATGGCTTCAAGTTGTTCAGTGAATTTATTTTCAAGCAGCACGCCTGTTAACGAATCAAAAAACAATTGTTCATGCAGGTGTCTTTGTATTGGGATGATCTCTTGTAGGCTACGCAGTAAATTATTGATGAAGTTGGGGTGCTCGTAATGCAAGATTGGCGCGTCATCCTGTACGATTTTGGGTGTCAAGGAGTTGGCTTTATGAGAAGAAACCATTAAGCAAGGTAAATGCATGAGTGAGTCATATTGTTTTAAAATAGTCGCCACATCTTTACCATGAGCGCCGTCTTGATCCGTTGCGATAATCGCTAAATCGGGTTTGAATTCAATCGCACGGGTTAAGCTTTCGTAATAAGCGTTCACTTCAAGTACGTCACATCGACACATTTTTAGGCATTGTTGCTTGAGTAGCTCAGATTGATGTCGCCTTGGCTCGATGATTAATATGCGAGTGGGGCTTGATGTACGGTTGAGTAATAACTCATTGACGCGTTTGTTGATGGCGGTTATATCGGCAGGCTTGGCAAAAAAAGAAGCGCCTTGTAAGCGCACTGATTTTAAACGTGCACCAAAGTGATCGTCGCTGGATAAAAAAACAATAGCACAATAGCGTTTACGTAAGTCCTCTAGCAGCACGCTAAACTCACCACTGGGCTGCTCAGGAAAAATATCCAGATCGAGTAGTATGACGCTGGGGCTTAGTGATGGTAACAGGTCAATAAGCATATCAATGCTGGTGAAGCGTTGTGTTTGATAGCCCTGTTGTTGAAAACGACTTGTCAGCTCTTGCGCATCTTTATCAGCCGTCATTTGCAACATGATCAAGGGCTGGGTTAGCAATATCGGTTGGTGCGTTATTTCAATAAGTCTCTCGGTGGTTGCATGGTTTTTAGAGTTTGTAGCATTGGTAGGGTTGGTATCGCTTGTAGCAGTCACCTCTGGGTGATTGGCGATACGCATTAATTGGTTTAAAAGTGAACCCATCTTATCAACAATGGGTTCCGGTAATTCGTTGCGTATTAAAAGGCTTGATGCGAGCGATCCCATATCGTGAGCAAGTTTGCTGTGTTTTTCGAGGCCTAGGCTTTTGCTGGTATTGGCCAGCGCTAAAAAAATGCTGTGTAAGTGTAAAACAATATCATCCGCATTTTGGTTTTGAGAAAAGTGGAGCAGCAGTTGTTGAACTTCTTGCAGCTTATGCTGCACTCGACAGTTAAATTCGGCTTGTAAATCGTTTAGATCGATGGTTAGTGCTGATGGGTTCATCACGGCGGCTCAATCTAAGGGAATCAATCCAGTATATATACTTTTGTAAATGGCGCTTGTGTTGTGTCAGCGTAAGCCGCTGAATTTTGAGTTCTGTAACGTAAAAACAATAAAAATTGCGTTTCATTACAAATGGCAAAAAAAATTTACATGGGCTAGCGTGAATGATACGTGTCAAGGCCGAGAGTTGTAATGATGAATATGAAATTTTTATGTCATGTTGCTAGTGCCGTACTGCTTTATGTGGCTAGTGTTTCGGTTTTCGCTGTTACCTCCATGGCGACCCCAGGTACATTAAGTACGCTGGGAAATAGCACGATCGGCCACTATTTATTGTCCATTACCCATAACCCGGCGGCCTGTTCGCAATCGTTACAGTCAAATGATCATTTTCGCATGGGGTATTTAAATTCACTTGGCGGGGCTATAGAAATTGGACAGGTGGATAATTTCGAAAAGGATATTAATGATTTAGTGGATTTGTTGGAAAATACGACGATTACCCTGGGGGAGGCAAATGGACTTCAAAATCAATTTAATGACGTGCTCGCAAATTTAAATGAAAATGGTTATTTGAAGGCCAGTTTTGACGCCATAATTCCCGGATTGCCCATTGCGGTACATCGGGATGCTTGGCAAGGCAGCTTTTGTGCTGAAGGCCTATTGGCATCACAATTTAAGGCTTCTGTGTTGTCTGATGCACTAATTTTTACGACGAGTAATGTCAATAATAGTGTTGAGGTCGATTTTTCAACGAACTCATCATTGCTGTTAAAAAGTGCGCAATTAACTCAATTGGGTTTTGACTATGCGCGATCAATATATCAGCGTGACAATGGGCGCTTTTCTGGAAAGTTGTATGCAGGTGCTCGTTTAAATTTTTATTCTATGCAGTTGAGCCGTCAAGTGGTGCTATTTGAAAGCTTTGAAGATGCTGATGTCGCTGATGTCATAAAAGATGAATATGATCAAAATCAGCAATCAAATAGTAATGTTGGTATTGATCTTGGTTTGAGCTGGGTAGGCAAAAAGTATCAGTTGGGTGTGACCTTGGCTAATATCAATGCGCCCAGTTTTGATTACGGTGATTTCGTACTTAATTGTGATCAATTCAGTGCGGCTGCTGCGCAGCGAAATTGTCTTGCGGCCGTTAACTTTGTAGCCAATGGACAAGTCGGTCAACAAGAAAGTTATGTCATGGATGTGCTCGCTACACTCGATGCAACTTATTGGTTAATGCCTCGCTGGGCGCTCGCAGTCAGTTATGATGTGATGGATTACAACGATCCAATGGGTGATGCGTTGCAGTGGGCGACAGTAGCAACTGCCTATACGCCGATGAGTCGATGGTACCCCGCGTGGCGATTGGGCTATCGAAAAAATTTGGTGGGTGAGTCGCTGGCGAGTGTAAATGCTGGGGCAACTTTTTTTGGTGTCTTTAATCTGGATTTAATGTACGGCTTGGATAGCGCAGTGGTTGATGGCGATGAAGTTCCGCGTACTGCAGGGCTACACGTGGGGTTTGAGCAAAAATTTTAATGTATTGGCTCAGGCTGGGGCTGGTTGTTACTAATCGCTTCAGCATACCTATGGCTAGACGTGTTCAAGCTAACATTCCGTCGCCAAGAAGCGGAACGGATCTGTGTGGCTAGTCAAGCCTTGGCCTTTGACCTTCTCCTCGTGTAATACCTTTACTGCTCCCGTTTTAAATAGATCAAATTCTTTTGCAATCATGCCGCTAGTAAAATGCTTATGCACGTACTCAGGGCTCGCGCCCTGTAGCCACTGTTCATGCGGCTAAGCTGTTGCGTGCGTCGACTGGGATTCGGTAATCGCTTTGGCTAATCCAATCAATTACATTGTAGATCGATTGAAGGTAATTAAGGTATTTTGTCGAGTAATTTCAGGCTTCAAGCACTTGTAACAACACGCGTGAACAAATTACATAAGCCTGCTGGTTAGCCATAAAAAATTTACTTGTGGCGGAGTGATGCTGAGCGGTACCTTGACAAAGGGTAATGCCAGGATGCTTTTATAAAGGCACAGGGCTTCCTAGTAATAATTGTTCACCTGTAAATCATCTTGGCTTGATAAATGTCAGAAATGCGCACTTTTTGCTCGATGCGGCTTGGTAAAATTTTTATGAACTGACTTTTTACTAAAAACTGATGTTATTGATGG
>JANNXD010000041.1:0-26813 GCA_031409375.1 Gammaproteobacteria bacterium | reverse complement strand
TTTCTTGGATCTGTTATTTCAGTCATGCAGCATGCGATTAACATTCAGACTCTCCTTATGGGCAAACGGCTAGTCTACGACGATTTCTTATCCACTCAACTTCAGGTCTACTTTTGATCAAATTGTGCTAGATAGCCCTGATAAACGCTTATGAAAGTTTTTTATTTTCTCGTCATCAGATGAATAAAAGTCTATATTATCACCCAAAAATAAAGGTATTTGAGAGCATGATAGAGAAATTAATTTCATTAGTTTCGACTAACATATCCGAATTTTCCGAAACAAGAGTGCCAAGCTTCTTAAAAAAGCTCGCTGATTATATCGCTAGTTGTAAAAAATCAGAATCAATAGCCTCAGATATAAAAAGAAAATTCCTAGAAGAAAGCCTAGATGAATATTTAAAGCTTTCTGAAACGTCCATATGGTATTTAATTGAAGAACTTAGTCAATCTAAGCAGAAAAAAAGTTCTGACAACTTTAAAAAAGCTTCAGAGTTATCGTCAATGTTACTTAAAAGAGTGCATTTGCCTTACTATGAGGCTACAGAGGCTTCAGCAGCATTTATTAAAAAACATCTCCATGAAAATAATTTCTCAGATGGTGATTTTTTTTTGAAAAAACTGGAATCTACTCTTTACAAACACAAAGATAATGAGTGCGTGTTGCACCTAAAAAAAGGGGGTAATTCTGTCGATCATGTAACAAAAAATTCAAAATTGATATCCATTTTTGAAAGCAATCCTGAAAAGAAAATTTTGGTAATTCTATTAAATCTTAAAAAAGAAAGTGCTTTTAATAAAGAAAGTGCTTTTAATAATGCAAAAATTTTCTTTAATTCAAGCAATGTTTATTCTTAAGCCATATTGCACAGCATAAAAAACGACAGCAGCTTTAATTCAACTCAATTTATTTAAGAAAAATCCAGATAAAATTAAGTGCCTTTTCTTTCACATCCACACAGCAGTTACTTGACTGAAAAAAAACGTGCAAAACCGTCAACTCGTTTTCCCCACAAATGTTCATAAGCCGCCAACAACTTGGGGGCTTCATGATGCCAAGCCAATTCATTTTCTACACGTTCACGGCCAAAACTGCCCATTTGCTGACGCTTAACGGGATCCGCCAACAGTTCGAGAATTTTATTTGCCAGATCAATCGCATCATTGGGTTTTGCATACAGTGACGCTTGCTGGGCCGAGACACGGCCTTCCGTTAAATCAAATTGCACCACCGGCTTACCCAGCGCCATGTATTCCATGATTTTATTCATGGTTGATTTATCGTTCATATCATTGGCAACATCGGAATTGACGCAGACATCAGCAGTATTAAGCATGGCCAACAAAACCGCATCCGGGGCACGCCCTGTAAAGGTCACATAGTCGTTAATGCCAAAATGAATCGCCAAAGCTTGTAGATGTGCAAGCTCGGTACCGCCGCCAACCAAACCAAAATGAATATCGGTACGCTGGCAGTCGTGAATAATATAGCGCGCCGCTTGCAGCAGGTATTCAATACCCTCTTGTGCCCCCATCACGCCGACATACCCCACCAAAAAAGCTTTGCCTTTTTTTAAGGTCACGTCTGGCGGTATGATTTTAAATCGCTCAAGTTTAGGGCCGCTACGCACCACAAATACATCCGTAGACAACATGCCGCCTCGCTCAATGGCAATTTTTTTGTAAGACTCATTCGTGGCAATCGAAATATCCGCACAACGAAACGTCATACGTTCAAACCAAAGCATTACGCAATAAAAAAAATCTTTGCGATTAAATTTCGCTAAATAAAGTTCGGGATTAATATCGTGATGATCAAACACAAAGCGCTTGCCCATTAACTTAAAAAGTCCGGCAACTAAAAAAATCATATCGGGCGGATTACAGGCTTGAATGACATCAAAACCATGCCGCCACCAGATCTTGCAGGCTAACCAAAACTCCCAAAATAACGCGGCGCTATACTCAACCAAATAGCCCAATACACCTTCTGCTTCTAACGGCAAGGGATGGCGATAAATATGCACGCCCTCCAAGTATTCATAAGGTTCGGTATAACCCTTACCCATCGGACAAATAATCGCAACCTGATAATTTGCCGCGACCAAGGTGGTCGCTTCCTGCCATACACGTCGATCAAATGGCAACGGTAGGTTTTCAACAATGATTAGGAGTTTGCGCTTACCAGCAGAGACCATGATAGTTTCCTGCTATGGCCGAGATATTTTGTGTTTTAACCAAATCAACCACCTGCTGCTGAGCATTTAACAAGGGCAAGAGGGATTCAAATTCTGAACATTTATGCCCCAATACCACTAGCTCAGCATGAGCGCGCAACTCGTGAATATCGTCCACCATTAACCGGGCAATATGCGGGATATGATTTAAAATATAGTCGCGATTCGCCCCCATTAAACTCGCCAGCTTTACGTTTCTATCGACCAGTTTAATGTCATAACCTTTACCAATGAGTCGCTCAATCAGCTCAACCATTGGGCTTTCACGCAAATCATCCGTACCTTCTTTAAAACTTAACCCTAAGATACCGATACGTTTCACCTTACATTTGCGAATCAATTGTAAGGTTTGTTCAATATGCTGGTCATTACTCGGCAAAATGGCTTCCAAAATTGGCAACTGTAAATCGAGACTCCTACCTTGATACGTTAAAGCGCGGACATCTTTTGGCAAACAGGAGCCACCAAACGCATAACCGGGTTTTAAGTAGGCTTTGGATAGATTCAGTTTTTGATCTTGGCAAAAAACATCCATGACTTTATGACTATCCAGCGCTAACGCCTTACTTAAACGGCCGATTTCATTCGCAAAGCCAATTTTCAAAGCATGCCAAGCATTGTCGGCATATTTAGCCATCTCAGCCGTTTGGATATCCGTAATAATTAATGGTGCCGTTAAATTTTGATAAATAGCGGCCAATATTTCTGAGCTGCGAGGGTCTGAAGCGCCAATCACGGTTTTCGGTGGGTCTCGATAATCTGCAACAGCGGTGCCTTCTCGTAAAAATTCAGGATTATTACACACACCAAAATCTTTGCCAGCAACCAAACCTGAAGCTTTTTCAAGCGTAGGGATCACCATGCTATGCATGGTACCTGGCAACAAAGTGCTTCGAATCACGATAATCGGATAACCCGAATGCTCGCAGAGAAGTGCACCAATTTCTTCACAGACTTTTTGAACATAATACGTATCTAAACTGCCATTCGCTTGACTTGGGGTACCCACGCAGATCATCAAGATGTCAGCCGCAAGCACGCCTTCACGCACAGATTGAAAAGCCATTAAACATTTGTCCGTTATGGCCTGGGCAATTAAAAAATCCACATCCGCTTCAACAATTGGACTTTTACCTTGATTAATCAGATCAACTTTAACGGGATTCGGGTCAACACCAATAACACGATACCCTTCACTGGCCAAGCAAGCTGCGGCTACGGTACCAACATAACCCAAACCAAAAATACTGATGATACATTTATCACCTTGTAACATGAGCTTCAACCTTGATACTTCAATGTGCGGAGGGAATTCAGAAGCGTCGGAATTATATCACAAGTACTAATATCAAGCAGGTCGTTTAGCCTGAACGCGACTTATTACAAGTTTTCGAGCGGGTGATCTAATAATTAAGGTCAGAAGCTATCAGTTAGGAATGCATGTCGATGATCATCACAAACTCAGTCTGGAAGATGTGAAGAATGCTAGAGATGCCTAGGAGCCTGTCGGACTTAAGCGCTCGGTCGCGAGAGAAAGTCCGGTTTGAGGCATTTTTTGTTCAATTTGAAGGCGAATAGCAGCGCTATTTAACTGAGAGTTGGGCGAAATGGCCAAATCCGGCTTTTTCACAGCAGAGCAGCCTTAAGTCCGCCAGGCTCCTAGGGTTTAATTGTGAAAGTTGGATGCTCTATTTTTTCTTCTGCAGACATTGATAACAAAAAATTTTCGGTAAATTAAGCATACACACTAAATCATGCAATTAAATACTAGCTTTTGAGTTTATGCGGCGCACGCAACCTAGCATAGATGCTGACTGTAAAGAACTTCTCGAGGATAGGTATTTTGCGCAATACCCGCATCAAGGGCATTCCCAGACGTCCTCCTTTGTTGTATTCAAGCATGACTGCTTCCCAGCCCTGATCAGAAAGTATTTTCCGAAACTGTTCGGGTGTAAGCTTGTTCAGACCCACGTCAGCAGCTGATCGAATCGGCTCTTTACGCACAAGTGATGACAAAAATAATAGAAGGGGTTCTGGCAGTATTGCTGGTAACCATGGAATTATTTTCAATCCTAAATATCGGCCATGATCTCCAAAGGGACTGAAATACAGCGGGCTGAAACCGGTAATCAACAAGCCACCATCGTTAAGTCGAGCGGCAATGTTATGCATCATGGCCGAAAGATCTTCAATATGCTCGAATGCATCCTTGGAAATTGCGATGTCAAATTTTCCCCCAATGTCTTCGAGCGAGCAGCACTCAAAATCAAATACAGCGCTATATTCTGGATACTTCAATTCAATATTTTTCCGAGCGAATTCGATTCTAGCGCTATCGATATCAACTCCCACAACCCGACTCGCACCCTGCCGGGCGACATGTACCGAAAGAGCACCATGTCCACATCCAATATCCAGCACGCTCTTGCCGCTGAAATCAACGCCACCAATTCTGCGCCAAAACTCCAGATTACTGTGCTCCAGCTGATCATCAAAATATGCCAACTGATTTTTATCGAGTAATTGACTGGCGTGTTTCATGTGTGACTACCCCATCTCATTCTAACTAAGTCGCGTTTTACAACAATTCTCTTCTTACTAAATTAATTTCAATCATTAGCGCGTCATTTTAATGAAGTAGCCATAGACATTAAGGCCTTCTGAACGCAACTTTTTACAAGTTTTCGCGCAGCCTTAGCAATGGATGGATCCATTATAGTCGAGAACAATAACACGACTGCAACCGCCAACCAACTCATGGATTTAATCAGCAGACGGAATACCAACGACAAGGTTGCGGTAAGCTCGTGTGTCAACACAGCCACTAGCAACGCCACCATTAACATAACGACTGCGCGCTTTAAATCCAAATGAATCAATGCTGCAGCGCATAAACGATTGACCCGTAAGGTTGCGACTAATCGAATGATATTGACTGCTAACAAAGCCAATAATGCGCCCCACACGGCGAACATCGGCACTAAAATGATATTCAACACCACGGTCGCTGCTAAAGAAATTCCGCCAATCAGCGCGATATAGTATGTTTTTTTCTGGTACATAATGCCAAGCTCATAATTTTGATTAATCGATGACAATACAAAACATACACCCAATAATGGCAGCAAAGGCGCAACACCCGCATAACTATTCGGTGCAATCAGCTGCAAAATTTCTTGGCTAAATAACGCCAAGGCTAATACCGCCAAACTCATCACCGCTACAAAAACCAACAACAAGCTATCTAGCCCCGACTGCGGCTCACCCCTAGCCAAAGTTTCAAAACGCCGCACAAAAAAAACTTGGGAAAAAGGTGTTGCAATAAACATCTGCAGCAGAGAAGCCAAACGAAAGGCTAACGCATAAACACCAACCACGGCTGCACCAGCCCAATGGTTTAAACAATAGCGCTCAATAAAAGTCATGCTCGCATTCGCAAAAGCTGAAGGTACCAACGGCATACCGTAGATAAATAATTGTTTGACCAACGTTGGCGACCAATGCCAACCAACCTGCCAAAAAATACAAACCAAATACAACAAAGTAATCAGCGCGAATGTCACCAGCATCGAACCGACCACACCCCATAGCCCCATATGTGCGTACCCTACCCAAACCAAATTCAGAGCCAATAACAACACCGCTTTGGCTACCGCCAAACCCAGAAAAATCTGCGGACGCTTACGCACTACGGCATAATTCATTTGCACTTCAAACAGTAAAGTAAATATCAGAGTTGCGATGGCCAACGCAAACAATCCGGCATATTCAGCACTGTCAAACATGAAGCGGACGATCACCCAACCAAGGGGATAAGCGGAAAGCCCAATCAGCACAGACAAAATCAATAGACAAATAAATACCGTGCTGATTAACTGGAGACGCTGATATTCATTTTTTACGTCGAAATAAAACCGATTCATCGCGCTGGCAAGACCACAGCCCAGCAAGATGGTTAGCATATCCATCACCGATACCAGTAAAGCATAAACCCCATACTCAGCCGGCAATAAATGGTGGGTATATAAGGGTATTAACACGATGCCAGCGGCACGATGAATTAAATTACCAGCCAAATAAATTGGCCCATGCTTGACCACATTTTTAGTTTCTTGCGCTGTATCATTTTGATCACCAGCGACTGTGTTATTGAGGATTGTCATCGCGAAAAAGACAAGTGTTGATATAAGTGATGATATGCCGTACCCATTGCATCCTGACTACAATGCCCACGCACCCAAATAGCAGCGGCTTGACCGAACTGTTGCGCTTGCCGACAATCTTGCAATGCCGCTAACAGAGCCGCCGTTAAGCAACGCTCACTGGCTTTGTCATATAACCAACCTGTACGCAAATGCTCGACAACATCCCGATTACCCGTAACATCAGAAACCACAACCGGCAAACCATAAACCATAGCCTCGAGCAAGGCCATCGGCACCCCTTCATAAAACGAGCAACTAACAAAAACGCTGGCATGTTGCAACCAAGCATCGATTTCAGTGGACATGCCCACTAATTCAATTTGATCTTGTAACTGCAAGCCATCCACTTGGTTTTGCAATTGTGTCCGTAAAGGTCCATCGCCAACAATAGCCAAACGCACCTCAGGCATCACAGCTAAGACACTGGGCATAGCTGCAATCAGTTGCGCGAAATCTTTCACCGAATCCAATCGACCCACCGTGATCAATAACGGCTTTTTCTTAAATCGAAATGGGAAAGCAAAAGGTAAGGCCAAAGCCTTTGTGATATCGGGTAATGGCACACCATTGGCAATTACTTTCCAATTAGCCCGCTGTAAACGTAATGAGCGCACTACTGCTTGCTGAACAACAGGAGAAATGGCAATGTGAGTGGTTGCCTGTCGCACCGCCCAGCGTACAACACCTGCATATACTCTCGCTTTTAAACCGCGCAAATCGGGTGGCATATACTCAGGACAATGATGTGTAATGATGAAAGGCACGCCGGTTAAATACTTTAAAAAAGCAGCCATCATTACCGCATCAGACAAATGTGCATGCACCAAATCGATCTGCTTGTGACGAATCAGCTGTCGCAAATAAAACAAACGGCCCACCCATGATTTGCCATGCAGCGGAGCTTGATCGCCAACAATCAAAGGTACATTCTTTGACTGCGATTGTTTTGACTGTGCACGAATCTGCAGCGCTAACGGACCACCTGCCCGCCAAGCACACACTTGCTGTTCAATATCGATAGAACTGGTAGCCGCGACCAGGTTCACAACAACACGCTGAGCGCCTTCGGCACGTAAATTATGAATCAATTGTAGGACTTTCATTTGCCAGCTGATACCGCGACTTCACGATGCTGCTGGGTGGTTTGACTGTGATGATTGCTACGATGAGCAATCGCGCCCATCAGGGCAAAAACGAGAACCCCAATATAGTTAAAGTTTCCGGTATCCACCCAGAGTCCATTGGCTAGATAGTTAATCCACAACGCAGCAACATAAATCGCGTGGTCACGCATCCAGGGCTCAGACGTCGCGTCAAAGCGCACCTGTTGTATCAGGCACCAGCCTTGGCGGAGCAAAAATAAATAAATGAGAAATCCCAGCCAACCAGACC
The DNA here is from genome assembly GCA_031409375.1 of Gammaproteobacteria bacterium. Classification (GTDB taxonomy): domain Bacteria; phylum Pseudomonadota; class Gammaproteobacteria; order Pseudomonadales; family JANQJO01; genus JANNXD01. The sequence continues at coordinate 18,980 of JANNXD010000041.1, read as the reverse complement.
AAGCCGCAATATGCAAATATTCATTATGCGGAACACCCACACCATTGGCCCATTGTGCGGAAATCGGTCCAATACTAATGGCGTAATCTAACCAGGCTTGATGAAAAGCATGGCGACCAAAACCAACGCCCACCAACGGATTACTGATCGCCATATAAATTGCTGACACCCATAAAGCCAAACGATTATAAATTGGGCCTATATCAGTCAAGCGCTCGGTTAAACTTTGCAAATCAATCACCAAAGGCAGTATCACCATACCTGCCAGCACACCAAAAACACCTAAAAAAATTAACAGCGGTCGAATGGTACGATCGGCCACAAATAAATAGGCCAGCCCCAGCGCTAAGCCCACTAAAGGTGCACGTGTTTCTGAAAAGACCACGCTACTGATCATCAGTACGCAACAACCGAAAGCTAAAGCTTGCAACAACTTATCTTTGGCTCTGGAACCGACAAACAATCCTATTATCAAAAATGAAGATTGCACCAAACCAAATTCAGACGCATTGCCAAATGTACCTGTAGCCCGCGTTTCATTATGAATCACTTTCATGTAGGTCGGCACAAACCAAGTTATACCTAGAAATTGTTGTGCAATGGAGGTCATCGCCAAAAAAATACCGACTCCAATGAATGCCCAATGCATTTTAGTCAGCTGTTCTCGTGACCAAGGTACAAAGCGCGTTAATGTAAAAGCTGCCATTGGTAATATATATTGCAAAAGCATGGTGAAATCATCTTTTAAATCGACAGTATATTTATTGCGCACTATCCGTAATACCCAGGTAAAGATCAGCCAACCGATAAATACCCATATTGCTTTTTCAAGGGGCAACATTCTCAAAAAAAAATTCCGGTCTTTATCTATTTCAGCAGGGAGAGGAGGCGAGAAAATCCGTTGCAAGAGTATCATGAGCACCAGCATCACAAATAACAACCGTTCAACTGTAACTGCAGGCAAAACTTGCAGAATGTTATTCGCAAAAACAAATAAAGTCGGCGAACCGATCAACCATAAAATTAATATAACTCGGCAACCGGAAAGCCATAAATTAATCCCAAGAATCAGCGCAAATAAGCCGCCGACTGCTAGCCAGTTATCTCCGGCCAAAAAATAACTCAGCAACGCACAAAGCGCCAACAGAAAAACAAGACCAATTCGATTCATAACCTTAAGGTCTCGAACTTAGATTCGCGGCAAAGAACCGAGCGCAGGAATTCCGAGAATTTTTTCAATTTGCGCAGGATCGGTAACCCGACGATCAAAATATTCCAAGATAAACGCTAAACCAAAACCCAATATTACCCCTGCACCCAATGCACACAATAAATAAAATAAGCGCGAATGCGTCGGTTTAGGGGCTGCAACTGCGGGTTGAATGACACGCACATTTACCATATCCAGGTGCGCACTGTCTTCGTTTAAACGCGCTTCGATAAAGCGTCGATTATATTCTTCATAAATTTTTTCTTGTGAAGCGATCGCCATCTGCAAATGACGCTCTTCGTCTCCTTGCTGGTCCAGCAGCAAGAGCTGTTGTTGTGCGTCATCAAATGCGGCCTGATACTGACGTAAATTATTTTGCGCCGCCAACACTTTAGGGTGCGTGGGTTCGTACAATCTCAGTAACTCAGTCAACTCAATCTTTGACGTTATTTTAACCTCTTGAAGTTTTGCTAATGACCGACCCAACTGCTCACGACTCTCAGCGACAGCAGAAATTTGCTCACCTTTTCGATAATTTTCAAGTTTTTTACGCATATCAGTAAGACCAGCGGCAACATCGGCCAACTGCTCTTCAAATACTTTTGCGCCATTAGAACTATAAACTTTTAAATGCAAACGCACATAAGCATTCGTAACGGCATTAACAATATCAGCGGCCCATTGCGGATCTTCGTCATTAAAACTAATACGAATAACATTGGAGCTCATCACAGGATCAGCTTTAATATTTTTCAATAAGCGTTGAATCCACTTCTCATGGACAGTCACCTCACTAATCAATCCCAACTGCTGCATCTGCTGCGCAATACCTTGGCTAATCGCGTGCATCATGCTTGGCTTACCAGTGCGCTGTTCCGCTTTTAATTGCTCAACTGCATCAACCATAACATTGCGCGACAAAATAATTTGCGTTTCTGTGTTTTGTACTTCCAGCATTTCCAATCCTGGCGCATAGTCAGAACGCATAATTGGTGAACGGTTACGCTCGATCAATACAGTCGATTCTGCAGGATAAGATTGTGGCATCACATATACCATGATGCCGACCAGTATCGTAACGCAAGCTAAAGCACCGAGAATAAGTCGATTCCATTTGAAGTAAAAAATGAGTAGATCGCGCTTGGTCATATTGAGAACCTTTTTTATATTTTCAATTTACTTTCAATGTACAAACAAACTTATCAATAAAAAACTTAAGAAGCCATTCGATACAGTTTTTCAGGGATCGGATAAGTGCGTTTATTCAGAATAAAACCCAACATCTTCAACTGTGAGCGATCAATTTCAGCACGGAAACGGGCGAGTTTATCGGCGGTTGTGGCATTAACGTCAACGACTAACAATACATTTTCTAGACGTTTCGCCCAAAGATGCGGCGTCGGCGTTGACCAAGCACCAACATCTACAATCACCCATCGATACTCAGCCAGCAAAGCCTGCCAAGCCGGATTTGCCGCTACGTCTGTGGCCAACCATTCTAACAAAGGTGCTGTTAACGACAACACATCAATGCCATATAGGGGTGAAGATTGCAGCAATGACGACCACTCCAAAGCCTCGCCTGCTTTCAAATTAGCACGATTAAGCGCTAATAATTGCGTAATATCTTGTCCACCTATCACTGCATCCAACAACAACACTTTACCTTTTTGGTGCTTACTCAAGGATTGGGCAACACCTAACGCCAGCGTACTGCAACCTTCACCAGGATATTGCGAAGCAACCCCAATCACTTGTGAAGATTGCTGCACTGGCGTGGCAGCCAACACGCCAACACTCAGCGCCTGCAAACCACTGCTACATTTGGCAATGACCTGCTGCGTTTTTTTATAAACTTGATTCATTGTTCACCCATTTAATCGACAGAAATCAAAATTAAATTTTTTTAAAACGCGTCATTGATTGTTCAGATTGTAGTTAGCACCGACACCGAGATTAAACGGCAGCAAACGTCGCACGTATAGATCCATACGCTTGTTGGCTTCAGCAATACCCGAACGCGGCACAAATAAAATATCGCGGGGCAACAATTTCACCCCCTGCGCGAATAATTCATCTTCTGATGCCATATTGATGTGCCACTGTTGTAATTGGCCGTTAGCATCAGCTCGAAATAATCGAACTTCTTTGAGGTCTGCTGTTGGCAAAAATCCACCGACACTTGAAACGGCCATAAAAGGATGTAATCCCACTTCAAAATTTACATTCCCTGGCCGACCTACTTCACCCACCACATAGACCGCAAGTGGGCGTACGGGCTGGACTTCTATTGACACTTCCAATAAAGGGCCAACTGATCGCAAGTAAGCTTCTTTTATTTGTTTGCGAATCTCGCGAAGTGTCAATACAGTGGACACAGGATCAATTAGTGGCAAGTCCAGCGTACCGGCACCATCCACAATATAGGTCAATGGCTCACGACCATCGCGTGATTGCAACATGGCCATCAAACCCACCAAGGCACTTTGCGAACGCTGCACCGCCACACTCACCACTGGGTCACTGATTTTATGATCATTCAAACGCTGACCAATTTCAAACCCAAGCTTGTCCGTTGATTTTCCTGAGGCTTGAATACGATCTGCCAAAGGCACCGAAATATATCCATCCGGCAAAACCAACACCGAGGCTCTTGATAGCTCGGGATGATCTAACACATCAACGCTTAAGATATCATTGGGGTTAATTTGATAGGCTTCTTTCTGCACCACCGGCCGCTGATAAAAACTAACACGTACTTGATCACCGATTTCTAAACGCGGTTCATATACCGCATTTGCTGGGGGCAATCCTGACTGCAAACTGGACACCCAATCAGGTTCCGATTTTTCGGCAACAGATTCAACATTTGCGCCCGCTGTTTTGTCACCTATTTTTTTGGGACTATCTTTTTCTGAAACCGTTTTTTCTGACACATCTGTTTCAAAACCAGCTTTTGTTTCTGAAATAATTTTTATGGATTCTTTTTTCTCGAAAGATGAATTGTCAGTATCTGTGTGATCAGCTGAAATCTCTTGTTCAGCGGGGCGCAATGGAGAATCGGTACGCACATTATTCTGCCCAATCCCATCCAACATTTTAATCGGGGCATGAACATAAGCATCTATGATGTCAATTTTCCGATAAGGCACGGTTGCAGTACAACTGATCATCGACATCAGCACTGTAATAATGGCCAGGAGCGCCACAAATCCTGCTAATCCTGATTGCAACACGGTCAGGAATTTTTGAAAAACTGTGAAACCGCTTTGCACTAGCGAATGCAAATAGTTAATAAATGTGAAGCACATCATGATGGACAGGCCCTAACACAGAAGACGAATTTCGGCGAGGCATTCTAACGTATCTTTATTCATTATCCTATACAATACCTTTCTCAATTATTGGAGAGTTTATCGGTATGCCTTCCGCAATTATTAACAAATTGCTAAGCCCAAGTCTTTATACTTTCCGACGCTATCAGCGACAGTGGTCGCAGCGCGCCGCCACACAAGCATGGATTGCCGTTTTATGTTACCACCGTACGGTGACAAAGCCTTCTGAAAACCAAGGCTTTTACGGGGTAGAACAAGGCTTACCTGCTGCCACTTTTGAAGCGCAAATGCGGTTTATGCGCCGGCACTTTATGCCCATTCGTGCAGCGCAAGTCCCCGAGTATCAATCTCGCCCCGGATGCTATTTTGCCGTGACGTTTGATGATGGTTATGCCGATAACTTTACGGTGGCCGCACCGATCTTACGTCAACTGGGCTTATCCGCCACTTTTTTTGTGGTGCACGACACACAACTACATGAAAAATTATTTTGGTGGGAACAGCTCGCCCAAATGATTCGGCACACGACACTGCCAGAACTTTTTATGGATACCATTTTCCCCGATTGGACCGATGCTCAATGGTGTCCGCTGAACTTGCCGTTAACAACGAATGCCAACAAGTTACAATGTTTTGATGCATTAAGTTATGCCTTAATGCGCACCCCTTCGCGCGAACTGCCACAACGATTAACGACGATTGCACAAGCGCTGCAAATTGACAGCTCGCAACTGCGCCGCGAACTACCTTTAATGGACACGCAACAATTGCGACAACTGCAACAACAAGGCTTTGATATTGGGGGCCATACCGCTAGCCATGCTCACTTAGGTTTAGCCGATGCCAACGAACGTCCTCATGAAATTATTGATTCAACCACCGGATTAAACGCCCTACTGGAAAAACCCATGCAGTGTTTTGCTTATCCCTATGGCCAACCCACCCATTACAATGCCGATGCTCGCGCTGATGTGATCCGCAGCGGTTATCAAGCTGCCTTCACTACCAGTAAACGTTTGATCACCGCGCAAGATGACATTTTCACTTTGCCCCGTATTAAACTCAATCAACCTTATGCTTTTGCCTGCGCATACACCATTGAACAAGCGTTTCAAGATACGTTGAATTTTCAAAAACAGCACAATGGACCAAGCCAGACGCAAAACATTTCACCTTCTCTTCCCATTTAAACGACATGTCCCTATAACGCCTCATGCCCAACCCACTGCCCACGACCAACCCGCTGCCGATTGCTTTATTTGACACACTTGAGCTGCTGGCTCAACAATCGACGCCTTCACAGCTATCCGCAACACAAACCACTGACTTTGTCATTACTCGCGATTTTTTATTAAGTTATCGCGCTAGCCTGGGTACGTTCAACAGTTATCGCCGGGAAGTCGAACGCCTACTGCAATGGGCTTGGCTAATCGCTGAAAAATCGTTAGTGGATTTACGCAAAACCGATATTGAACAGTTCGTGCATTTTTGTCAGCAGCCACCCGTCAGCTGGATCAACCTCAAAAAGCCCACCAAATTTATTGATCAACTGGGTGAACGCGTGCCCAACCCACAATGGCGTCCATTTGTGGCCACCTTATCAAAAGTCGCTCACCAACAAGGTAACCGACCCAGTGCTCAAGCTTTTTCATTATCCAATGGTGCAGTTCGTGAATTATTGGCCATACTGGGCAGTTTTTTTAATTTCCTGCTACAAAGCGAATATGTTCAACAAAACCCAGTGAGCTTGTTACGACAAAAAAATCAATTTTTGCAACGCCGTCAAACGTTTAACCAGGTACGTCGATTAACACCTTTACAATGGGAGGCTGTGTTAGAAACCGTACGCAATTTGGCAACGCAAAATCCTGAGCGCTACGAACGCACCTTGTTCATGCTCAGCTGTTTGTATGCCATGTACTTGCGAATCTCTGAGTTGACCGCGCAATCTCGCTGGACACCGCAAATGAATCATTTCAACCAAGATCGTGATGGTCTATGGTGGTTTGTCACCGTCGGCAAAGGCAACAAACAGCGTCAAATCGCCGTGAGTGATGCCATGTTGAGCGCATTAAAACGCTGGCGACTTTATTTAGGCTTCAGCGCACTGCCTTCGGTGGCCGATCAATCACCGTTACTGCCAAAACTTCGTGGTATCGGCGCGATCAGTAGCAGCACTTATATTCGCGAACAGGTACAACAAGCTTTTGATCACACGGTATTGCAATTACAACAACAAGGTTTAAATGACGAAGCCGAAGCGCTGCAAGTCGCCACCGTACACTGGCTTCGTCACACCGGCATTTCCGAAGATGTCAAAACCCGCCCACGCGAACATGTCCGCGACGATGCCGGACACAGCTCCAGCGCCATTACTGACAAATATATCGATATTGAATTACGCGAGCGGCATTTGTCCGCCAAGAAAAAACCCTTGGTGAGTGAAGCTTAGCAATTTCATTCAAGGTCAATAAAAAAAACGGGGATCTTGGTAATTTGTGCCCGTATGCCAGAAATTGTCATGCGAACTCACCATGAAACGGACGACAACCAATTGTTTTATTTGCGGCCACGAAAGTGAAGACAATTTACCACGTAATGCGGAACGATATTTATAAGCGCCAGACCTTACCTGCTGAGCCATTAATAACCAATTCGGCTTGCGTTTGCAGCCAAGCATCAAGCTCTGGGTCGTCTGGAATACCATTGGGTTCCGCGTAATATTCAGCACCTAGTTTTTGTAGTGCCTGTAGCTGTTCAGATTTCACGGTATCAGCCGGCAGAATCCAACCGAAAACACGCGCTGCATAAAAAAAACGCGGATCTTCAAAATTGTCGATGGTTTGCCAGAAGGGATCATAACGTGTGAAAGCACTACGCGTGACCACGAGCGACTTGCTGACCGGCCATGCCGCAGGCGAACTGGCAGAAGATTGCACCAAATAATCGCGGAATTGTTTTGCCAAGCTAATAATGGCGGGTTGCTCGCGATTATTCTGCTCACGCTCCTGATTTTGAATCATAAAACGTTGTGCACCATAGCCAGCCAATAATGCAAAAAATATAGTGGTCAACAGCCAATAAATAACATCAAGCGAGGGGCGTTTGGTGATTCGCCGCCAATCTTTCAACCCCAAATCCGTGGCTTTTGCCACCGCATAACTGGCTAACAGCAATTCATAAACATGGTAATGGCCATTGTTGCCCGCACTATAACGAAAAGCGACCAGCAGATAAATGCCCATACCCGCAAACATCGCCAGCATTAATCGGTCCCACTGCCAGCGCAGCGTCAAAAACAACAACGCAGCAAGGCCGACATAACCCGTGCCCCAACTGGCGATAGCTTTGAACAACCCAAGCCAGATACTGGAATCTAACAAGTGATGTAATTTAGGGAACTTAGAATCACCGCCACTCAGAACGCCAAAAGTATTGCCATATATAAAATGTAATTGCGCAGCATGGTATAGAAAAGCACCAACTACCAGCAAGATCACCAACCACGCGAACCAGATTCTGGACTGATGCAAGCGGATGGGTTTCAGCAGCATCACCAATAAAAATTCGATAATACCCAGATGCAGCGCCGGAGGCTTAATCAGTGCCGCCAAGCTCGTGAACAAAGTAGCCGCTACCAAATATCTAACGCGCGCATGTGAATCTTCTAACCACGCCAGAAAAGTCCAAAATCCTGCAACGTAAGCCAAAAATGCCAAGGCATCTGGCTGTATCGATGTCGATAAAAATAGAGTATTGCGCGAGCTGAATAAGCCAATTGACGCGGCCACAACGGCCCATAATGAAAAACGTTGCGCCAACTGCCATAGACAAATACCCATGGCCAAAACCATGGAAAATAATGAAATCAGTTGCCCAGCCCAGACGCCTTCACCACCCAAGCGCATAAGCTGCATGGCGAGATAGGGATAAAGTTGTAACTCAGATTCAACAAAACCAGGGCCAGCGCCCCGCCAATTGATACGCGGCCAGAGCAGCCGTGCGTCTTCATGCAAAAAATTGAGCGCAATGCTCTGCGTATCGGCCTGACGCCAACTCACTAAATCGTGAGCTATATCCGTGGGGCGAGCGTGTGACCACTGAAAACCTGCCCAGATGCTGATACAAAACAGCATAAGGGCTAAAAAAAACGATTGCCGGGTTTGCCTTGTAATTCTTAGGGCTGAAGCTCCAATCAATGCATCAGACGAAAAAAAACCTGGAGATAAACCACGCACAATCAGATCACCTTAACACTATCTACTTTTTGCAAACCACGCGGTAATAACTGACCACGACTGGCGCGTGCACCACGATAATCTTGTAACTCGGCCCACTTTAAGGTCAGCTGACGTTTACCCGACTGCATTTGCAAACTCTGACCGTCAGCTAGCAGCACGATCGCGAATAACTCATCATCGTTGCTACCTTTAGTGCTCTTTAACGCCATAATTTTTTGACCTTTGCCTTTGGTCATCTCCGGCAAATCTTCGGCCGCTAATAACAACAAACGACCTTGTGTGGATACTGCCGCCAAGTAATACTGTTCGATTTGCTCGAAGACACAAGGCGCTAAAATTTTTTCATCGTCGCCGACCGTCAGAACCGCTTTGCCCGATTTATTTTTACTGGCCAAAGTGTCGACGGGCGCAATAAATCCATAACCCGCACTGCTGGCCAACAATACAAAGCCATTTTCAGGCAACATCAGCATGCCCACAAAACTGGCACCAGTGGGTGGGGTTAATCGTCCAGTCAAAGGCTCGCCTTGACCACGCGCGGATGGCAACTCATGCACTGGCAATTGGTAGCTGCGGCCTTTACTATCGAGAAAAATCACATCTTGGTTACTGCGACCCTGCAAGCTCATCAACCATGCATCACCAACTTTGTAGCTAAGCGACGACGCATCAATATCATGGCCTTTGGCAGCACGAATCCAACCTTTAGTGGATAACACCAGTGTCACCGGGTCAGCACTGACCAGGGCTTTTTCATCTAAGGCCTTGGCTTCAACACGCGCCACGATGCGCGAGCGACGCTCGTCACCAAACTCATCAATAATATTTTCAAGCTCGTCGATCAGTAGTTTTTTAAATTTACTTGGTGAATCCAGCAAAGCTTGCAAGCGTTTACGCTCAGCATCCAATTCGCTTTGCTCTTTTTTAATCTGCATTTCTTCAAGTTTGGCCAAGTGACGCAAACGCAGATTTAAAATGGCTTCGGCTTGCACTTCACTTAATTCAAAATGGGCAATCAACTTTTGTTTAGGTTGTTCTTCGTAGCGAATAATGCGAATCACTTCGTCAATATTCAAAAAAGCGAGTAAAAAACCTTCTAAGATGTGTAAGCGTTCTTCAACCTGCTCGAGCCGATAGCTCAACCGTTTACGCACCGTCTGCTCACGAAAACCCAACCACTCTTTGAGAATACCCAACAAACCACTAACTTTCGGCTTGTTATCTAAGCCAATGACATTCAGGTTGACGCGCAAAGTCTTTTCCAAGTCAGTGGTGGCAAATAAATGCAGCATCACTTCATCGACGGGAATGCGATTGGAACGTAATATAATCACCAACCGCACCGGCTGTTCATGATCGGATTCATCGCGCAAATCCACTACCCACGGCAGCTTTTTAGCATTCATTTGCTCGGCGATTTGTTCCATGATTTTTGCACCGGAGACTTGATACGGCAGTTCACTCACGATAATTTCGCTGTCTTCCACTTGAAAAACTGCCCGCATGCGAATCGTACCGCGCCCAGTGGCATACATCTGCTGCAACTCGGATAAAGGCGTAATAATTTCGGCGGCAGTGGGAAAATCCGGACCCTGCACCAGTTGGCAAATCTCAGCCAATGTCGATTTTGGTTCTCGTAATAATTGAATACCGGCCAATAAAATTTCACGTAAATTATGCGGAGGCACGTCAGTGGACATGCCAACCGCAATACCGGTGGAACCATTGAGCAACACATGCGGAATACGGCTGGGCAAATATTTGGGTTCAACTAAGGTGCCATCAAAATTGGGCTGCCAGTCGACCGTACCTTGGCCTAATTCACTCAATAATAAATGCGCAAATGCGGTGAGTTTGGCTTCGGTATAACGCATCGCGGCAAAGGATTTTGGATCATCCATCGACCCCCAGTTGCCTTGGCCATCAATGAGCGGATATCGATAACTAAACGATTGCGCCATCAGCACCATGGCTTCGTAACAAGCGACATCACCATGTGGATGAAATTTACCGAGCACATCACCGACGGTCCGGGCAGATTTTTTAAACTTAGCCCCTGCTGACAATCCGAGTTCGGACATGGCATAAATAATTCGCCGTTGCACGGGCTTTAAACCATCGGCAATATTGGGAATCGCCCTGTCCAAAATGACGTACATCGCGTAATCAAGATAGGCTTTTTCGGCGTATTCGCCGAGCGGCATGACCTCAAATTCGGCAATAGGCGTATCTGCGCTCACGGACGATCATCCACAACTTCTACTGGGGGTAAAAAATCTTCTTTGGTAATCTTCAATACTAACAACAAAGCGCTGGCAATATAGATGGAGGAGTACATACCAAACACCACGCCAATGCTCATGGCAACGGCAAAACCAAAAATCATATCGCCACCCCACACCAGCAAGGCAATCAAGACTAAAAACACCGTCACTGAGGTAAAAATAGTGCGGCGTAACGTTTGGGATAATGATAGGTTGATGACTTCGATTGGCGTTAAGCCGCGCATCTTAATAAAATTTTCGCGGATACGATCGCCGATCACAATTGAGTCGTTAATCGAATAACCAATGATGGCCAAGATCGCAGCTAGTACGGTCAAGTCGAAGGTCATACCCGTTACCGAAAACACCCCCATGGTCACTATCACGTCATGAAATAACGCCAAGATACTACCAAAAGCGAATTTAAACTCAAAACGAAACGCCACATAGCCCAAAATACAAATTAATGCGATCAACATCGCCAAGCCACTTTGCTCGCGTAAGTCATCCCCTACTTGCGGACCGACAACCTCTAAACGTTTAACTACACCAACCTGCTGCACCTGTGCTTGTAGTTGCTGCACCAAGGTGGTGGCTAACGATTGTTTATCTTCCTGCGAAGGCTGCGGTGGCAAACGCACGAGCAACTGCGTGGACGAGCCAAAATATTGCACCACAGCACCGTGATAGCCATTGTCATGTAAGGCTTGCCGGACTGGCTCCAACGCCACCGTTTGCGGATAAGCCATTTCTACCAATACACCACCGGTAAAATCCAAACCCCAATTCAGTTGTTTAACCACAAATGAAGCCAATGAAATCAGCACCAGCAATATTGAAATACCACCAGCCCAATAACGCAGGCCCATAAAATTCCAAACTCGAATTGGCGTGGACATAGACTTCCTTTAATTGATAAGAATTTTGATGACTTTAAATACTGATTTTTTCTAGCTTCGCGCGGCGCTCATACACCAAATGCGTTAACGCACGCGTGACCATGACCGCCGTAAACAAAGATAAGATAATGCCGACGCCCAGCGTCACTGCAAAGCCTTTAACAGGTCCATTACCAATCGCAAATAAAATAAACGCCACGATTAAGGTGGTTAAATGCGAATCCCAAATGGTTAAAAAGGCGCGATCATAGCCCATTTGAATGGCCCGCATTGGTAGATGCCCATCACGAAGCTCTTCACGGATACGCTCAAAAATAAGGACGTTGGCATCCACTGCCATCCCCACGGTTAACACCATGCCCGCCATACCTGGCAAGGTTAATACTGCACCAGGAATCAGCGACATCACCGCAACCGTGACGATTAAATTCATCAACACGGCAAGATTGGCGAACAACCCAAAAACCTTGTAAAACACCTGCATAAAAATCACAACGAATAGGAAACCAATCACAATCGATTTCAACCCATCTTTAATATTTTGCTCACCTAGGCTTGGACCCACGGTGCGCTCTTCAACAAAGTACATGGGAGCCGCCAAAGCGCCTGCGCGCAACATTAAGGCTAACTCAGAGCTTTCTGCTGGGCTATCTAACCCCGTAATACGAAAATGATTCCCCAGTGCCGACTGAATCGTGGCAACGTTAATGACTTGCTTATCAACAAATTTCTCTCTTTTTACTTGTGATTGACCTTCAGCACTTTTGATCGCTCGGGTTTTATGTTCAACAAACAACACCGCCATTCGATCACCAATATGCTCACGGGTCACCCGATTAATGCGCGCCCCGCCCTTGCTATCTAAGGTGATATTCACTTGTGGGCGATTATTTTCGTCATAACCGGATTGAGCATCAATCACTTGATCACCAGCCACGATGACTTGAGTATCCAAGGCCACTTGCCGACCTTCCTTTGTCATCGGGAAGATTTCACTGCCCGCTGGCGCTTGTGCGGCTTCACTTTTATACAAACGAAACTCTAAGTTGGCAGTACGTCCCAGCACACGCTTGGCCATGGCTGTATCTTGCACACCGGGCAATTCGACGACGATTCGATTACCACCTTGTCGCTGCACTAATGCCTCGGCCACTCCCAATTCATTCACACGATTACGTAAGGTCGATAAGTTTTGATCAATGGCATAATCTTGAATTTTTTTAAGTTGCGCAGGACTCCACTGCAACGTTAAAACTTGCGTGACGTTATCAGCCGTCCACACATACTCGGGCAACTGTTTATTTAATTGCTGCTGGGCGGTTGTTAAATCACCCACGTCACGCAACTGGATTTGAATACTGGAGTCGCTCACCGCACGCACTTGGCTATAACGAATTTTTTGATCACGCAGCTGAGTTTTCACTTCTTCTAACAATAAACCTTGGCGCTGCTGTAACGCTGCTTTTAAATCGACCTCTAACAAGAAATGCACACCACCACGTAAATCTAAACCCAGTTTAATGGGCGCGGCTCCCAGTTTTTTAAGCCACGAGGGGGTGGTGGCGGCTAAGTTCAATGCTGCCAAATAATCATCACCCAACTGTTGCTGCAAAACATCTTTGGCTTTTAACTGCAACTCACTGTTCGCAAAACGCAGTAAAATATTACTGGCATCCAGCTGCGTCGATTTAACCACAATGCTGGCATCCGCCAAATACTGGTTGATGCGATCCAATTCTGCTTGATCCACCACAATGCCAGCATTCACGCCACTAATTTGCAAAGAGGGTTCATCCGGGTACAGATTTGGCAAAGCGTATATCACACTGAAGATCAAAACCAACAGGATCAGAACGGTCTTCCATGGCGCGAAACGATTCATAACGGTACTAAGCTCAAATAGATTTTAAGGTGCCTTTCGGCAGGGTCGAGGCAATGGTACCTTTTTGCACTTTTACTTCTACTTTGTCTGCAATTTCCAGTACAACATATTGATCTTCCACCTTGACGACTTTACCCAACAAACCACCGGTCATTTGCACTTCATCGCCTTTAGCTAAACTCTCTAAAACTTGTTTGTGTTCTTTGGCGCGCTTGCTTTGTGGCCGCCACATCAAAAAATAAAAAATCAACAACATGCCGCCAAACATAATCATAGGCGCAAATGGGTTGGCAGGTGCCGCCGCAGCGCCGTCAGCGAAGGCGTTAGCAATAAAAAAACTCATAAACTTTCCTCTGATTCTGTCGATTGATCGTGATAAAAAGATTGGTCGCGATAAAACTGCGCAGCAAAGGCCGACACTCTACCTTGTTCAATGGCCTCGCGCAAATCCGCCATGAGCTGTTGATAATAATGCAAATTATGCAAAGTATTTAATTGCGAACCCAGAATCTCGCCACATTTATCCAGATGATACAAATAGGCGCGTGAAAAATTGGCGCAGGTGTAGCAACTACAGTTGACATCAAGCGGCTGCGTGTCTTGACGATGCTGCGCATTACGAATTCGCACTATCCCGCGCGAAGTGAATAGATGACCATTACGCGCATTACGGGTTGGCATCACGCAATCAAACATATCAACACCCGCGAGCACGGCCGCCACCAAATCCTCTGGCTTACCAACCCCCATCAGATATCGCGGCTTATCCGTTGGCATTTGTGGAACCAGGCTATCTAATACACGCGCACGATCTTCCGCTGGCTCACCGACCGATAATCCGCCAATTGCATAACCCGAAAAACCAATAGTCGAAAGTTGCTGCAACGATTCCTGACGAAGATCTTCGTACATACCGCCTTGCACGATACCGAAGAGCGAACCTTGAAACACCGCCAATCTAACCTGCTCATCTCTACATCTTTTCGCCCAGCGCATCGACAACTGCATAGACAACGCAGCTTGATCATAAGTGGCTGGATACGGCGTGCACTCATCAAACGCCATGACAATATCCGAGCCCAACTGCTGCTGAATCCGCATCGAACTTTCCGCATCCAACCAACAGCGACTGCCATCCACGGGCGATCTAAACTCCACCCCTTGCTCCGACAGCTTGCGTGTTTTACCGAGACTAAATACTTGAAAGCCGCCAGAGTCGGTCAAGATCGGCCCATGCCACTGCATAAAATTATGCAGATCACCATGCGCAGCAATCACCTCAACACCTGGGCGCAACATTAAATGAAAGGTATTACCGAGCACAATTTGCGCCCCCGTCGCGGCAACATCACGCGGCAACATCGCTTTCACAGTGCCATAAGTGCCCACGGGCATAAACGCTGGCGTATCCACCACACCGCGTGCAAACGTTAACCGACCACGGCGGGCGCGACCATCTTGAGACTGCAGTACAAATTTCATAGCTGTCATTATTTAAACCTGTCAGGAGCAATTCTGTTAGACTGGGCACGGTCTTTATTTCAGACATAGCAAGACTACCCGCCGAAATTATCACACGAACGGTACCTGCAAACTAATTAACATTCATTTTTTAACCACCTTCATTAATTCTATTCTCAGGAAATCTCATGACATTCGCTACACTCGGGCTTATCGCCCCACTATTACGCTCGGTCGAAGAACAAGGCTATACCCAACCATCGCCCATTCAGGCGCAAGCCATTCCGGTGATTTTACGCGGACAAGATGTCCTCGCCAGCGCACAAACCGGCACGGGTAAAACCGCCGGATTTATTCTGCCGATTCTGCAGCGCTTAAGTGAGCGTCCAGCAGCACGCGCCAACCATACGCGTGTACTGGTTCTCACCCCAACCCGTGAGCTGGCCGCACAAATTCACGACAGCGTGCTGAATTATGGCAAGTATTTAAAGTTACGCTCTACCGTGGTGTTTGGCGGCGTCAAACTTGGCCCGCAAATGATGAAACTGCGCAGCGGTGTCGAAATTTTAATTGCCACACCTGGCCGCCTATTAGACTTACAACAACAAAACGCCATTCAACTGAAAGATGTTGAATGCCTGGTATTGGATGAAGCCGATCGCATGCTGGACATGGGCTTTATCATGCCCATCAAAAAAATCATCAGCATGATCCCCAAAGTGCGGCAGACCTTATTATTTTCAGCCACACTGTCGCCAGAAATTCGCTTATTGGCCAACACGCTCTTAAATGCACCCGTTGAAATCACCATTGCACCTAAAATCACCACCAGCGCGCTGGTTAGCCAAAAAATGCATCCAGTTGATAAAGGCCGCAAGTCCGATCTTCTTAGCCACCTGATACGCGAACACAATTGGCAGCAAGCGCTGGTGTTCAGCCGCACCAAACATGGCGCTGACAAGCTGGTGCGGCATTTACACCGCGACAATATCGAAGCCGACTCCATTCACGGCAACAAAAGCCAACCCCAACGCATGCGTGCTTTAGACAACTTTAAATCCGGCAAAGTGCGTATTTTAATCGCCACCGATATAGTCGCGCGCGGCATCGACATCGACCAACTGCCTCAGGTGGTGAATTTTGACTTACCTAAGGTACCGGAAGATTACGTGCATCGTATTGGTCGCACCGGACGCGCCGGTTCCGAAGGTCATGCGATTTCACTTGTGTGCGCAGATGAAATAAAAGAACTACAAGCCATTGAACGCTTAATCAAAACCACCATTACACGGGAAAACATCCCCAGCTTTGAGCCTTTGCACCCTGTACCACGTTCCGACGCCAGCATACGCCAACCCAAAATTAATCAACCACAGAGACGGCGACATAACGCCCCTGCAGCACCCAGATCTTCCGCCCGATCAACTAAAAGTGGCACTAGGCAACCCTGAAGCGAGCCAATCCGCCAATCGACCTTAATCGGCACTTAAAACAAGCGCCGCTTATTATTTGGCAGATTCAACCGCGAAGTGCATAACTTCTCCAAGAGGGGCGGGGTAATTCTTAATCACTTAAAGCCGCTATTTAACGCGGGCCTAGAATAAATTTCATACAACGACTAGTCCAGAAAAGCTGATGTCGATTAAAAGACACTTTGCTCAACACTTACTCCGGACTCACGTTTTATTACTTCCAATTCGCCGCAATCACTGCATTTAATGCCGTTTGATAATCCGTTGGCAAGGTGGTTTGGCCTGAGACGGGCGGCGCAAAGGCGGCCATGGCGCTGACCAAAGCATCGACTTGCGTATCCAACAGTTGTTTGCCGGAGGCGGTTTTGAATTGCTCGACATGATAACCACTACCCGCATACCAGTTCTCGACACTGACTTGATCGGCCGTACCGATAATGCTGACATCCAAATTATTGCCGGTGCGCTTAAACCACAACTGATTTTCCGCCACGCCGGTCGCGAATTTTACTTGATCGACATTACCAAGGGTCACGTCATAATCGTTAATCGTGTCCTGACCATCGCCGCGTGCGACCAGATAAAGATCGTTGCCGGCGCCGCCATAAAGTGTGTCGTTGCCAGTGCCGCCGTTGAGGGTGTCCGTGCCATTGTCACCGAATAAAGCATCCTGACCCGTGCCACCATTTAAGGTGTCGTTACCGTCTTTGCCGATGAGCGTGTCGTTACCATCAAGTCCAGAAAGCACATCAGCGGTTGCATAACCCGTTAAAACATCGTCATTGGCCGTGGCCACCAGCGCTTTGGTTTTGATGGTGGCAACATTCCAATTGGTGCCGTCAGCAAATTTAATATTGTTCAGCGCGTAAGGCGAAATTCCGTCTTGATAAAAATAACTGCTGACACGCACTTGGTCGGTGCTGTTATTCACTTTAATCAGCAGGTCATCGTATTCACGGGTCACGCTAACGCCGGTTGTTACAATGCCGGCACCGAGTTGTAAGGTGTCGATACTGTTATCGGCGTCATAATTATTGATGCTGTCTTGGCCGGAACCGATACCGAATTTATAAATATCCGCACCCTCACCACCGCTTAAATAATCATTACCGCTGCCGCCATCGAGCACATCATTGCCGGCATCACCACTTAAATTGTCGTTGTCTTCGTTGCCGTTGAGAATGTCGTTGCCTGCGCCGCCATAAAGTGTGTCGTTGCCAGTGCCGCCGTTGAGGGTGTCCGCGCCTGCATCTCCGGATAAAAAATCCTGACCCGCCCCACCATTTAAGGTGTCGTTGCCATCTTTGCCGATGAGGGTGTCGTTACCATCAAGTCCAGACAGCACATCGGCAGTTGCATAGCCCGTTATAGAATCGTTATTGGCCGTGGCCACCAGCGCTTTGGTTTTAACGGTGGCGACATTCCAATTGGTGCCGTCAGCAAATTTAATATTGTTCAGCGCGTAAGGCGAAATTCCATCTTGATAAAAATAACTGCTAACACGCACCTGATCGGTGCTGTTATTCACTTTAATCAGCAGGTCGTCGTATTCGCGGGTCACGCTAACGCCGGTTGGTAAAATACCAGCACCGAGTTGTAAGGTGTCGATACTGTTATCGGTGTCATAATTATTGATGCTGTCTTGGCCGGAACCTAGCGCAAATTTATACGTGTCCGCACCCTCACCACCGCTTAAATAATCATTGCCGGTGCCGCCATCGAGCACATCATTGCCGGCATCGCCATTGAGATAATCGTTGTCTTCGTTGCCGTTAAGAATGTCGTTGCCGGCGCCGCCGTAAAGTAGATCGTTGTCGGTGCCGCCGTTGAGGGTGTCCGCGCCATTGTCGCCCAATAAATAATCCTGACCTGCTCCACCATTTAAGGTGTCGTTGCCATCTTTGCCAAACAGAGTGTCGTTACCATCGAGTCCAGACAGCACATCAGCGGTTGCATAGCCCGTTATAGAATCGTTATTGGCCGTGGCTACCAGCGCTTTGGTTTTAACGGTGGCGACATTCCAATTGGTGCCGTCAGCAAATTTAATATTGTTGAGGGCGTAAGGCGAAATTCCATCTTGATAAAAATAACTGCTGACACGCACTTGGTCGGCGCTGTTATTCACTTTAATCAGCAGGTCATCGTATTCACGGGTCACGCTAACGCCGGTTGGTAAAATACCAGCGCCGAGTTGTAAGGTGTCGACACTGTTGTCA
>JANNXD010000040.1:0-8203 GCA_031409375.1 Gammaproteobacteria bacterium | reverse complement strand
CGAATCCTTCACGGCCCACCAATCTTCCCGATTGAATCGACACCGCGCGACGTTGCGAAAGTGGCGGAACTGGTAGACGCGCTGGATTTAGGTTCCAGTATCGTAAGATGTGGGGGTTCAAGTCCCTCCTGGCGCACCATTAAGAAACCGCATTTAGAAAAAGCCTGTAATACCTTGAACGGCAAGGTGGTTTCGGGTGCTCTAAATACTTCATATCGCACGTACGTCAATTTCTCTCAAAACACCAGTTGCAGCACGATTCCTTGCTCTATGTATGAGCTGCAACCAATAATTTATAGCGGCTTGCAAAGGATATACATTACAAGGATCACGGATAAACCAGATAAAACTCTTTTTTTTATGCGTTGCAAAGCTCACTTGACTACTTCCTACATTAACCCAAGCCTGAAAAGAACCAGGCTGGGCGTCATTCAAAAAAGGATATTTGCTGCGGCTAAAATAAGTTCTGTGATCGTAGCCATTCCAAAGAAACATTTTCAAACTCTACAATAACACCTTGGGCAGCAGCCATCCCATAAAATCTTGCGGGACCCTGCGTACTAGAATAGTTTTTCAATTTTTTTTGAATTTGTTCTTTAACAAAATCATCATGCATTTGCGCTTTCTTTATTTGTGCTAATTTTTTCGAGCCCCACATAATAATCCCCTCCATCTACTGAAACAGCCTTACCGTTTTGTTTTTATATAACTTAACTTGCAAGGCCATTATTCATTTTTTTTATCAAATTAGCCGCTAAATATTAGGCATAATTTTTGTGAAATTTTACAGCTCCACGCAATGTAAACAGATAACCCCTGAACAAGGATTATTTCATCCACAACACATGCTTCACGCATAAATTATGTTACGTTTTTTGCGCAAAATTACATTCATGGTCTACAGTTAATTCACATGTTAAGAATGCTATCAGTCGTCATTACCCCTGAAACATTTTTAGCGATTGGGCATGACCTCTATATGGACGTGGTGGCTCACTTAATGCTCACCTACTTTGTATAAATCGTGCTTTTGATTCAAACAAAACAAACCATTTAACTTTGAGCAGAGAGCCGAAAACCATGAGCACATTAGAATACCCAGCTGCATTACCACAACAAAACACCGATATTCGAGAGACAGAAGAAGCAGCACTTTATGGCAGCCGTAATGCCGACAAGTTTGTAGTACGTTTACCAAAAGGTATGCGTCAATCGATTGCTGATGTTGCACGTAACTATCATCGCAGCATGAATTCAGAAATTGTTTCACGCTTAGAAACCAGCCTAAAAGCTGAGCGCTGCATCAATGGTTTGCTTGATGATAAAGAGCTAGTTGCGCAAGAAAGTGTGCAGTCTGCATTAACCATTCAAGAGTTTACTTTTATTGAACAACTCAGACAGTTAAGCCATGAGCGCAAAGAAGCTTTATTAAATGTTGTTGCGGGCCTGAATTCGTAACCCACAACCCGATACATACAACCGAACAAATAGCCCTAAGGAATAGACGACATCACTAGGGCTATTTTTTAATTGGCGAGTCAGCCGATAAGCCGGGTTCTGTCGTGAACAATCATTCATCTGGGACATTAATCACTTAATGCCTCAAGCAGCCAACCCGATTCTGATGCGGACCACATCATTAGAATCCTATTTGGCCTTGCTCCAAGTGGGGTTTTCCCTGCCGCACAATGTTACCATCGGCGCGGTGCGCTCTTACCGCACCATTTCACCCTTACCCTCAACTTAAAAACAGTTGTTGGCGGTATATTTTCTGTGGCACTTTCCGTAAGCTCACGCTTCCCAGGCGTTATCTGGCACTCTGTCCTGTGGAGCCCGGACTTTCCTCCCTGTGTCATCTACTGATTTTACAGAGCGATTGCTTAGCTGACTCACTGGCCAATCTAGTCTGAAATATGGTTTAATGCAAGTCACATTCAAAGGCTCTTTTTTAACCAGATCATCCGATAAGGACTCACACTATGCAAACAAGCTCATCGTCAGTGTTGAATATTAAATCAGATCCCCTAGATACCCAAAAACCGTATCACCTATTGAAGATTTGGTTTGATCGTCTTGGGATGATCCTTGCGATTGTCGGCGCAATGATCATCGGCGGCGTTATAGGTAGTACTTTTGGCCCGAAGGCAGCGGGGCTATCAGGATTGACTGATATTTTTATGTGGTTAATTAAGGGTCTAACGCCCTACTTGATTTTCTTGTCCATCACCACGGGAGTGTTATCCGTTGGGTCTTTAGATCGACTCAAAAATTTGGGCGTAAAGGCTGGATGTCTATATTTAGGAACAGCTATGTTTGCCGTGATCATCGGGATTTTTTTTGCCCATGTTTTCAAACCAGGGTTGGGTTTTGATGCCCCTCCGCGTACGCCTCTGGCAGAGATTAGCTTTCTTAAAAACTTGTTGAATAGTCACTTGCTACAAATCGTTGTTGTTTCCTTATTGCTATCAGTAGCGACATTATTTTTAAAAGATAGCTACATGAAAAAAATGGATGATAAATCTGCAAACAAAGAGGATATAAAAACCTTACAAGCAATTATTTATACAGAAAACGCATTAAAAGGTGCTGCTAAAATTTTATTTAAAGGGATTGGATGGATCGTATTGTTGGCACCGCTCGCAGTACTCGGCGCGATGGCAAAAATGTTTGCGACCGATGGAGGGCTAACAACCTTAAACAGTTACCTTGGATTGGTAGGCGCACTTTTATCATCCGTAGTCGTGCAATTTTCTATTTTGGGCCTATTTTTATATTTTATTGGTCGATTAAACCCCTTTTATTTTTTTAAAAAAATGCCTGCTGTCATGTTAATGGCTTTTGCTACCTCATCCAGCAAAGCAACACTACCCTTCGCAATGGATCATTTACGCAATAAAATGGGTGCTTCAGAACATGGCGCCAATTTTATATTACCACTTGGCGCTGCCATTAATATGGATGGCACTGCGATTTACCTCGGTATCATTACGCTATTTTTTGCACAAGCCTATGGTATCGATTTATCGCTAACGCAATATTTAATTTTACTACTCGTCGCAACCGTAGGCTCAATTGGTGCTGCTGGCATACCGGGAGGCTCCTTAATTTTTATGCCCATGGTTTTTGGTGCAGTGGGCATACCTGCCGATGGGATTTTTGCGATCTTGGCGATTGATCGTATTTTAGACATGGTTAGAACCATGACCAATGTTACCGGAGATTGTGCTTTAGCCCTAACACTGGATGCAAGTGAAGGCGGAGTTGATAAAAAACAGTATGTTCAGGCACTTTAACCACATAACAAGTCATAAATGGCATTTGTTCATACGCTTATTCTTATTACTGGCAGCTTTAAGTAGCTGCCAAGTTATTCGTCATGAGCCGCCAAAATTCAACCACAATAGCGCTCTATTCCAAACCTACTATCCCATAGAATTCACAAGTTTTGACGGCACCAAGCTGCGAGCGACTGTATTTCAACCTCATCTATCCGCTAGTCAATCGGCTCCAGTGATTATTCAACTGCATGCTTTTGCTATTTCCCGCATTAAATACCCGAAAAGCTTTATGGGTCATTGGTTATTTTCAGGTGAAGCTGCAATGCAGCTCTGGCAACGAGGCTACTGGGTAGTTTCTTTAGATCTTCGCGGTCACGGAGATAGCGAAGGTATGATAAACCTTGCAGATCCTAAACAAGAAATTCGCGATATACAATTATTAATTGATTGGATCAGTAAAAATTTACCCCGTGTTAGTCAAAAACAACATGACCCACTAATCGGCATTATTGGTGATAGTTACGGTGCCGGCATCGCACTATTAAGTAGCGCCCAAGATAGTCGTATTGACTCCATTGTTTCAGCTAATGGCTGGTACGATTTAAAAGAGGCACTGGCACCCAATCAAATTCCTAAAATCGGCTGGTTGATGACGCCCTTATTTACTGGGCACTTTTTAAATCCTGGCCGCATGAGCGCTTTTTTCGATGCTTTTTATCAAGATGCTGTAGATAACCATATTGACCATCAATATGATCAAGCGTTAGAGCAAAGATCGTTGCGATACTGGTGCGAGTCCAATCATCCACCGCAAGCTGATGTTCTAATCTTACAAGGTATACGAGACATACTCTTTGACTTTAATCAAGGCATTGGCATTCGCAATTGTTTACAAAAAACGTCCAATCAATATCGATTGCTGGGCATTCATGACGGGCATCTCCAACCATTTTTACAATGGGGTGGCAGCAACACGTTTTATCATGTTGAAAGTAAACTTCAATGCGGCAATAACCTGCCGATCAATACACAGGAGGCCGTACAAGATTGGTTTAACTACACATTGCGAGGCAACCTATCCGCAGGTAAACGCGTGCCCTCCTTGTGCATAAGCTCTAGCGCAACTACTGGTGTACAGTTATCCGCCATTCCGGTTGGCGGAACAAATATCCCACTTGGTTTGCCAATAGATTCTCGAATTTATCGATCCTCCTTTACACCCAAAGTGTTGGTTTCTTATATTGGCAAACTACGTTCAGGGCCAACACAACCGCTGATCTTTCCTCTATACAACGTCGACAATGCCACCCAGTTGGTGGGCACCCCTAAACTTACTATACAAAACCACAACCCATCTGATCAAAAAGTAAATTTATTTATCGGGATAGGTT
This sequence comes from Gammaproteobacteria bacterium, assembly GCA_031409375.1. Taxonomy (GTDB): domain Bacteria; phylum Pseudomonadota; class Gammaproteobacteria; order Pseudomonadales; family JANQJO01; genus JANNXD01. The sequence continues at coordinate 3,534 of JANNXD010000040.1, read as the reverse complement.
TAATTGAGAAAGATAAACTCAGCATCATCAATGATCAAGTAATTGCCATCAAGAGCGATTCTTTAAACTCGTCACAGCGGCTATTGTTAAAAACCTTAGCCATAGAGCTAAAAAAAGGAGAGCGCTTAGTATGCGTCATCTATGCTTACCAACATAGACAAGGGCTAAGCAATGATTGGTGGCAAACCATGAATATTCAAGGCGAAGTTTCACTACCCATAAGCGCAATAGTACAAAAAAAAACACTTTAGTTTTGCGTGCTGAAAGTATCCAATAACTGATCCACAAAAGTGACCCTAGCTTGAGTAGTTTGTAACTCAACACTAGCCTTTAACTTATTAGCGCCAAGCAACTTATATTGTTGAGGAAAGCGCTGCACCAATTTGACCAGTGCTAAGGGATTAACGCGCGTATCTGCTGAAAACTCAACAACGCCGCCTTGCGACCCAAAATCAATTTTATTTACGCCCAATAGCTGAGCTTTTTGCCGAATTGCGGTCACTTTAAATAAAAAATTAGCTTGCTCAGGCAATAAACCAAATCGATCAATCATCTCCACTTGAATAAGCTCAAGATCTTTTTCTGTTTTACTGCTAGAAATTCGTTTATATAAAATTAATCTTTCATTAACATCATTTAAATACTGTTGCGGTATCAAAGCTGGAATGTGTAAGTTAACTTCACTATTAAATTGAAAGGGTTGATCCAAGTTAGGTGTTTTACCAGACTTAATAGCAAGAATAGTTTGGTCAAGCATCTCCATAAATAGACTATACCCAATTGATTGAATATGACCGCTCTGCTCATCACCTAACAGCTCACCGCTACCACGAATTTCCAAATCATTACTAGCCAACGTGAATCCAGCACCTAGGTGCTGGGCTTCGCTAATCGCTTCTAAACGCTTTATAGCATCTCCACTTAAAGCGGTTGGCGGAGGTGTTAATAAATAGGCATAGGCCTGATGATGAGATCTTCCCACACGGCCTCTTAATTGATGTAACTGAGCCAAGCCTAATTTATCTGCCCTTTCAATAATAATCGTATTCGCTGAAGGAACATCGATACCAGTTTCAATAATGGTAGTACACACTAAAATATTAAAACGACGATGATAAAAATCAGCCATCACAGCTTCTAAATCACGCTCGCGCATTTGACCATGCGCTAAACCAACTCGTGCCTCTGGAATTAACTCGCTAATTTTTTCAGCGGTGTGTTCGATAGACTTTACTTCGTTATGTAAAAAATAAACTTGTCCGCCTCGGCGTAATTCACGCAGAACCGCCTCTTTGATTGTATTTAAATCATATGTACGCACAAATGTTTTGATAGATAAGCGTTTATCAGGTGGCGTTGCAATAATCGAAATATCACGCACACCAGATAATGACATATTTAACGTTCGTGGAATGGGTGTTGCTGTCATCGTTAAGATATCAATATCTGCTCTTAAAGCCTTTAAAATTTCCTTGTGCTTAACACCAAATCGATGCTCTTCATCAATAATCAACAAACCAAAATTATTGAATTTAACCGATGATTGCAATAATTTATGAGTGCCAATAATAATATCAATCTTGCCATTTTTTAATTGTTCCAAGGTAGATTGTTGCTCTTTAGAATTTTTAAATCGCGATAATACATCGATATTCACTGGCCAATGTGCAAAGCGATCTTTAAATGAATTGAAATGCTGCTGCGCTAGCAAAGTAGTCGGAACTAAAACAGCTACTTGACGATGATTTTGTATCGCAATAAAAGTGGCACGCATTGCCACCTCCGTTTTACCAAAACCAACATCGCCACATATCAGACGATCCATTGGTCGAGAAGATTGCATATCCTCAACTACCTTAGCAATAGCATTTGCCTGATCAATAGTTTCTTCAAAAGGAAAATCCGTACAAAATTCAGCATAATCTGCAGTATTAAATTCATAACGAAAACCAGGCTTAATAGCTCTGGCCGCATAAATATTTAATAACTCAGCAGCAACATCATGAATTTTTTCTGCCGCTTTACGTTTTTCTTTCTGCCACTGTGGATTTCCAAGGCGATGTAATGGTGCAAGCTCGGGATCTGCACCGGCATAACGCGCAATTAAATGCAATGCATCCACCGGAACATAAAGTTTAGCGGTTTCCGCATACTCTAGTAACAAAAACTCAATCGATTGGCCATCAATTTCCAACGTTTGCAACCCTTGATAACGACCTACCCCATGATCTAGATGGACAACGGGTGAGCCCAAGCGCATCTCCGTTAAGTTTCTAAAAATAAGATCATTTTGATCAGCTGCTACATTTTTCTGCCTACGAGTTTGCGCAACACGTCTACCAAATAATTGATTTTCAGCAATAATATAAACATCACTTCCCAACGCATTAAAACCAAACAACAAAGGAGCATCGGTAATTGCAAAATCATATTGGCCACTTAAAAAGTCCAGCCAACTGTTTATGGAGGTGAATGCATAATTTAGTTTTGCTAACGTCTCCAATAAAATTTGTTTTCGACCAGCGGACTCAGCACACAGTAAAATTTTTGTTTTATTAGTGCGCTGATTTAATAATGCCTGGAAACCTTGCCAAGGTTGAGTCTTTTTAGTGTCAATTGCAATATCAGGCAAAGCTGCGGTTGAAAACAGCTGCACATAATCAGGCATAATTGTTTTTTTAGGCAGCAAAATAATTCGTTGGAAACGCTTTACTGCATGCAAAAAATCATTTTCAGCAATGGCAATATGTTGAGGCTCTAGTATGGGATGATCAACTTGATGACGCCTGTCTTCAAAACGCTGCTTCAAATCAATATGAAATTGTGTAATTCGAGACTGGATATTTTCCATACATATCAAGGTAGCATGGCTAGGAAGATAGTCCCAAATCTCCTGCGGTTCCTGAAAAAATAGCGGCAAATAATACTCGACACCTCCAAAAGCTATACCTTGAACCACATCTTGGTAAAAGTTACATTGGCGTGGATTAACCGTAAAAAATTCAGCGAACCGCTTTTTAAAAAGTTGTATGGCTGCATCATTTAATGGAATTTCTCTTGCGGGCAAGAGTTTTAAACTAGTGAGCGACTCTACTGATAATTGCGTCTCCGCATCAAAATAGCGAAGCGTTTCTATTTCCTCGTCAAATAACTCAACTCTTACTGGGCGATCAGATCCCATTGGAAAAATATCGACTATAGCGCCACGCACAGTGAACTCACCATGCTCTCTAACGGTATCAACAAATCGGTAGCCGCATTTCTCTAAACGTTTACGCTCTGCTGTAAGTTTAAAAATTTGTCCGATCTGCAAATCAAAACTATTTTGATTGAGATAATTGACAGGCGACATTTTCATTAGCGCTGTATTTACAGCAACCAATAAAACGCCTTTCGTTAAATGGGGCAACGATGCTAGCGTAGCAAGGCGTTCAGAAACAATATCTTGGTGTGGAGAAAAAACATCATAGGGCAATGTTTCCCAATCATTTAACTCGATAACTGGAATATCCGTGTCTTGCAAAAAAAACTTAA
>JANNXD010000039.1:0-1815 GCA_031409375.1 Gammaproteobacteria bacterium | reverse complement strand
GACTTTGTTGAGTGGTTTTGTGCTTGGATAAGTTCAGACTCAGTGTCTAAATAACCCATGAACACAGCATCTTGAGTTTGAATGGGAAAATGCCCATTGGGGTTGTTTCTAAGCCAGGGGGGCTTCAGTGCCTTGATTATTGAGATGGACTTGAGTTCTGGGCGGCTAGGGAGCAAAATGAACGCAGAATCAAAATGATGCGAGATCATGGCTTGATGACCCGCGCCTGAAAGGGGGCATGAGACAATAGTTGGGCTTTGCGAGTCAACATGGTGACGAGAATGCAGTGTTTGATGTTGACCTTTTTTCGACTTCGGTTCTGAGCCATCAGTGAATGACATCCTTAGCAAAGGCAGAGGCATAAAGACAATGACAAAGTCAGTTGTTGGCTCATCCAGGGCTACAGGTCGAGCACAGGTGGTGGGCAAGTTCCACTTTGAGTCGCTGCGCAAGCTGCTTGATTTGCCCGAATCCGCCTTGGTTGATGATGCACTACATTTTATGATCGGCCCCGATATGAATGTCGTGGCCTTGCCATCAGCTGCCGGTCGACTGCTGCTGGTCGTCGAATTGTCTGACATGAATCGTCTTTTGGTCCAAGATTGGCAGCGCTTGGTCATGCATTTGTCGAGCCACTTTGATGATGACAGCATGGGTCGTTTGCTGGTCTTGGACAAAAAGTTGTCAATGGCCTGGTCTTGCGAAAATGATGTGGATCCAGACTTGTGGGCTCAGCATGCCAAAGAGGCCATGTTGTGGTGCACGGGGACCCGACAGTTGCTATCTGGACTTGTGTCACCCGTGAATCAATAAGCTACCTTCGCGCCCCTGGGTGGGTGTTTTTCATACAAACAGGCAGTAAGTATCACATTATGGCTTCTTTATTTACATTCCCTACCAACGCGTACCGCACCACCGCTGCCGCTAGTTTGGCGGGCAGTCGCAACGAAATTTCCTCGCAGAGAGCGCTGCGGCAAGGTGGGCCAAGTTTGCCGTTTGCCGCGCCTGTTGGCGTAAGAGTCGGCAGTTTTGATCCGGCTGATGTCAACCCCGATTCAGTCAGAAAGTTCGTCAATCAGATTAGAACTCCTTTGGTGCGCAATATTCCGTTGCATGCTCGCACAACCGGTCGAAGTGGGCGAATTTTGATGACCGTTGTTCATGCAATGGGTGTCGCCCCCGAGGCCAAACGAGGCTCTGTATGACATGCTGACAGCACTTGGGATCAACATTGTTAGCTGACTGGAAAATCAAGTTCAGGGTAACCGAACGCCTCTTCCTCGTTTTTAACTGAACCGATTGACTCAAGCGCTGAGGGCGGTTTTTGCTTACCATCTTCAGGTTGAATGGGTATAAGATCAGCGTTTGACTATTTTCGCCTGAAATTATGAGCTTTGAAAAAGTAACTGCTGGAAAAAATGCGCCTGATCACTTTAACGTGATCATCGAAATCCCAATGAATGCAGATCCTATCAAGTATGAGGTAGACAAAGATTCGGGTGTGATGTTTGTTGATCGCTTTATGAGTACAGCCATGCACTATCCCTGCAATTATGGCTATGTCCCGCAAACATTGGCTGATGATGGTGATGCCGTGGACGTGCTGGTGATCACTCCATTTCCTTTGGCGTCGGGCGTTGTCGTGACCTGCCGCTCAATTGGTCTGTTGAACATGGAGGATGAGGCCGGTTTTGATGCCAAAGTCCTGGCAGTTCCTATCGACAAAATTTTACCAATTTATGCAAAGTGGCAATCGCCAGAGGATGTCCATCAATTGCACCTACAGCAAATTCAGCACTTCTTTGAGCATTACAA
>JANNXD010000038.1:0-10367 GCA_031409375.1 Gammaproteobacteria bacterium | reverse complement strand
TCTGGCATCTTTGTTCGTAGGTCAGTTGTTGGTAGGTTCTCATCTCATAGTCTCTTGTCGGAGAAAAAGTGATCAGACTACTGGCTTCTGACCTTCTTTTCTACACTGCAAAAGCTATGCACTTCATTCTTGAATCTAAGTTATTTAATAAAGTGGGTAAAAAAGTAGAAACTTTTGTCCGCTTCTCAACGGTGGGTGGCGAAAAAGGCAGTGCGGATACCGAGCGTGATCCGCGTGGTTTTGCTGTGCGTTTTTATACTGAAGAAGGAAACTGGGATCTGGTTGGTAACAATACGCCCATGTTTTTTATCAAAGATCCCATTAAGTTTCCGGATTTTGTGCATACCCAAAAGCGTGATCCGCAAACGAACTTAAAATCTGCAGAAATGATGTTTGATTTCTGGAGTAAAGCCCCTGAATCGTTGCATCAAGTGACCATGTTGTTTTCCAGTCGTGGTACACCAGATGGTTATCGTCATATGGATGGTTTTGGTAGTCACACTTTTAGTTTGATCAATGCATCAGGTCAGCGCACTTGGGTAAAATGGCATTTGCGTACTCAGCAAGGCATCCGTAATCTCGACGCTCGTGATGCTGTTCGTCTTGCGGGTGAAGACCCTGATTATGCGCAACGTGATTTATTTAACGCTATTGCCGGTGGCAATTTTCCACGGTGGCAAGTTCGTGTGCAGTTGGCAACGGATGATGAGCTGGCGACTTGGGAGCAAAGAACCGGTTGGAATCCGTTTGATTTAACCAAAATATGGCCGCATCGTGATTTTCCTTTGCATTCGGTGGGCATGTTGGAATTAAATCGTAATCCGGATAATTATCATGCAGAGGTTGAGCAGGTTGCATTTTCTCCAGCCAATATCGTACCGGGTATGGGATACTCGCCTGACAAAATGTTGCAAGGCCGATTGTTTGGTTATCATGACGCGCAACTGTATCGCGTTGGTGTCAACCATCAGCATCTGCCTGTGAATTCACCAAAATGTCCTTTTCACACCCATCAGCGTGACGGACAAATGGCGATTCACAACAGCGGATCGGCTGTTAATTATGAAACCGTACAACCGACTCGCCATCAAGTTGGTGGCTTTGGCCATGGCGATGCAGGCTGGCAACTGCAAGGCATCGCAGGCCGATATGATGAGCGCGGCAAAGATGACGATTTTACGCAAGCCGGAAATTTATTTCGTATTTTGGATGCTGCAGAAAAGCAAAAACTGTTTAACAACCTAGCCGCCCCATTAAGCCAGGTAAATTCTGATACCTTAATGCGTCAATTGGCACATTTTGATAAAGCCGATCTAGCCTACGGATCTGGTGTGCGTGCAGCACTGGCGGAAAGAGGTGTGGTTTTCAGTTAAGCGTATTGCTGCAAAATTAGACTTGGATGGCCATTTATTTTTGTCTTAGGATCTAATAGAGGTATGCATGTGCTGGCGTGGCTGTGCAGCTCATGCAAACGGCGGCAGTTGTATGTCAGCGGATAGCTGAGCTTGGATTGACTGTGTTTTTTTGGTGCGCAATTTAAAAAAGAGAGTTCTTCAGGGCCGACTAGATGGTTTGATCAGGCCATGGGTTATCTAGATGGCTTCAATGGTTATTTCGGCTGGCCAAAATTTTGAGTCCAATAGTAGCCATAATTAGTGCCTGCATTATATTCGACTGCCGCACCAAGCTCAGTAAATTGTGGGTCCATAATGTTAGCGCAATGCCCGGGGCTAGACAGCCAAGCTGCCATAACCTGATCTACTTTGGACATGCCGGCGGCAATATTTTCACCAAGCGAACGGTAATTGTAACCAGTAGCCTGGACGCGTGTCGCCATGATGGAACCGTCTGAACCGGTATGACTAAAAAAATTATGTGTCGCCATATCTAGTGAGTGACGTGCCGAAGCACTGGCTAATAAGCAGTTCCATTGCAAGGGGGCTGTGGAAGAAAAACTTTGAGAACCGCAGGCGCGTGTTTGACTACGTGCTTGATTAACGGCAGCTAATAAGGCCTGTTGATCGACATCTACTTCGCACCCATTTATGGTCGTCTCAGAGGAAGGGTTTGAAGGAGTATTGCTTTCTGTAATCGGGTTCACCACTTCGGAATTAGTAGATCCGCCTCCACACGCGCTGACTAGCAAGGAAACCAGCTTGATCAATATTTTTTTGCGTATAGTACGGCTAATTCCACGTTTCATATTATTGTTTCTCCAACGCACGTGACGTTGATCATGCGGGGCGTATTAAATTGACTTTGCTCGGTTGAACTTGATTTTATTGAATTTAGTACAAGTAATGAGCCTAGATCATTTAAAGAAGCAAAATGAGAGCGGATTACAATTTGTTACTCCTCGGTAGCCGTCAGGAGTTGATCTGACATTTTATGGGTTAGCAGGCAGTATTTTGTCTGTCAACTTAAATGCTGTGATTCGTGCGCTGAAACCGAAACTCCTCTGAACAATTGTCAGCAGCGGGCACGTTAACGACAATATTTTGTGAGTGTGTAAACTCAAAAAAATAGTGTTCGGCTTTATTTTTTCCTGTTGCCGATTCACTTGCTTTTCTCTTGCAAAACGCAATATTGGCTACTCAATAGGGGCTATTTAATTTATTCGTAATCTCCGCCAGTCTTTTTCCCGCTTGTTTCGCCAATGCGGCCTCGTCATGATGTAAAGGGGCGGTTGAGTTATTGGTAGATTGCGGTTGTCCGGCCCAATGACTTGGGCCGTAGGGTGTTCCGCCTGCTGGCGTGGAGTTTAATGCGCTGGAGGAATAGGGGAGGCCACAAATAAGCATGCCGTGATGTAGTAACGGTAGCATCATGGATAACAACGTACTTTCTTGGCCGCCGTGCAAGCTTTGGGTGCTGGTGAATACGCAGGCGGGTTTGCCGATTAAGGCGCCTTCTTGCCATAAGCCGCTGGTGCCATCCCAGAAATATTTTAATGCCGCCGCCATATTGCCAAAACGGGTTGGGCTGCCGAGTGCTACACCGGCGCAATAACGTAAGTCATCTTGGGTCACATATAACGCGCCCTGTTCAGGAATATCGGATTCAATTTTTTCGCAAACCGTTGAGATTTTGGGCACGGTGCGGATACGCGCTTGCCAGCCACTTTCTTCAATACCACGGGCGATGTGTTTAGCTAAGGCTTGGGTGCCGCCATGTTGTGAGTAGTACAATACCAAAATATAAGCGCTTGTCATTTTGTTGCTCTCAATTGTCGGATGCTCGTTAAAGACGGGTACGCCTGCTAAACAAGGTGTTATGGGTTGAAAGTTTATGGTTCTATGTGAAATAGAGTGGGTAATCGAATTTCACATAGAGCCAAGTTTATTTGTCAACAAATGCATCTATGGAGTCCAATAATTTATACACACCGGTATAGGGATTAAGTAAGTGGGGTTTACTTTCGTCCACAGTAGAAGCTTTTAGAGTTTCTCTGTTCATTTGCGCAGCTCGTGTTCTGGCATCGGGCAGCTTTGCTTGAATTGAGAGGAATAAATTACGGTTAGTTTTGTAGTCCTTTTCCAGCCCAATGTTTTTCAGCTCACTTTTGAGATTGCTTTGCTGCCATAAGTTGTCGTAACTGGTATATGGGGCTGAAACAGACTGAAAATGAAGCAATAGCCAAAGCTCAAAGCATACATTCGTAATCGCAATATTAATTTTCTTACCGACTGCTTTATCAATTGCGCTTTGATGAATCCTATCAGGAATATCCGCTTTTGACTCTCTGTCGTACACAACCCAAAATTCATCGGAGTCTGGGCATTCTTGTTTAAGTCTTATGGCTTTCTTTACTAATTCCAGGGGTGTGCTTTCAGGGGGATTTTTTATGTTGTTAATGATGTCATCAATGACTTGTAGTAGGCGGTTTCCAGAGTATGTATGCGCTACGTAACCCTTAAAATAATAAAGCTCTGTTTTACCTTCACAAAAGATATGTAGCTTTGATCTGAGTGGTTTGTTTTTATTCCCCCGAGTTTTTGGCATCGCTAATCCTTGCTGAAATTATTCTGGATATCTCGGCGATATCAATTTCTGGTATCGCGCCAAATCGGCCTTCGTCATACCATTTAGAAAATGGGCTATCCATTTTCACGGCTTTTTTGTCAAAATCGTCTAGTGAAGAAAATAAGGTTTCTCCATAGCGTTTTTCAGTCAACCAAATTTGATCACGGCGCAGCAAAGCGGGCGACATCAATTGCAAATTGTGGGTGGAAAAAATCAGTTGTGCATTGTTTTGGTTAACATCAGGATTGTTAAATAGTTTGATAATTAATTCGGCTACGTGCGGATGAAGACTGCTTTCAAGTTCATCCATGATTAATACGCTACCTTCTTCAAAGATTTTTAGGAGTAATGGTAGTGTTTTAAATAGCCGTTTTGTGCCATCCGATTCAATATTTTCACTGAACATTTCTTCTTCACCATTATTGCCCTGGTGCTGAAAGAAAGGTTTTTTACTTTCATAGGCTAATATTTTTTGTTTGAGTGGTTCTGCAAATATTTCAGGTATGTGAACGTTGCTTGTATCAATGTCACGAAACTGAATGTCGCTAATGCCTGTGTCTACTTTACATAGAATTGATGCAACGCTTGCAACCATCTCAGGGTTATCTCGCCAGTCGAGTAAAGAAAAGTTCTCATCTCTTCCAAGATGCACAATATTTTTTTTAAAGTAATTGTAAATGGATCGAATGAACTCAGGTGCGTCTGCACTGTTGCCTGCTTTAGAAAGGTAGCTATTGTTGGGGAAAAAAGCATGTTTTCTTTTGCCGCCTTTGTAGAAAGTACCAAACCGGACATTTTCCCATCCATCGTTTTCATGGCGTTTAAATAGATTAGCTTTTGCTTGAGAAGGATAAAAATCTAATGACTCGGAAATAATGTGGTGTGCGTCAAATGAGATGGCATAAATGAATCGCGTCATATTTTTTTGATATAAACAAAAAAATTCGATTTCAAAATCAACCGGCGCTGCTTTGCTTGCTTGGTTTAAGCGATAGGGTTCATAGCAAGGTATGTGATCGCCATCTTCTAGGTCACCGCTACCGCAAACCATATAGCGTAGCGCCCAAAAGGCTAACAGCAGATTCGATTTTCCCGAGGCATTCGCCCCATATATGCCTGCGCTTCTTAGGATATGGATTTTATCCTCCACCGGCACAATGTTTTCTTCCTGTTTGGTGGAGGCGCTTTCGGCTAATAGACTAAAGGTTTGCTTTTCCCTGATTGAGCGAAAATTAGTCATGGTAATGTCGATAATCATATAAATATCTCTTTAAATCACTATTTTTGAAAAAAAACCACCAAAAAGTGTTGTATTAATGGATTCTAACACGGGTTTAGACAACATCAAGGCAGAATGAAGTAGTAAAATATCGTTGGTTTGGTGGGAAAGACAAGAAGGTGATGAAGCAGATTGGTGTTAACTGACATAGTAATGTCCATCTCTTGCTCTCCATCATCTGGCATCTGTTAAAGACTGATATGATACCAGACAATTTTTTGAGTACGACTGAAGGTTGTTGCATGCAAACATGGACGGGGACACCGAGTGAGTGGCAACAGCAGTTGTTGAATACTGATGCCGTGCGGCCGCGTTATGTGATTACCGCGACCAGTCGCTTGGCGCAGCGATTACGTAACGAGCTGCAAGACAGCTTGCAGCACCAAGGGCAGTCATTAACACCCGCGCCGCAGATTATGGATTATCGCAGTTGGTTGCAATATTTATGGTCGGTGTTGTGTTGGCAGTTACCCAAGCCGTTGCGGTTGCTCACCGATATTCAAGTGCAGCAAGTTTGGCGGCGGGTGTTGTTGGCGAGTGACTTGGATATTCTAAATCCCATGTCAGTGATTCCTCTGGCCATACAGACTTATCAAAGCCTACGTGCGTATCGGTTATCAGATGCTGATTGGCAGCATTTCAGCAGCGGTGATGTGCGCTGGTTTTGTCAGGCGTATCGCCAATATCAAATGTTATTGCAACACCACCATTATCTTGATCCAGCCGATTTGCCAAATGCTTTGATGACGGCGGATATGCGGGATTATTTGCAGCAGGTGGATATTGATTGGCTGGGCTTTGTTGAACATACACCTGAACAACTTGCGTTGATGCAGTATTTATCGGGTGTGCAACATCGTCAAATTCATTGGCAGATGGCATCAACATCAGTGGCACGCTTGGCGTGTGTCGATACGTTAGATGAATTTCAGCAAGCATTAACTTGGGCGGCGAACCTCATTCAGGCTTCATCGGTTGCACAGTCTTCATCGGTTTCGCAGGCTTCAAAAGTAGTTGCTCGCGTGGCAATTGTGGTGCCTGAGTTGCAAAAGTGCCGCGCCGAATTATTGCGAGAAACTTTACGTTGGCAACATCAGCAAGTATTGCCGGTGATCAGTTTTAGTGGTGGTGAGCCGCTCGCGCAATTGCCATTGTTTAAAACCTTATTCAGCGCATTATGTTTATTGGAATTGCCTTGGCAGTTGCAGGATGTACTGTGTTTGTGTCGATCGACTTTTATTGGTGAGGCGCTCGACTTACCAGAATCTTTGCATACGCAATTACCACAGCGTGCACGACCGGAAATTTTTCAGTATTTTTTAAATGCGCAAGGTTTAAAGCCAAGCTGGTTGATGCTGCTCGGTCAGCAGTTTGAGCAGGTTACCGTTGCGCGCACCTTGCCGCAGTGGTGTGATTTTACGCAAGCGCTCTTGTTGCAATTGCAGTGGCCAGGCAGTTTGATGTTGAATTCAACTGATTATCAAGCCGTACAAAAAATTTCGCAGTTATGGAACACACTCCGTGCTGCGGATCCATTTGATGATTCATGGATCTGGTCTGATTTTTTGCAGTTGTTGCAACAACAAGCGCAGCAGCTCATGTTTCAACCGGAAAGCCCAGACTGCCAAATTCAAGTCTTGGGTTTGTGGGAAGCCATGGGGCAAACCTTTGATGGCTTATGGGTGATGGGTTTGCATCAAGATGCCTGGCCTCGTCCAACACGGCTTTTGCCATTTTTGTCGCGTGAAGTGCAGCTTGCGCATCAGCTTCCGCGTGCTTGTCCGCAGCAGGAGTGGGCTTTAGCTCAGCATATATTGCACCAATGGCAGCAATCTTCGCTGCAGCTGGTGATTAGTTTTGCAGAACAGGATGGCGCTGCGCATCAATCAGCTTCGCCTTTGATTGTTGATTTTTTGCCGATGAATCCTTTAACAATTTTATGCACGGTTGCGCCCGGTTTGTTGTTACAAAAGATCTCTGAAAAATCGGTGGTGATTAACGCGGATGAAAAAATTCGCGGTGGCTCATCTATTTTAGCGGCGCAGGCACAGTGTCCTTTTCAAGCGTTTGCACGTTTTCGTTTGCGCGTTAAAACTGTTGAAGAAACCGTGGTGGGATTGTCCGCGCAAGAGCGGGGTATTTTGGTACACAGTTGTTTGGAAATGTTTTGGCGGCAGCATCAACATCAGGATGCTTTAAAAGCATTAAGTGCCGAACAACTCCAACAACAGTTGCAACAAATAATTTATGCACAATTAAAATCACCACAACTAAAACAATCGACCGCGCTCAATAACGCATTGCTCATCGCTGAGCAGCAACGATTACTCAATTTATTAACGCAATGGCTGCAGATGGAAAAATTGCGTGTGCCTTTTAAAGTGATCGCGCTGGAGCAAGCCATAGAGGTGCAATTAGCTGATTTGCAATTGTCGGTGCGTTTAGATCGGATGGATCAATTAGAAACCGGTGAATCGGTGTTGATTGACTATAAAACGGGTGCGGTGAATTTACAGGATTGGTGGCATCAACCCTGTTTGGCGCCGCAATTACCGCTGTATGCCCTCACGGTCTCACCCCGCGCCGATGCCATTGTTTATGGGGTGGTGACGTTGCCGAAACCCCTGTTAAAAGGTTTAGGCTCGGCGGCACTGCAAGTGTATGACGATGCGCCGCGTTATTTGCATCAAGCCGTGGATGCATTGGATGATTGGCCCGATTTGCAAGCGCGTTGGCAGCAGGATATTCATCAACTGGCGCAGGATTTTTCGCGGGGTGATGCTAAGGTGCGACCTATTAACGGCGATGCCACTTGTGTGCGTTGTGGATTGCAAGGTTTATGTCGAGTGAATAGTTTGTCTTATTAACGGTTTTTTCAAATAATTTTCTCAGGAGTACCTATGAAATCCCCCAGCTTATCAGCGGTATCGCAAAATATTTATAAAGTATTTCCAAATGATTTAAACAGTTCTTACAGTATTTTTGGTGGGATTGTTATGGCGATCTGTGATCGCACGGCATTGGTGGTGGCCGAACGTCATTCGGCGCAAGTTTGTGTGACGGCATCAGTGGACAGCATGCATTTTGTTGCGCCTGCCAAACAAGGCGATACATTGCTGTTTAGCGCTTCGATTAATCGTGCTTGGTCAAGCTCAATGGAGATAGGCGTTAAGGTGCTGGCGGAAAATAGTTTTACCGGCGAACGTCGTCATATTGTGTCGGCCTATTTTACCTTTGTGGCGTTGGATGAAAATAATAAACCTACATCGGTTCCAGAAGTTGCACCGGAAACACCTGAGCAGCAGCGTCGTTATCTAGCAGCACAAATTCGGCGCGATGGGCGGCTGCAAATGCGTCAGCAATTACAATAATAATCACAAATTACAATTGCGATCACAAAAATAATGAATCCGGCGTGCTGTCGTTTAATACCGCTCCGCAATAGACGCAAGCTTTTTTCTGGGCAGCATTCAGCTTGTGACATTGAGGACAATCAATTTTTTGATGCTCTAAATCCTCGTGATTTTTGAGCACGTCATGCAGGGCGGTTTTTAAGGTGGATTCCGGCAATTGCAGTTTGTCACGCAGGATGGTCCACAGAGATTCGGTTAGCATCGATAATCTTGCGTACTTGACTTCGAGTTTTTCTAAGCGGGAAATGCTGTCTTCAGTGCTGCGAATCGCATCACGCGCGAGTTTTCGGTTTTCATCTATGTCTGAGCTGTAGTTGATAGGATGGGTCATAAATGCCTCTGTAGGTTTTTTTGAGGTTTGTGAACACCCGCTTTCCTTATGTAAAAGGTAGGCAGTATTTCATGAACATGCTTAAATTCTCCCAGTTCTTTGGGGTAATCAGCTCTTGAACTTCATCATGCTCCTGAATGAAGGGCAAGTAATTTTTTATACTTATTTCGCCGCATAATAATTCATTTACTTGTCACCTTCGCTTTCTGATTTTTGCTGAATAGCTCGTGCTTATTTCAGCTTATTTTTTTTAACTATTGATGATTCAGCAGCTTCAAGCATGATCTACTCTCCGGCCTTCGGAAGGCAATAATGAGCGCCGAATAACCATTCGCCAAAAAACAGATGGCATATAAATCGAAAATTAATATCAATTGTCAGTTGATCTTAGTTGGTTGCCAGCGTAAAATTGCCAATATTTTGGCGCAAGGTAAAATACCTTCAACATTTTACTGGACTCCGTAGCAGTGGTAGGCAGACACACCTGTAAAATTTGGTGGGAAATGATATTGGATTCGCCATACCCCTTATTGCAACCAAACTATGCGGTTATCGTGGTCAATGATCATCGTGATAATGCGCCTAATTAATTACCTTTAAAACACATTGGCTTAAATCTGGGAATTGCAAATATGAATAATTTGACTTCAGAAAGAGTATCCGAAAAGCTTATTCACCCGCTTGATCGATCAGTCCTGGCAAAAAAACAAACTGCGCAATTTTCATTGGTTCGCATGTTAAAAATAACGAGTGTTGTAACGGCTGCTCTAGGATCACTTAGCACCGCTAGTGCTTACAATATGCGTAAAGATCCTCGTGCAACTTATTTAGGATCTTCTCGTTATATTGGTGAGTTCGAGCAATGCTTGTTGGATTGCTTGGAGACAGTAAGTAATAGTCCGACATCAGAGCCTATTACTGAAAGTCCAACGAATGCTCCGGTCACTGTTGGCAGTGCATCTCCCAGCAACTCAGAGGTAACTGAAAATCCAGCAGCTGTTCCAAGCAATTCCCCAGCGAATGCAGCAGGAAGTAATTCTCCAACGAATGTAGCAGGAAGTAATTCGCCAACGAATGCAGCAGGGAGCAATTCTCCAACGAATGCAGCAGGAAGTAACTCTCCAACGAATGCAGCAGGGAGTAACTCTCCAACGAATGCAGCAGGAAGTAATTCGCCAACGCTCGGAAAAACGGGAACGCCAACGGCAGCACCCAGCGAATCGCAAAGCAATGCACCAACCTATGAAGCTGGAAGCAGCTATCCAACGCTCGGAAAAACGGGAACGCCAACGGCAGCACCCAGCGAATCGCAAAGTAATGC
>JANNXD010000037.1:0-1661 GCA_031409375.1 Gammaproteobacteria bacterium | reverse complement strand
CCGAGGTTTTCCTCGCCGCTGTTACTTGGCACCCCCGACGCGTACGTTGGCGGTGCATTCAAGTCTATCGCCGACTCACCCAAGTCGTCGATCCCAGTGATCTCAGTGAATTGCCATGGTCTTCATCCATTGAATTGCTGTCGGACATCCTGGTGGTTTTGAATTCAAAACTTGTTCTCTAACGCATATTAGCTAATATTGATATTGTGCCCTGACAAGAGAGACCTATGAGGTGTGGACAGGTGAATAGATGTGGTTATTCCTTACATGTAAGGGATTGACAAAGCTAGAGCTAAAGTGGAAAGACAACAAGTAGTCTAACAGATGTCTAACTGGCCTAACAGAAGGTGTGTGGCATCCGGATAAGGGATACCGTAGATGTCCCCAGATACGGTATCATCCGTGGTCTGATAACCGTGTAAGCCGTACACGGTCACAGTAGTCGTTGGAGACGTTTTAAAGTACTTTACAGTCAAAAGTGATCACAATCGGTAGAAAGTGTCGTGATAGGATCAAGGGACATCGAGTCAGTAGCACTACTATCAACACCAGCAATAAAGACAACAAAAAACGGAAATTCAGATGAAGCCATAAGGTACCAAACTGTCATAGGGTTAGAATTCTGAGTGTTAAATAGTAGATCGGTAGATATTGTAAAATTTGGGATCACGTAATAAAAATTTAAATACGTGATTAAATAGAATACAGCATAGGCTCCTTTTGGTATACCACAGACCAACAAAATTGAGTCCTAGATGAAGATTTACTAACGAATGCTATAGGAATTTCTTTGCAATCAACAATTCTAAACAGATAATCATCAACATCATAATCAGTCTGTGAAACAGTTGCAAATTGATCATCAAGAAAATGCTTCGTGTTACCATACACTATTTAAGAGTTTTATTGCAATTCAGAATAAGAGATGTACAATAGAAATTTCATCGGATAAATTCACTGAAGCAATTGATGAAAGCTCAGAAACTATTTACTTCTTGCCTAAATTTGGGAAAAATTTAAAACAGGACGTGTTTTGGTTTGGCACATTTGTAATCCATATTCATACAAAACTTTGTAAACAAAATAACGAAATCAAGTTAAATTTATTAGCCTAAAAAGAATCATGTAACCTCAGAAGACGATAAACGCCACGAAGTCTTAGAAAAAATTGTCTTTACCGAACACATAATAATTATCTACAAACATTCAATACCAGCCAATATATCGATTGCCATAAGCTGTCAAAGAAAGATGAACGAGTGAATTGATCACAGCATAATCAGATGAAAGAAGTAAAAACCCTAGTAACAAATGTAATAGGATCTTGTAAATTCTATGGTGCCGGCTACATTAGGAATGGCCTTAAAACATCAGGGGCTCAATCATTAATATCACGGTAACTAATATCCATGCCTATTGAAACCATTAGGACTCGACTGTAGTAGGAAAGTAGACTTCTGAATAATACCAAACGTTTCAAGCCCGTCAATTTGCTTTAGACTATCTACTAGATTAGCAGTAGGAGGAGAGGAAGTGCGGTGTCTAGGAGAAGCCAGTGCTTATCATCAACTATCAATTGCACTTTCTGGAAGAGTATCTCTGCAAATGTAGCGAAACTCGCTACAAAGTCTACCCCCATCACAAGATGCATGTATCAGGGA
>JANNXD010000036.1:0-1931 GCA_031409375.1 Gammaproteobacteria bacterium | reverse complement strand
CGCTGTCCTAAGCAAATTTTATTGAACGACAAATGAATTCTTAGATTCAACAACTTAATGGTAAAACAACATTAGAAAACAATAGCAGCTTGGACATCGATGACTATGCCTTTTGTCAGTGAAAGCCTTTTTAACGAAGGTTTGCTCAATTTTTTACAAGCATCACCTACGCCCTATCATGCCGTAGCGACCCTACGTATGGCGCTGCTACAAGCCGGTTTTCAAGAACTATTGGAGTCAGAAGCCTGGCCAGAGCCCTTGATTGGTTTATTTTTTATCGTACGCAATGAGTCGTCTATTATTGCCCTCAATTTCACCAATGGCGATCAACTGCAGCAACAGGGCTTACGCTTAATGGGTGCACATACCGACAGCCCATGTTTAAAACTTAAACCCAATGCACCAATATTACAACAAGGCACCTTACAACTGGGCGTCGAAGTTTATGGTGGTGCGTTATTACATACGTGGTTTGATCGTGATTTATCGATTGCGGGTCGTATTAGTTATTTAAATGCCGAGCAGCAATTGCAACATCAGCTGATTGACTTTCAACACCCAATCGCCATCATTCCCAGCCTGGCGATTCATTTAAATCGTGAAGTTAACACCACAAGCTCGCTCAACGCCCAACAACACTTACCGCCCATAGTGCTCCAAACGACCGACATGACTCGCTGGGAAAATTTAGTTCGTGAATTATTACCAGCGGATGCCACCGATATTCTCAGTCAAGATTTGTTTTTATACGATACCCAAGCACCCGCGTTCGTGGGTGCAGACGAACAGTTTATTTGCAGTGCTCGCCTCGATAATTTAATGAGCTGTTATGTTGGCCTAATGAGCCTCCTCAAAAATCGCGACTCTGCAGCGCCCTCGATTCTCATTTGTCATGATCATGAAGAAGTCGGCAGTCAATCAGATCACGGTGCCAACGGTAATTTTGTCATCTCAGTGTTAAAACGCATTTTAGGTGATGAAATTGATTACAGCCGCTGCCTGGCATTGTCGATGATGGTATCCATGGATAATGCCCATGGCTTACATCCCAATTATATGGAAAAGCATGATGCGCAGCATCGTCCACTACTGAATAACGGGCCGGTGATCAAACTCAACGCCAATCAACGTTACGCCACCAGCGGCTATTCACAAGCCGTGATTACCTGGTTGGCGAAACTGGCCAACGTCAAACTTCAACCTTTTGTGATGCGCAGTGATTTAGCTTGCGGTAGCACCATCGGCCCGATCACCGCCGCACAACTTGGCATCAAAACCGTGGATGTCGGTATCCCACAATGGGCCATGCATTCCATTCGCGAAACCGCCGGTTGCCACGATGCGTTAGCGCTTTATCAACTGATGTGCGCTTTTTTACAGGTAGAACAGTTACCGGAGAATCGGGGCTAACTCGCAAGATTTGTACGAATGAGCCAAGTAACTGTTGCTGCACAGCTTTATGGCGCAGCGTCCAGCTGACCATTGGATTGAGCCAAGACAGGCTTCCATCTGGCTTGAATCGTATCGGCAGAAAAATCTGCACCGCAATCCCATTCAATAAAATATTTACCGTTATGTACTCGCTCAAACTCGCTTCTATTTTTTAGTGGCGCAAAAGCTTCAGATTCCAGATAAGGCTTGACGTCAAATAAACCTGACTGGCCATCTTCGGCTTTGATGTACAGAATACAATCATCTTTTGGAATAATTTCTGCAACATTTATTGGTCGAGTCCTCGAATTGGAAAAGGCTTCTTTCCGTTAACAGCCAATTGCCAGTCAGCAATCAAATTATAGTGGACCCCGAAAACAGGACAGCAGTTTAAGATAGAGGCTGCCGGAAAATAAGGGGTTAATAAATGAGCGAAAGCAAGCGCAAACTATTCAGCGGAAGCCAGAAAGCCAAGTTAGCGCTAGCGGCGCTGAAAGGCG
>JANNXD010000035.1:0-3845 GCA_031409375.1 Gammaproteobacteria bacterium | reverse complement strand
CCGTCATTCCCGCGGAGGCGGGAATCCATGGTTCCGTGCGCACTGGATTCCCGCTTTCGCGGGAATGACGGGAGGAGGCAGACACGTTCTTCAGCACAACATTCATCACCGACGCACCTTCGACGCAAACAAACCTTGCGGCCGGAACATCAATATCGTCACGATGATGAGCAGCGTCAGGACCTTGGCCATCGAACCCGTCATGAAGAATTCGGCGATCGACTGGGTCTGTGCAATGCCAAAGGCTGATGCCACAGTGCCGAGCAAGCTGGCCGCGCCACCAAAGGTGACGACCAAGAAGGCATCCACGATGTAGAGCGAGCCACTGGTGGGCCCGGTGGAGCCAATCGTGGTGAAGGCAGCACCGGCAATGCCGGCCACACCACAACCGATGGCAAAGGTCAGGCGGTCGGTGCGTTTGGTGTTGATGCCGGTGGCGTTTGCCATGGCCCGATTCGCCACCGTGGCCCGCACGCGCAGGCCCCAACGTGATTTGTAGAGTGCGAGCAAGACTCCGCCGGTGACCAAGAGGGTTAGCGCCAGCACAAAGAGGCCGTTGATGGGAATGTCCAGCCCTTCAACCGGCGCCCACGACCCCATCAGCCACTCGGGCAAGGTGGGGCTGACTTCTTTGGCGCCAAACGAGGAGCGAAAAATTTGCTGCATGCCCAACGACAGTCCCCAGGTGGCGAGCAAGGTGTCGAGTGGGCGTTTGTAAAGGTGGCGAATGAAGGCCCACTCCACCAACCAGCCCACTGCAAAGGCAATGCAGAACGCCGCTGCAATCGCAAATGGAAAGTAGAGCTGCACCAGCTTGGGCGCGAACGACTCCGCCAAGTGGGAGAACAAGAAGATGGTGTAAGCACCGATGGTCATGAACTCACCATGGGCCATGTTGATCACGCCCATCTGGCCGAAAATAATGGCCAGGCCCAAACCCATGAGCAACAACACGGAAAAAAAGCTCAGGCCGGCGAAGCCTTGCATCAGGCCAATGTTGAGCATGTCGAAGAAGGTCATGGCGTGTCCTGTTTTCAGATGCAATGGCGCTTCATGCGGCACTGTGCAGTTCTGCCGCCGTCATTCCCGCGCAGGCGGGAATTCAGATCGGTTTTAACGGGCCACCGCGCTTGTGTTGACATCGCTGGATTCCCGCCTGCGCGGGAACGACAGCCAAGGGCAGTGGCTGTTAGCGTGTTACTGGTATCCCTTGGGAAACGGATTCGGCTCAATCAAGCCCGGCGACTCCGCCACCAACTTGAACTGCCCATCGGACCCCGCTTGACCGATGCGCGCTTTGCTCCACAGGTGGTTGTTCTCGTGGATCTTCACGTAACCTTCTGGCGCTTCTTTGTATTCAATGCCTGGGGAGGCGGCCGACACCTTGCTCACATCAAAGCTGCCGGCTTTCTCGACCGTCGCTTTCCACAACCAGGGGCCCAAGTAGGCGGCTTGTGTCACGTCACCAATCACTGCGTCTTTGCCGTACTTGGCTTTGAAAGCCTCGACAAACTTTTTGTTGTTGGGGTTGTCCAGCGACTGGAAGTACTTCATCGACGCGAAGAAGCCCGTCATGTTCTCGCCGCCGATGCCCAGCACCTCGTCTTCGGTCACCGAGATGGTCAGGAGGAACTGCTTGTCGGCGGTCACACCGGCTGCTTTGAGCTGTTTGTAGAAGGCGACGTTAGAGCCACCCACCACGGCGATGAAGATGCAATCGGGCTTGGCAACCTTGATCTTGTTGATCAAGGAGTTGAAGTTGGTGTGGCCCAGTGGGTAGTACTCTTCGCCCACCACCTTGCCGGTTTTTGCCACACGCTCAATGTGGGCGCGCGCAATCTTCATTGAGGTGCGCGGCCAGATGTAGTCGGAGCCGACCAAGAAGTAGGTCTTGGCTTTTTTCTCTTTGGCCGCCCAATCCAGGCCGTACAAAATTTGCTGCGTGGCTTCTTGGCCGGTGTAGATGACGTTTTTTCTTTGCTCCAAACCTTCGTAGAAGGTGGGGTAATAGAGCATGCCGTTTTCTTTTTCAAAGATGGGCAACACGGCTTTGCGTGAAGCGCTGGTCCAGCAGCCGAACACGCAGGCCACTTTGTCATTGACCAAGAGTTTTTTGCTCTTCTCGGCAAAGGTCGGCCAGTCGGATGCACCGTCTTCTTTGATGACCTTGATCTTGCGACCCAGCACGCCGCCCATGGCATTGATCTGGTCGATCGCCAACTGCTCGGCTTGAATCGACCCCGTTTCCGAAATCGCCATGGTGCCCGTGGCCGAGTGCAACTGGCCGACGGTGACTTCGGTGTCGGTCACTGCGAGTTTGGTGGTGTTGACCTTGGCGGTGGGGAAGGCTTGGGCGTTGGCCAAGCCGGCCATGCCGATCAGCGGCAGGCTGGAGGCGCCCTGAATCAAGCGGCGGCGCGAAGGTGACTTGGGGGCTAAATCAGACTTGGACATGAAACGCTCCTGGCGGGTGGTGATGGACGGTCGAATGAATCGGCTCGCTAGGCGGTGGGGCTTGGGTTTTGGTGCACCAGCCTTGTGCGTTGCGGTGCAGCAATCCTCGGGGAAACCCGGAATCGGCCCAATACGTCATTCAACGTAGGGCTTGGATCGCAGTTCGTGGCCCACTGGCATGGATCGTTTCTTGCTGAACGCATGTCATGGTCGCCACATCAACCCCAGCCATTGCCGCACCTCCCCTCGTCATTCCCGCGCAGGCGGGAATCCAGCAGTGGGCGCAGGCCGCCCAAAGGCAGTGTTTGAGGCACCGCACTGGATTCCCGCCTGCGCGGGAATGACGGAACAACCCCATGTCCCCCTCCATCCAAAAAATCTTCTTCGTCCGGCGCAACTACAACACCTGGGTGGCCAACGAAACCCTGGAGGACTACGCCCTGCGTTACACGCCGCGCAGCTTCCGGCGTTGGAGTGAATTTCGGGTGGCGAGCACCGCTTTTGGTGCGGTGTCGTTTCTGGCGCTGGAGGCCATCGGCGGCGCCATTGCACTGAACTACGGCTTTGCCAATGCGCTGTGGGCCATCTTGATCGTCGGGCTGTTGACGTTTTTCACCGCCCTGCCCATCAGCGTCTACGCAGCCAAATACGGCGTGGACATGGACTTGCTGACACGCGGCGCTGGGTTTGGTTACTTGGGCTCCACCGTCACCTCGCTCATTTACGCGAGCTTCACCTTCATCTTCTTCGCCATCGAGGCCGCCATCATGGCGCTGGCCTTGCAGTTGTTTTTTGACTGGCCGCTGGTGGTTTGTTATTTGGTATCGGCCTTGGTGGTGATTCCACTGGTGACCCACGGCATCACCTTGATCAACCGTATTCAGTGGTGGACCCAGCCCTTGTGGCTGGTGCTGCTGGTTTTGCCCTACCTCGCCATCTTGTTCAAAGACCCGCAGGTGTTCGCGCAGTTCACGCAGTTGTCGGGGCGTGTGTCAGGCGAAAGCGGTTTCAACTGGATGATGTTTGGTGTGGCCAGCACCGCCGCCTTTGCGCTGGTGGTGCAAGTCGGCGAACAAGTGGACTTCTTGCGTTTCATGCCGGAGAAAACCGCCAAGAACAAAAAGCGCTGGTGGGCGGCGGTGCTGATCGCGGGGCCAGGCTGGATCGTGCCCGGCATGCTGAAGATGTTGGGCGGCGCCTTCCTCGCATTCTTGGCCCTGCAAATGCAAGTGCCACTGGCGCAAGCACTGGAGCCCACGCAGATGTACCTGGCCGCTTACGCCTATGTGTTCAGCGACCCGGCTTGGGTGATGGCGGCCGTGGTGGTGTTTGTCATCGTCTCGCAAATCAAAATAAATGTTACCAATGCCTATGCGGGGTAACTGGCTTGG
>JANNXD010000034.1:0-2637 GCA_031409375.1 Gammaproteobacteria bacterium | reverse complement strand
TTTCAAGCTTATGTGCCGGCGATGCAGCCGGTTGTGCCAAAAGCTCAACCGGCTGCATAGCGCTTGCACAAACCTGGCGCGGTGTTGATCAGTGGCGCGTTGGGCGGGCTTGGTCAACAATTGGTGGCTTATTTATTAACGCAAACGCAATCACCTCTAATATTATTGGGTCGGCGTTCTGATGGCGCTGCCGTCCATCAACTGTTGGATGGCATCAGCGAACAAGCCGCTGCACTGGATGTCGACAAACGCAGTCGCTATCGTGCCCGATTATATTATCTGCAATCCGATTTAACCGACGCTGCCGCGTTAAAGTCGCAAACTCAGCAGTTGCTGCAAGGCGCTCCATTGGCGGGTATTTTTCATTTGGCAGGACAATATCGCGAATGTTTGCTGGTCGAAGAAAATGTCGCTGATTTGCAAGCATTGTTGCAACCCAAAATCATCGGCACACAAACCTTGTTGGCATTATTGACGCCTTATCCGCAAGCCTATTTCATTGGTTTCTCGTCGGTGGTGGCACTGCTGGGTGGCTCAACTTCAGGTGGTTATGCCGCTGCTAATGCTTACTTGGATGCTTTGCTCGCCGATTATGCAGCACAAGGTTATGACTGCCTCAGTTTGCAATGGGCCAGTTGGCGTAATCAAGGATTGAGTCAGGTGCATGCCGATAGTTTGGGGCTGCAACCAGAAATACTCGCGGCGCGTGGTGTCGCCAGTATGGCATTGCAACCGGCGTTGGCCAGTTTGGCGGTGGCCTTGCAGCAGCCAGCGCAAACCTTGGCAATTGGTTTATATGCCAGCCATCCAGAAAATCGGTTGGCGATCAATGCCGTGCAACCTGGCTTGCAAATACAAGCGTATATTGCTGAAGCGGCTTTGCCAACGGGGAAATTGCCCGAGCTAAGTCTGTCCGATGCGCTCGGTAAAAGCTGGCGCTTACCCTTGCAATGGTTGCCGACGCTGCCGTTTACGGCGACGGGTGAGATTGATTTTGCGGCCTTAACGGAACAGTCCAAGCCGGTGCGCGATGTGCGGCCGCCGCAAAATCCACTCGAGCACAAGTTGTTGGAATTTTGGCGACTTTGTTTAAAGCAAAACGATATTAGTGTGACCGATGCATTTTTTGCCATTGGCGGGCAATCGCTGGTGGCGATGCGTTTGCTGGCCATGATCAATGCGGAGTTTTCTTTGACTTGGTCGTTACCGCAAATGTTGCGTCACGGGAGTATTGCTACGCAAGCCGTTGCGATTGCTGAACATCAAGCTCAGCAACGAGATAGCGGCACTTCAAGCTCGGTAGCAATTGAAAAATTCGCAGCTATTGCTCGTCAATCGCAGCCTAGTGAACAACTGTCGGATGCGCAACAACGCCTTTGGTTAGTCTGTCAAATGGATCCAACTAGTAGGGTGCTTCATCTGCCAGCACAAATTATTTTGGATGAGTGTGTTGACGTGCCGCGTGCGCAAGCCGCATTGGATTATTTGTGGTGTCGCCATGAATCATTACGTTGTATTTTTCCATTAAATGCCCATAGCGGACAGCCGTCAGTACAGTGGTTGGACTTACAAAATTGGCCATTAGTAATTGTTGAAGTCAGCCAAGATATCGATTGGATAGAACACACGCGAGAATTTTCGCTGTTGCCGTTTGATTTGCAAACTGGTCCCTTGTGTCGTGCGCAGTTAGCCATAACGCCCAATGGTCAGGGGCGATTGTTATTGAGTTTCCATCACATCATTACCGATGGTTGGTCAATGAAGGTGATTTTTAATGAATGGATAAAGCGGTACGATCAACCGCAAGTCGAGTTATCGCCCTTGCCGATTCGTTATACTGATTATGTCGCATGGAAAGCCGAGCAACAGCATGATCGATCAGCGCAGCAGCAAGCCGATTTGGACTATTGGCAGCAAAAATTACAAGGTGGTGAGCAAGGGTTTTCGTTGCCTGGCGATTGGCCTAGACCCCAGGTTCAGCGTTATGAAGGCAAAACCTTGCATCAATTTTTACCGTCCGCTTTTGTAGAAAAACTACAAGGTCTAGCGCAACAACAGCAAGTCAGTAAATTTATATTATTTCTGTCGGCCTATAAACTATTGTTGGCGCGGTATAGCCAACAGCAAGACATTATCATTGGCATTATGACCGCCAATCGCGAACGTGAAGAACTGTTTGGGTTGGTGGGCATGTTTGTGAATCCGCTGGTATTGCGCAGCCAGTATGATGGTGAGCAATCGTTTGTTGAATGGATGGCGGTGGTTCAACAAGTCAACTGGCAAGCCTATGAGCATCATCAAGTTCCGTTCCAAAAAGTCGTTGAGCGTTTGAAATTGCCGCGCGACAACTCGCGTTCGCCGTTATTTCAAATGGCGTTTGATTATCGCGATCAGAAACTTTTTTTGAGTCCGCGTGCAAGTATTCGCTTCCAAGCGATGGAGCCGGATTTGAATGCGGTGCAATTTGATGTGCAGTTAACCTTGCAAGCGCGAGCCGAGGGTCTGGAACTCATTTGGCTTTGGAATCCCGATTTGTTTGCCGATGTTACCATTGCGCAACTGGCTGACAATTATCAGCAGTTGTTGAGCAGCATCAGCAATGAGCCTTTAAAACCAATGCGTGAACTGACCTTGTTG
>JANNXD010000033.1:0-2082 GCA_031409375.1 Gammaproteobacteria bacterium | reverse complement strand
TGATCACACGATCAAGTTTCGAGCTCGCCGCTTCTGCTGATGCTGTGTTAGGTTCGACACCCCACACTGTCAAACCTTTTTGCTTTAAAAGCTTGCCAAACTCGCCAGAGCTGCAGCCTACATCCAACACAAGATTTAAGTTTTCAGGCAAGTAACTAAGCACGTCCTCTCGCATACCACTGAAATACTGAGATGACTTAGTTGAATATAAAGCTTGATAGTCCACAACCGCTCCTTTTTACTCGCTCGATGACACAATGTACTGAAATAGAAAATCATTAATTTCGATCTTGAACCTGAAATTAATACCGCAGATTCAAGTTTGAAGTGCAAGGTATTGCTTCACATCTCTGTCTTATCCTAATAAATTTGGCGATCAAACTAAAAAACTGCAGGACGCAACATTTGCCGGCAGAACGGCGGATGTGCGGCACTTGAAGAAATTACTTATGGCTTTGTACATTGCATGCCGAGCGAGCCATCAAACCGATCACTGTTTTCAACTTCTTTGAACTTGGGGTCCTCGGAATCACTGTAATATGCGCGCCGAACATTGACAAAACCATGCTCTGAAAGTTTGAGCCCGAGCGAAGCCTCGTCCCACATCCACAAATGCGGACTATTTCCAAACCAGCTCTTCAAAAATCCTGCCATTCCACGCGGCCGCTGTTCATAGCCTAGGCATGATTCCCGCATAAAGCGATGTGATGCTTCACTTGACGAATCAGCAACGTAACTATTGGCCAATTGTTTTAAATCCGGCACAACAATTCTAAAAAGAGAGTTTGGACGAAGTATTTTAAAAGTATTCTGGAGCGCCCTATCCATATCGTCAGCGGCCAGATGCTCAAGAATATGTGAACAGTAAACGCCGTCGATACTTTCTGGCTCAAAAGGCAGGCCGCGAACAATGTCACCGTATCTGACATTCGCCGGGAAATGCTGATCGTTACGTTTTACAAATCGACCAAGCAATGGCAACCGCTCCAACACTAAGGTTGGGCTGGCATCGAAATTTTCCCACCCAGCGGGGGCAGAAAAGCCACATCCAAACTGCACGTACATGGATTCTTCCTTAGTAGAAGTAATGATTTAAACAGTGCAGCGGTATCCATGGATACGCTGCTACGTTCGTACTCAGCTGTTTCATTGGCAGATATCCAGTGATGCAGTTCTTGCTTTTTTAGCTGCGGTAATAAAATTATACTTCATGCTTGAATTCGCCTAATCTTGTAATCGATCTTTTTTATATTTAGCAATGACTATAATATTTCCGCAAAGTGTCGGGAAAAGATTTGCCAGTTTTTCGGAGATTATCCTTACGAAGTTCATCTTTAAAAATCGCTCTGGGAAAAAACTTACCCCAATACAATGTAAAACTTCATAACCGTTGCTGTTTAATAATTCCTCCAGTGCACTTACGTTAAATAAGCGAACATGGTGAATAATATTACGATATTCCATTGAAGCCGGATAAACGCCGAATGGTACTAGAACTCTATTTCTTAAAGAGTTTATATTGGGTGTTGTCAGAACCAGATAACCTTGGCCTTCTGAAAAAACACTTGATATCGAGCGTAAAAATTGATCCGTATCAATCATGTGCTCAATGACTTCCGTAGCAGACACCACTCGGACATTGTTGCCAAGTAGCTGCAGAGGCCATTCTTTCTCTGCCAAGTTTGATGGAAAATAATTAAATTCTGTGGCTGGAAGCGCTGCTTTCAAGTTCCAATCATCAATGCCTACAAAATTGCAATCAAACGAACCGCCTACTAGATTTATTAGCTCTCCGTAGTGGCAGCCAAGATCTACCCAGGTTTCATTTTTTTCTATTTTCAATTCTGATTTTTTTATCAGTTCAATGGCTCGAATAAACCGGTAGTAGGGATCAGAAAAAATGAACCCGTTTTTTTTGTCTTGCAAGCCATCTTTTTCGGCTGCATAGCGAAACACTATGTCCTCTTGTATGTCTTTTTCATATTGCTTGAGAACTGAGTGTTTCATACGTGCTCCATCGGAAATTCTTTGAGTTTTTAATTAAATTGAATTATAAATTGCTAACATTCGATCAGTTGATAC
>JANNXD010000032.1:0-15263 GCA_031409375.1 Gammaproteobacteria bacterium | reverse complement strand
ATCGCAACTCTCCTTTTGCTCAAAAGGCAAGTTTACGAATCACATCTTTTTATTCAACCAAAAGTTTACCTTTGATTGAATTGTGCTAGGGAGCCCTGATATTGCAAGGTTATCTGTGTAGCACGCTTCATTTGAAGATTGCAAAAAGTTGTAGATTTGGGTAGCATGCCAGCCCTTGAATAGTCCTAATGTGTAGTACTGTCTTAATTGTTAATTCTTTCATCTTGTGAAGAGCTGAGTATTTGTTATGAAACAACCGAAATCATTTCTTGCCAAAGCCGAAACCGTTCAGCATGACTGGTGGGTGATAGATGCTGCTGGTCTTACTTTGGGTCGTTTATCAACACAGATAGCCATGCGTTTGCGTGGTAAACATAAGCCTATTTTTAGTCCGAGTGTTGATACGGGAGACTATGTTGTGGTCATTAATGCTGAAAAAGTGAAGGTGACGGGTAATAAAGCCCAAGACAAACATTATCATCAGTACTCAGGCTATCCCAGCGGTATGCGATCTACCAGCTTTAAGGACATGATCGCTCGCAAACCGGGTTACGTATTGGAAACCGCAGTGAAGGGTATGCTGCCTAAAAACTCTTTGGGCAGAACTATGTTTAAAAAACTAAAAGTTTATGCTGGCGATCAACATCCGCATGAGGCGCAACAGCCGCAGGTGTGGGCTTTCCAATAACTCCTTCTTACTTTTCTAGTCGGGTATTTTCATGTCTTCAGTTTCCACCTCAGTTACCAAAGAATCGTTAACCAAAGCTGTCAGCACAGTATTAAGTAGCACTGATCATTACTACGGTACTGGTCGTCGTAAAAGTTCAACGGCACGTGTTTTTTTGCGTCCTCGCGGCAATGGTCAGATTAATGTCAACGGTAAAGATCTTGATCTGTATTTTGGTCGAGAAACCGCTCGTATGATTGTTCGTCAACCACTTGAATTGGTTGAGTTACTAACCAATTTTGATATTAAGGTCACGGTTAAAGGTGGTGGTATTGGTGGGCAAGCTGGGGCTATTCGTCATGGAATTACGCGTGCATTGATTGAATATGATGAGGCCCTACGTCCAGCTCTGCGCAAAGCAGGGTTTGTGACGCGTGACGCGCGTGCGGTAGAGCGTAAAAAAGTTGGTCTTCACAAAGCGCGTAAGAGACCTCAGTTCTCCAAACGTTAAAAACCATTTTCATTTCATGGTTGTGGTTATCAATTTTCATTATTTGTTTCAACTTGCCTAATGGGTTGTCTCCATGAGTGAATCAGCATCAAATATGGGTCGCCGAAAGCTGTTGATCGCGGCATCTTCTGTAGTTGGCGCGGTTGGTGTTGTCGGTGCTGCTGTTCCATTCGTGCGGTCTTGGAATCCCAGCGCTAAAGCTAAGGCTGCCGGTGCACCAGTTGAAGCTAACATCAGCAAGTTAGAAGTTGGTCAGAAGTTAGTGATTGAATGGCGTGGTCGCCCGGTATGGATTGTACGTCGCTCGGAAAAAACCTTACAAGATTTAGAGCAGTCGGTTGTTCCTTTACGAGACCCTGCAAGTAATGAATCAAAGCAACCGGAATTTGCGCACAATACGTATCGATCTATAAAGCCAGAATTTCTGATTTTAACCGGTATCTGTACCCATTTGGGCTGCTCACCAACATATCGACCAGAAGTTGGCGCCGCTGATCTTGGTGGTGATGAATGGTTGGGCGGTTTCTTCTGCCCTTGTCATGGCTCTAAGTTTGATCTTGCTGGTCGTGTATATAAGGGTGTTCCCGCACCAACCAATCTTGAAGTTCCACCTTACTATTTTGTTAATGATGATGTTGTGGTTATTGGCGAAAGTGCATCACCAGCAGGAGCCGCTTAAGTATGTCCAATAAATTGATGACATGGATTGATGCACGCTTCCCGGCGACGAAAATGTTCCAAGAGCATATGAGTCAATATTATGCCCCGAAAAATTTTAACGTCTGGTATTTTTTTGGTTCACTAGCATTGTTGGTTTTAGTTAATCAACTGATCACCGGCGTATGGTTAACCATGTCCTATACGCCCAGTGCAGAAGGTGCTTTTGCTTCTGTAGAGTACATCATGCGTGATGTCGATTTTGGTTGGTTGATTCGTTATCTGCATTCCACGGGTGCGAGCGCCTTTTTTGTAGTGGTTTATCTGCATATGTTTCGTGGCATGATGTACGGTTCTTACCGTAAACCGCGTGAATTGGTGTGGATCTTGGGCATGTTTATTTATTTTGCTCTGATGGCGGAAGCATTTTTGGGTTATTTATTGCCTTGGGGGCAAATGTCTTATTGGGGTGCGCAGGTAATTTTAAACTTAATCGGTGCTGTGCCCGTTATCGGCGAAGATTTGATGCAGTGGATTCGTGGTGATTATTTAATTTCAGGGATCACTTTAAACCGTTTCTTCTCTTTGCATGTAATTGCAGTACCGATCGTTTTATTAGCATTGGTATTTTTACATATTATCGCGCTGCACGAAGTTGGATCAAATAATCCTGATGGTGTTGAAATTAAAGATTACAAAGATAAGAACGGCATTCCCTTAGATGGCATTCCTTTTCACCCTTACTACACCGTACATGATTTAGTGGGTGTCGTGGTATTTTTGATGATTTTTTTAAGTGTGGTTTTTTTCTTCCCTGATGGCGGCGGCTATTTTTTAGAAGCACCGAATTTTGAACCAGCTAACGCGATGAAAACGCCTGAGCATATTGCACCAGTATGGTACTTTACCCCGTTTTACGCGATGCTACGTGCGGTGCCTGACAAGTTGGGTGGAGTAGTGATTATGGGCGCAGCAATTGCTATTTTGTTTGTATTACCTTGGTTGGATCGTAGCAAGGTTAAATCCATTCGTTACAAAGGTTGGTTTAGCCGAACATCGTTAACGGTTTTTGTTTTATCATTTTTGACGCTCGGTTATTTAGGTGCCGAAGCACCAACACCTATTAAAACGTTGATTGCGCAGATCACTACCTTTTTATATTTTGCCCATTTTTTACTGCTTCCCTTCACGCCTTATTTTGAATCCACCAAACCCGTACCGACTCGTTTGAAGGTGGCGCATTGATGAGAAAATTCAGGATCTTTTTTATTTTTGTTGTTTTTACTTTGGTACAGCCCTCACTGTGGGCAAGTTCAGGTCATGGTGTTGAGCTACCTAAAATCCATGTCAATTTAGAAGATAAGGTCGCTTTACAACGTGGCGCACAGATTTTTGTTAATCACTGCCAAGGTTGTCATTCGATGCAGTATTTGCGCTATGAACGGTTGGCGGCTGATTTAAATATTCCGCCTGAGCTTGCTCAACAGCATTTGATTTTTGGTAACACCAAAATTGGCGATCCCTTATTAACGCGTATGCAAGCAAAAGATGCTAAGACCTGGTTCGGCATTGTTCCGCCTGATCTAACGCTTGTTGCACGGCGTCAAGGTGCCGATTGGTTATATGGTTATTTAACCAGTTTTTATGCAGATCCTGCTCGGCCCTGGGGTGTTAATAATCACGTCTTTCCTGCTGTAGGGATGCCGCATGTGTTACAGCAAATGCAAGCAAGTATGAGTAAAAATGCTTTTAATAGCGCTATGTCAGACCTTACTCATTTTATGGTGTATGCTGCGGAGCCGATGCAATTACAAAGACGTGCTATGGGTCGTTATGTACTCTTGTTTTTATTGGTGTTACTAGTCCCTGTTTATTTTTTGAATCGAGAGTATTGGAAGGATATACACTAAACATCATTAATCTGGATAACAACAATGGATAATAATAAGGCTAAAAGCGATCTTAGCGCTGTCATGGCAAAACGGTCGTCCATGTTGTTCTATTCAAATGCAAATGATCACTACAGTCACCGTGTGCGTATTGTTCTTGCAGAAAAAGGCGTTTCTGTCGATGTTGTGAATGTTAACCCAGGCGGTTTGCCGCCAGAGGTTCGGGATTTAAACCCTTACGATTCATTGCCGACGCTGGTTGATCGAGACTTAGTGTTGTATCAAGCCAATGTGATGATGGAGTATTTGGATGAGCGTTTCCCGCATCCGCCATTATTGCCAGTGTATCCAGTCGCTCGTGCGCACAGTCGGTTATGGATGTATCGAGTTGAGCGTGACTGGTGCCCATTAGTGGATAGCTTGCTGAGTTCCTTCTCTTCAGGGATTCAATCAAGTGATCTATGTACTACTACTCAGCTTTCTGATGCAGATTTACAGGGGCGCCGCAAAAAACTAACTGATAGTTTGTTATCAGTCGCTCCCATTTTTTTAGAAAAGCCTTTCTTTATGAGTGAGGAGTTCAGTTTGATTGATTGCTGTGTAGCACCGATAATTTGGCGCTTACCTTTATTGGGCATTGATTTTACTGAAAGTAATGCGACCAAGGGGATTTTTCAGTATGCCAAACGTTTGTTTGAAAGAGACAGTTTTCAATTAAGTTTATCTGAAGAAGAGCGCGAACAAGGTAATTGGTTAAAGCAAAGATAATGGGTGATTTTTTTTTAAAGAAATTTTTATGTCAATAAATTCTACGATGATTACGGGTTTGACGGCTACTCGACCATATTTGGTTAGGGCTATGCATGAGTGGATGACAGATAATAATCTTACCCCTTTTTTGCTAGTTGATGCTTTTGTGGAAGGCGTAGAAGTGCCGCAAGCATACGTGAAAAATGGACGTATTGTTTTGAATATTGCCACCACAGCGGTGCGTGAGTTACGGTTGCATTTAGAATTTGTCGCTTTTTCAGCTAAGTTTTCTGGTATCGTGTATGACATTTATGTGCCAATTCAGGGCGTTTTGGCGGTATATGCGCAGGAGAACAATCGCGGCATTTTTTTTGAACAAGATGGTGATATTCAACCCCCTCCAGATAAGCCAAAATTGCGTAATGAGATTAATCTGAAAAAAACGGTTGCCTCTTCATCGTTGACGCTTACTAAAAAAGCTAAGCCTCGCCCAAATCTAAAAGTAGTTAAATAATTAGCTGTTATTAGACGGATTATTGATAGGTCATTTATGAGTATTTTTTTATTTATAGGGCGTATTGCTCTTCTCGTTTTAGCGACATGTGCAGGTGGCGTGTCACTGGCTGCGAATGATGACAATGCTTTACTCACTCAGCAGCTCAATAATATCACTTCTTTTAGCGCCCAATTTAGTCAGGTTATTGAAGATGCTAAAGGGCAAACACTTCAACAAGTGCAAGGGCAGTTGGTAGCAGTCAAACCCAATCGATTTTATTGGCATAGTCAGGCACCTTATCAGCAAACGATCGTGAGTGATGCCTCAACGGTTTGGATTATTGATGATGATCTAGAGCAGGTTACCATTCAAAAGCTCGATCCGCATGTCGGTCGAACCCCTGCATTATTGCTCAGTGGACGGCTTGATCAATTGACCTCATCATTTAAAATCAGCCATAGTGAACGCAGTGCGCAAGGGTCAATATTGCGAGAATATAAATTAACGCCTAAAGATAGCAATAGTATGTTTGATGCGATGGTTTTGCGTTTTCGCAACCAAGATCTGGCCGCTATGGAGTTAACAGATCAAACCGGACAGCATACCTTGATTCGTTTCGTGGACGTCAAACTCAATCAACCGATAGCGGATAGTCGTTTCCAACCAGTCCTACCAAAAGGGTACGACGTGATTGATCAACGTAAGTAAGCAGTTGCACTTCTTAAGAAAACAGTATTAATGATCGCCCCTACGCCACTGGCTGCCCGATTGCGACCACAGCGCTTGGCAGATTACGTCGGTCAACAACATTTACTCGCAGCAGGCAAGCCTCTGCATAGTATGTTGCAACAAGGGCGTTTGCATTCATTAATGCTCTGGGGACCTCCAGGCTCAGGCAAAACTTCTTTAGCATTTTTGCTGGCGCACAATATTGGCGCTGGTTGGTATCCGTTGTCGGCCGTCAATAGTTCAGTTAAAGATATTCGTGAACGATTGGATCTATGTACTGCTGATCGGCAGTCGGGTCGTCAATCAGTTATCTTTATTGATGAAATTCATCGTTTTAACAAGGCCCAACAAGATACGTTATTGCCGCATGTAGAGCAGGGTAGTTTTGTCCTCATGGGGGCATCCACAGAAAATCCCTCTTTTTCAGTCAATACTGCATTGTTATCGCGGTTGCATGTTTATAGTTTGCATCCATTACAGGAAGGAGAAATTTTACAAATTTTACAATCCGCGTTGGATGACCCATTACTGCGCTCACGTGGCATATATGCGGATCCTGCGGTATTGAATGCGATATCGCGCTGGTCGCATGGTGATGCAAGGCGAGCATTAAACATTTTGGAATTGGCGGTTGATAGTTTACCACCCGACCACTTGGAATTAACGGCAGCGATAGTTGATCAATCCTTGGAATCTTCCCCTCTTGTTGCTTTTGATCGTCAAGGTGACGTGTTTTATGAACAAATTTCTGCATTACATAAATCAGTACGGGGTTCGAGCGCAGATGCTGCTTTATATTGGCTCGCACGTATGCTCAAGGGTGGCTGTGATCCGCTTTATATTGCACGTCGTCTGCTGCGTATGGCCAGTGAAGATGTCGGTAATGCTGATCCACGTGCGTTATCAATAGCATTAGATGCTTGGCAAATCCAGGAGCGTTTGGGCTCTCCTGAAGGTGAGCTGGCGTTAGCGCAAGCAGTGGTGTATTTGAGTGTCGCGCCGAAAAGTAACCGTGTTTATCACGCCTATAAGCAAGCCCTGAAACTTGCCGAGCAAACGGGTCATTTGCCTGTACCGTTGCATTTGCGTAACGCACCCAGCAAACTCATGAAATCTGAGGGTTGCGGTGGTGACTATCAATATGCGCATGATTTTCCCCTCGGCTACGTACCAGGTGAATGCTATTGGCCTGTACAGTTAGCAGAAGTCCCGCTATATCAGCCCACTGAGCGTGGTTTTGAAAAATCCATTAAAGCACGACTGGATGAATTAATCGCTTTAGATCATGCCAGCGATTGGCGACGTCGTTCTTAACAGAGATTGGGTGAAGTACAAACAAGTCCACAATTGGAATCAGCCCGTATAGGAAAAATCATGTCCAATAAGCGCTTGTCGAATAATTTTGATTTGATACGACTTTTTGCTGCTACCCAAGTAGCTTTTTGTCACTCGACAGAAATTCTTTGTGGACAGTATTATTTTTCGGAATGGCTACAATTTCTCAAGCTGTTTCCCGGTGTACCGATATTTTTTTTTATAAGCGGTTTTTTGATATCAAAATCTTTTGAAACCAACCAAAACCTACATGATTACGCCATTAATCGAATAATTAGAATTTTTCCAGCTTTGTGGATCTGTAACTTTGTTGCCATATTGAGTGTGTTTGTTAGTGGTTATTTGGATAGTAAAAATGTTTCATTTGGACAAATTTCTGTATGGTATTTAGCTCAATCTACGTTTGTTCAATTTTATAATCCTGACTTTATGCGTGCCTATGGTGTTGGCGTTCTCAATGGCAGTCTTT
Organism: Gammaproteobacteria bacterium; assembly: GCA_031409375.1. GTDB lineage: Bacteria > Pseudomonadota > Gammaproteobacteria > Pseudomonadales > JANQJO01 > JANNXD01. Next base: position 7,760 of record JANNXD010000032.1, on the reverse strand, counting down.
GGACAATATGTGTTGAGCTCCAGTTTTATATCCTTGTGCCGATTATTTATCGTTTGCTGAAAAGAGTGAAAGTAGGCTATTTTTTGCCTGTTATTATTACGCTTATCATTATATCGATCATTTGCAATAGAATACTTTATACATTGGAGCCAGAATACGGCAGTACCGTGCATTGGAAATTAATCAGGGTGACATTTTTACCATGGTTATACATGTTTTTAACTGGACTGTTATTTCAAAAGTATATTTACAAGCGCTTCGCGGTAATCAGTAATAAGCATTTTTTAATTTTACTGGTTACCTATATTCCGTTTGGTTGGTTTCTGTATCATCACAACTGGACGTTTAACAACGGGGTAAGTCCAATTATTTTTATCGCGATTGCCCTGCTTACCTACGCAGCGGCTCATGTATGTCCAAGCCTAAGCGAAAAATTGCTGCATAAAAACGATATTTCATATGGGATCTATATTTATCATATGCCAATAGTTAATCTGTTTCTTTATTTTGGGCTTTTGGGCAAATTAATATTTCCATTATGCATAACTGCATTGGCCTTTGTTTTCGCAGTTATCTCTTGGCGGTTAATTGAAAAGCCAATATTGAAATTTAAGAAAAAACGTAACGCATAAAAAATTTTTGAGCATCTACTATCTGGGGGAATGAATGACCTGGGAAATTGATAATTAAGGATAATTTGGCCCATTTTTTTGAATGGGCCATAACGTTTACTTTGCAGCATCTATCGCTTTTTCAACTTCAATACGTGCGGCTGCAGCATCTTTCCAGCCATCTACTTTTACCCATTTGCCTTTTTCCAGCGCCTTGTAGTTTTCAAAAAAATGCTGGATTTGTTTGATCAACAGCTCAGGTAAATCTGCTGCTTGTTTAACGTGATCGTATAAAGTTGTCAGTTTGCTATGTGGTACCGCCAACAGTTTGGTATCTTTGCCCGCTTCGTCACTCATTTCTAACATGCCAACGACACGACTACGAATGACTGAGCCTGGTGCAACTGGGTAAGGAGTAACGACCAGTACATCTAACGGATCGCCATCTTCGGACAGAGTGTTAGGTACATAGCCATAATTGCAGGGATAAAACATCGGTGTGGCAATAAATCGGTCTACGAATAATGTATTAGAGTCTTTATCCACTTCATACTTGATTGGATCGTGATTGGCCGGTATCTCAATCACCACATAAATATCATCTGGGGGATTTTTACCTGACGGCAGATTAGCGTAGGACATCTAATAGATCCTCTTATTGATCATTATGTTTAAGGTAACTTGACGGATTTGAGAGTTATTTCTCGAGTCAGCTTTTTACCACATTAGAAGAATGGGAATCAATTCTTAAACGCATAAAACGGAAGATATTCCATCTTATTAGCCCTAAAAATCCAAAAATGGGCTGTGGGTGGATGTATGAAATCCGCTCTGTGTCTGGCAACTGATGCTTATTTAGTGGTTGAGTGTTGCTGCAGCCTGCTCAATTTGTATTAATCCCTGCAGCACCACGCTTCTTGGTGCTGCAATATTCAGACGCATAAAACCGCTACCGCCTTTGCCGAAACTAGTTCCGGCATTTAAACCAACTTTGGCTTGATGCCAGAAGAAATCAGCGAGTTGTTGGTCGTTCATGGATAATTCGCGACAGTCCAACCAAATAAGATAAGTACCCTCAGCCTGCAGGGCGCAGATGCCGGGGATATGGTGTTGAATATAGGTGATTACCGTATCTCGCGTGGCTTGCAAATATATCATCAAGGCATCTTTCCAATCACCCCCAAAACGATAAGCGGCTTCAAATGCGGTGATGCTAAAGGGATTGCGTGCACTTAAATGCATTGCATCAAAGATTTTTTGGATGGCCTGTCGGTCTGCTGGTTTTTCGATAATTAAACTCGATAATCCTAAACCAGGGATATTAAAGGTTTTGCTGGGGGCGACAGCGGTAATCAGGCGATCATCTTGCTGTGCTAACGTGGTCAGTGGAATATGCTGATGCGGTGTATAAACTAAATCAGCATGAATTTCGTCAGAGACAATCATGAGGTTAAATTCACGGGCAATCCGTAAGATTTCTAGAAGTTCATTTTTCAGCCATACGCGCCCAACTGGATTATGCGGTGAACATAGTAATAACAGTTTTGCACCTTGCGCGGCACACTGCTCAAGATTGCGAAAATCCATTTGATAACGACCATCTTTTAATTGCAGTGGATTTTCAATTAAACGCCGATGGTTGTGTGTGACGGCGCTAAAAAAAGGAAAATACACCGGCGGTTGTACAATCACGCCATCACCTGGTTGGGTAAAGGCTAATACGGCGGCGGATAAACAGGGCACGACACCTGGGCACATTAAAATACTGTTGCGACTGACTGGCCAGCTATGTCGTACTAACAACCACTCGCTTAAGGCGCTGAAAATACTTTCAGGAAAAATACTATAACCATAAATCGGATGCGCAGTGCGTTGAAGAAGCGCCTCGCTAACAGCGGGTGGACAAGCGAAATCCATATCCGCAACCCATAAGGGTAGCAAGTCATCACTACCAAAGTGAGCTAAACGCCCCGCATATTTCACACAATCACTGTGTTCGCGATCGATGATTTGATCAAAATTAAAGGTCAACGAATACGCTCCCAGAGCGTGACTTCAGCTTGTGAGTGTTGAAATTTACGTTTAGTTTCACGAATTACAAATGGAACATCTTTGGGTGCCTGCTGTAAACGAAAGTGCGCACTCAAATGCTGTTTAAGTGCATCCAGGGTTGTAAAATTTTCGCCATCTTTTTTAAAGCCGCCCAACCAATGTTCGCGCTGAGTGTGCGTGGTTAGCCAGGTATAAGGCGAGGTAATCATCAAAACACCGCCTAGATTTAAGCGTTGGTGAATCTGCGCTAAAAAATCAGCGGGCTGGTAGAGTCGATCAATTAAATTAGCGGCCAAAATAAAATCAAAATCACGCAGATCGGTTTTTAAATTGCAGGCATCACCTTGTAAGAATTCGACCTTGTTGGCAACTGCACCCAAATCCAGATCCGCTAAGCATCGGGTTTTATAGGACATCAACTCGCCTTCATCTACCAAGGTATAGCGTATTTGGCCTTGGTCACGCATTTGACTGCCGAGCTGAATAAAACGCGCCGAAAAATCCACGCCAATCACCTGGTCGAAATATCTGGCTAATTCAAAGCTGGCGCGACCGGTGGCACAACCCAGATCCAAGGCTTTTAAATGTGGCTTGTTAACGAGCGCGTCAGTGGCCAACTGTGCTAATGTTTTAGGAAAATTTGCGACACCATAATAAACATCACCATAATGAAACTCGGCATACTCGGCCAGTTGTTGATCACTTTCGTAGTAAATATTGTCGGGTTGCACTTCAGTATGGCTGATCACGTAACGGAATCCTGCATGTTGAAAAAAATGACGGCGAAACGCATAACGCGCTGAAGCTAAAGCTTCATTGCCGGTGGAAATCCAGGAGCCACCTTTGATCAAATTATGCTGGCCATCAAAAGTTGGCGTGGTGAAGTCATCATATAACGGATGTACTTCAAAACCATTGAACGGAAAGATAGGCGTTTGTGTCCATTGCCATACATTGCCGATGACATCGAAAAAATCTCCATGTGCAAATAAAGTCACAGGGCACGGAGAAGAAAACTGCTCAAGGTTTAAGTTCGCAGGCGTTGCTGCCGTTATACCGCTGATTTGATACAACCGATACCACTCATCTTCACTGGGTAACCGCATGTGCTTGCCGGTGCACTGACTTTGCCATTGGCAAAATGCTTTGGCTTCGTGATAGTTGACTTCCACCGGCCAACTCCATGGCATAGGGATCTCTTCGGTCATCAGCCGCAAGGTCCACTGCTGATTGTGTTTGTGCCAAAAACTCGGATGTTGTGCTTGGCAATAGTTTTTCCACGCTAAGCCTTCAGCTTGCCAGAAACAATCTTCTTGGTAGCCGCCATGTTCAACGAAGCTTAAAAACTCTTGATTGCTCACCAAATAACGGCTGGTTTGAAAAGCTGAAACCGTCGCGTGATGCTCGCCATATTCATTATCCCAACCGTAATACGCATCATCGCGTTTCTTATGCAAGTGGACACGACCGGCTGGAATATCGATCAACACATTGGTGGGTGCAGATGAATTGAGTTGGCAGATCGGCCAAGCGGGCTGAGACTGCACCCAAGCAAGATCCTGTTGGCGGATTAACACAGACGAGGTTTCTAGATGGATGCGCTCATGCTCGATGCCCATCATAATCGGCCACCAAATATGCTGCCAATGAATGGGCGGCGTTAAGGGTAATTCGAGAATTAATTGTTCGATACGATGACGCACTTGTTGGCGATAGACTTTTACGACTTGCACCGATGGCCAAGGAAATTGATCGTCTCGAATATCATCCCAGGACATTTCATCGACGCCGACAGCAAACAAGGACTCTAACTGAGGATTGATGCGCTCACTGATTAATCCGGCCACCACTAGCTTGTTGATAAAAAAAACGGCGGTGTGTCCGAAATAAAAAATCAGGGGATGGCGTAGCGCAATGGGTTTTTGGTAAAACGCGGCATCGCCGTTTAGTGCGTGAGTAGACATGAGCGTGGTAAATAGTTGCTCGTAGCCATCAAAGGTATTAAGAAAATAGTCAAGAATTTGTGCCCGCAGCTGCGCAGGATCTGGATTGTCCAGTGGCGGCGTGCGTTGAGATAAGTTCACGGTTAAACGATCCTATGCTGGTATCAATCTATTTTATCAGGCTCATCGGCGGGCACGGTGCGATCTTTTGCCCACTGACGTAATTGAATGATACTTTCCGAGCGTACCACAGCCAATGGCTGGGTATTGCTGATTTCGGTGAGTAGATGTACTTGTGTGAGCTTTGTTTGCTGTGCTTCGGCAGAATATAACCCTGATACCACTACCTGCTCAATTTCTGCGCCTGAAAATTGCGGGCTAGCGATTGCCAAGGCTGCCAGATCAAAGTTGTTGATGTTTTGCTGACGTTTTTGCAGGTGAATTTGAAAAATCTGTGCACGGATTTGCTGGGTTGGCAGATCAACAAAAAAGATTTCATCAAAGCGGCCTTTGCGAATCAGCTCGGCGGGTAGTTGGCGCACATCGTTACAGGTGGCGACAATAAATACGGCTGATTTTTTTTCAGCTAACCAAGTCAATAAAGTTGCCAACAAACGCTGGCCAAGACCTTGTTGATCACTATCTTCCTGCAAGCCTTTTTCCAGCTCATCTAACCAGAGCACACAAGGGGCGAGCGATTCTGCCAATTCAATGCTGTCGCGTAGATTGCGCTCGGTTTCACCGATGTATTTGTTGTACAAGCTACCAATGTCAAGTTTCAGTAAGGGCACTTGCCAGAAGCCCGCAATCGCTTTGGCGGCCAAACTTTTTCCGGCACCTTGTACGCCCAACAACAAAATGCCTTTTGGATAATCAAGTGCGTTGGGTGCGTCAGTTGCTTGTTGCCAGCGTTTTTGACGTTGAGCCAGCCAGGTTTTTAAACGCGTAAGCCCGGCAACGTCAGCAAATGTGCTGGTGTCATCTGCAAACTGCAAAACCCCGCTGTCATTCAGCAGTTTGAATTTCTGTTGTTGCACCGTGGTTAAATCAGCTTCGGTAATGGCACCATCATTTTCGATTACTTGTTGCAGCAAACGTTTGGCTGGTTCTGCGGGCAAACCCCGGAGTTGCGCGACCAAGCGATCGAGCAGCGGCTGAGTGGCTTTAACTTTCTGACCTTGATTGGCTTCGGACCAACGATTGGCCGCCTCGCGAATCCATTGCTGCAATTGCGCATCATTCGGCAACCGAATTTGCAAATGAGCAGAAAAGGGCTTGAGTTCCGCCGGTAACGTGAATTGATGACTGAGTAGAATCAGTGTGTGCCTGGATGCTGCTGGCTGTAAAGCGATGTCTTTGAGTAAACGAATAACTTTGGGACGATCTTCAATATAAGGGTGTAGATCACACAGAACAAATAAACTCGACGTTGTAAATCGATCAATGGCCGCTAGTGCCGCTTCAACATCATCGCTGGGCACTGCTTTGAAGTCATTATCATCGAGTAAGCTTAAATCTAAACGCCGAAATTTTTGGGTGATACTCCAACTGAAAACCGCTTTAAAACGCTGTTTACCTGCCTGCTTAACCAGTTCAAGCAAACGCGGTTCTTCATGCGTCTCCACGACAATCAATGCAATATTGCTATTGAGCAGCAAATTAAGGTCGTGGAGATCGGACATGATGATCAATCATTAGCTGGGCAGCAGATGCGCGACAGCTAATTTTTCTTCCAGCAGCTCTTTTTCGGTAGCTTGGATTTTTTCTTTACTGAAAGAATTGAGCTCCAAGTTCTGCACGATCTCAAATTGGCCATTGCGGCAGCGGCAAGGGAATGAAAAAATCAAACCAGCTTCTACGCCATAACTGCCATCAGCATACACTGCCATACTGACCCAATCGTTAGCCGGTGTGCCTGATACCCAGGTGCGCATGTGATCAATAGCAGCATTTGCTGCTGATGCCGCACTGGAAGCACCACGCGCTTTGATAATTGCCGCGCCGCGTTGTTGTACGTCAGAAATTAAAGTGTTTTTATACCAGCTTTCCTCGATCACCGATAAAGCAGGTTTGCCATCAATCATACTGTGGTAAAGATCGGGATATTGCGTCGATGAGTGATTACCCCAAATGGTCATTTGCCGAATTTGCGTGACGCTTGTTTGGGTTTTTCCTGCCAGTTGGCTAATAGCGCGATTGTGGTCTAAGCGTGTCATGGCGGTGAATTGTTGTGGTGCAATATCAGGCGCATTACGTTGAGCGATGAGCGCATTGGTGTTCGCCGGATTTCCTACCACCAATACTTTGATATTCCGTTTGGCGACTTCGTTGATGGCTTGACCTTGCACGGAAAAAATATGTGCATTGGCCTCTAGCAAGTCCTTACGCTCCATGCCAGGACCGCGTGGCCGTGCGCCAACCAATAAGGCATAAGCACTGTCTTTAAATGCCACTTTCGGATCGTCAGTTAATACCAAGTCTTGTAAGAGCGGAAAAGCACAGTCTTCTAACTCCATCGCCACACCCTGTAATGCCGGTAGCGCTGGGGTTACTTCCAATAATTGCAGAATGATCGGCTGATCTGCGCCCAACATGGCGCCTGAGGCGATGCGAAATAACAACGCATAACTAATTTGGCCAGCTGCACCGGTAACGGTGACACGAACGGGGGTTTTCATTGGCGAAGCATCCTTATTCAGGTAATAACGATCAGATGGAGTACACAGGTTACAGTTAAATAAAATAAGCATTATAGACAGATGGATAATGGATGCAATGCGTGCATAGGTGATTTGCTGCGTGACCGGCACATTATTCTAGGTCAATTAAATGTGTTGTAATATGACAGGCGTATAGCGAGTACTGTTTAGTCAGGGCTCCCTAGCACAATTCAATCAAAGGTAAACTTTTGGTTGAATAAAAAGATGTGATTCGTAAACTTGCCTTTTGAGCAAAAGGAGAGTTGCGATGATCAATGTGTGTGTGACAGGAATAAGAGATCCAAGGAGCCACATCAATAGACCTCTTGCATAACTCAAAAATTGATCTCGAAGTTGTAAATACCCGCAATCAAATTGAAACGTAAACCAAATCGCTTGCGCCGATTTCTATAGCGATCAGCAATTATTTTAAAGCGTTTAATCATACCGATAAC
>JANNXD010000031.1:0-13142 GCA_031409375.1 Gammaproteobacteria bacterium | reverse complement strand
TCGCCTCCTTGTCGGTTTTCGCAAAAACCAATGTTACGAGTCTGCTATTTTTATGCAACCGTTTACTTTTAAAACGCTATATTCGCTAAATGGTTTTATTTTTACTCATCCGTTTACTTCGAATCGTCAACACGCCCTAGTTACACCTTACGATTGATTATTTAACAGGCTGCTTTCAATATGTTGTAATTATGTGACTCAATCGACAATTTCACTCACTACCAGCCCCCCTGTGTCAGGATAATTGTCGGATAAATCAAAATTACTCCAATAGAATGATTGATTTGGCTTGATTAGAATGAGCGGCAATAAAATCATTAGGCATGAGATGCCAGAGAAAACCTAAAGAGGCGTGCGCACCAAGCGCGTATAGATTTGTTTTGAATTTTTTTATAGCTGTCCCAACTAATGAGAAACTTCTAAATCCAATTCAGCAATACCTTCTTCTGCAACCGTTAACACCCCCTCGCCGATAGGCTTGCCTTCTTCCATACCCTCTAAATAGTAATCCACACTACAGAGCGCATCGGCCATACTGTCAAAATCTTTTGCATCAGGCTGCTGGCCAGGTGCTGCCGATATACATTTATCCATAAACTTCTTGCAACCGATTAATACCCCTGCAGCACGATCTAACTCCAGCATTTGCAAGGCACCAGCAACTAAATGCAGCGTATCAGGAACATTTCCAATATGCTCATGATGATACTGCGACTCTATATAGGCATTAATGGCTTTTATCGTCATAGACAAACCGATACGTGATTCCCCCACAACCAATAAACGCGCCTCATCTAATTGATCAATAGATACATTAGCAGACGGACTGGACACATGCGGAAGATTATCATAGACATATCGCTTCCTGAGATTCGCAATGGCATTCTCTGCTTGCATTAAAGCATCCGCCATCCCCTGTAATTCCGCTTCACTCGGTTTTGCTCCGGACTGCGACCAGGATTGCAATACCTGCAACTGCTGTTTTAACGCGATGGCGGCATCTGGCAAATCTAACATCCATAAAGTTGACACTACGCGAGACAAGATCAATTCAGCATCACTAAAATGCGTAGACTCAGCCGCCATGCCATTTGCACCGATTTCAACCGTTTCTCGAATTTGTAATATTTCTTCTAGCAAGCTGATGGCAACCGTCGCGATCACGGAATCATTTGGACCATTCATCTGTAAATACTCTTGCCGCAACTCAACATCCGTAAATGGATAATCAAGCAAAGCATAAGCCGTTTTGATATCTTCAATTAATCCAGGAACATTTTGGGAAAGCGCTAGAATATAAAGACACTCTTGAAACAAGTCCTCAGGAGGCTGCTGATTTAAGAACGCAACCCCTTCATGCACCAATCGTTTAAGTTGCGAATCAACCTTACGCAACACAATTTTTCTTGCCACATTTAACTCAACATCCCCAGCAATAAAAGCCTGAATACTGCTACAGGCTACCCACCATAACCTCGTAATTGGCACATCTCCACAAATACGCGCGATACGCTCCATGGCACGATTAAGAATTTTCAAATTGGTCAGTATATTCTCATCCCGAACAATACCGAGTAGACCGACCTGATACATACTTCGCAAACGACGACAACGCTCAGGAATTTCGACCATGGACACTTGGTCTGCAGGCAGACTTGCAAATAAGGTGCTGGCATTATTATTAATATCAGCAATATCCAATGCTGCAAAATCAAACTCAGACACCAACAGCAAACTCAGCAAACGCCGAATCTGATTTAAAGTTGGCACTAATAATACCGGCATTTGTTTTTGTCGTAGATGAATATAATTCAAATAATGACCCAGTATAATTAAAGATTGTCCGAGCATACCTAACGCGGTATCGAACTGAACTTCATCAAAGCGCTTTTCCAATAAGTGATTCGCCAGTAACAACATATCCTGCAGAAGAAACGCAGCACCATGCAAATTAATAACACGTGCAACACCTAAAAGCTGCTTTAGTAACATAATGGCAGATTGCAATGAAGAAACATCAGATCGGTTCTCCATAAAGCCTTTGAGCGACCGCTCAGTTTCCAATATAGTGACATCCACCTCACCTTTAACGAGGTTAAACGGTGCCATGCCTTCCATTTTTATCATAATCGTCGCGATTACCCTGTTAAACTTGCATCCAGCTTATGTTGCACGTATTCAAAAGCACTGGCGCCACCATTGCTTTTGAATAGCAACAGTATAGGCGAGGAAAAGCATCCAACCTGACGGGCGCATCACTGATGTTTAATCAGCGGCCAATATTTTTTGAAATCAAATTTTGGACTGTGTTGCGCATTATGACAAGTTTCACAATTTTTTTCGGTTGCACGCTGAGCACTGAAAGCGGTCGTTGAATTGATTACCGGCTGACGGACATGATCACGACGAGATCCATGACAGCTTTCGCACTGCACATTAGCCAAATGAGGCGTTGTGACTTCATCAATAAATCCACCTGATTGATGCAAACCCACCACGTGACAATTAACACATTCAGGATCAAAAGCCTTATTGACTGCCTTCAACTTATCTAATGCATGCGCATGCGCACTATTCTGCCAAACCGCATAGGCAGCTTGGTGACACGATTGACAAGCAGCCCCACCAACATAATTCGACTCAGTCAGAATTTGTTTTTTTATCGCCACTTCTTGCTGATAAGCTGTACGCAGCGCTGCATTATATTGCTCATACCACGGTTGCAGCTTGGCATCATTAGCGACTTGCGCAGACAAAGGTAAAATTTGCTGGTTCTGCAATTGCCACTCCCCCTGACTTGAACGTAAAAAATTCGCTGCGCCTAAATACATCCCCCTATGCCCTGGTTGCAACAACCAAGTTTTGGGCGTTAAGGCACGTGGTGGCTCAAACTGCTCCGCACCTGTCGGCAAAACAATAAAATCCACCTGATCCTGTAAAATGGACAACCAGTCCTGCATGTTAGGGCTTAACAACACCAAAATGATTTCATTTTGCGCACGCGACTGTTTTATTAACGGCAACAACTCATCAGTTAACTGTTGAAATTTCTCGCGGCCTGTCATTAATGAAAAGCCAGCTGAATCCAAAAAACTAAAAACTTTCAATTGCTTGCCACTGCGCGTGATCACACGACTTTTCACAAAGCTTGAACGCGGATAATTCGAAGCAACCCACGGCAACGGTTTCTCCATCAACAAACTTTCGCCAAATGCCAAGTCACGCCATTGCAAACCAATAGCGTCATAATCCAGTTTTTGAAAACCCTGCAAAATAAATTGATTTTTAATTTTTTGAGTACTGGCCACTGTATCCAACAAACCACCAGCAGCCACAGCAAATGCCTGTGGAAATTGCTGTCGCAATGTCATCAAACCCGTACTATGCCGTAAGATACCCCCAAAGTCGGTATCCGGCGTGCAGCCACAAGGCTCTAGTTCACCCTGAACATTCGCGACGTAAATCAATGACACCTCAACAGACAAACCAGTCACCGTTTGCTTTTGCGTACTGGGTTCAGTGCAAGCCGATAACGCCAAGAAACACCATAGCAATGTGCTATGAAAAATAATCTTCATAATCTGCTCACATTAAAGTTGATCATAGAAATTGCGCTTTGGCTATTGGTGGTTTGAGCTACACAAGCTAATATAAGGCACATCAACCCAATGCCACCAGGACACCGTTTGTTGTTATGTCCACTGAAACCCCTCTCATTAAATTACTACGTACCTTGCGTCCATTAGAGGGAATGTCTCCTGGCAACCTAAATGAACTCGCTCATCATGTCAACCGCGTGCACTTGCCTGCAGGAAAAATGGTGTTTAAGCGTAATCAAATCAATCAACACTATTATTATTTGGTAGATGGCAACATTGAATTACTCGACGCTCAGTTTCAAATTCACCCACTGTTTTCTGCAGATGATCAAGCACGAGCGCCTCTGGATACCGCCAATCCTTACCAATACTCTGCCGTCACCAAGTCGGATTCTACTTTTTTACAAGTATCAAAAGACAAATTAGATTTAGTACTGACCTGGGATCAAGCAGGCAACTACCTGGTTACCGACGTCAGCGAAGATGATTATCTCGAACGCGATTGGATGTCTTGCTTGCTGGGATCAAAACTATTTCAACAAATCCCCCCCGCCAATCTGCAACAGTTATTCGCCAAATTTAATGAACGCAATATGTCGACAGGACAACGCATCATCACCGAAGGCGATCCAGGAAATGCCTTTTTTGTCATTCAAAAAGGCAATGTACGAATATTGCGCTATCAAGAAGCTGGTAGTGAACGACAAATCATTGCGCAGCTCGGCCCAGGAGAGTACTTTGGCGAAGAAGCATTAATTGGTAATACCGTACGCAATGCATCGGCAGAGATGGCCAGCAATGGCGTTTTAATGGAGCTGGGCAAAGATGATTTTAAAACCCTCCTCGAAGAACCCGTGGTGCAATATGTTACCGAAAGTGAATTGGCGAATTGGAGCTCTCTAGGCAAAACATATAAGTTACTAGACGTGCGACTACCGGTAGAAATCTTGGGGGCCGAACGCAAGAATCGCCTAATTATCACACTGGCAGATCTGCGCAATCATTTACACCAACTAGATGAAACCCTCATTTATGTACTCTGCCCAGAAGCTGGACGACGAGCAGTCCTAGGTGCCTACCTGCTACAGCAGGCGGGGTTTAAAGCCGCCGTACAAACTACCAACACCAAAAAAAATAAGTAGCTTCTCTACATGGATAAACACTTCTCAACACTAGATCAACTTTTGATTCGCATTAATAAAAAACTAGATTTTTTTCGCACACCCAACAAAGTCCATACGGCTGACAGTCCTGCCAATAAGGTCGATGATGTCGAACTTTCTGCAGATCAAAAACAGCATCACGCCGGGCTCATGCGGATTGATCATACAGGTGAAGTCTGTGCCCAAGCTTTATATCAAGGACAGCTACTCACTGCTCGCTCAACAGCTACACGCAAACTGCTACTTGATTCTTCCTTCGAAGAATACTCACATCTGTGCTGGTGTGCTGAACGTCTTGAACAGCTAGAAGCTAAACCCAGTTATTTGAACCCATTATTTTATGCAGGCTCATTTACTATAGGCGCAACAATTGGGATCTTGGGAGATAAGGCCAGCTTAGGATTCATTGCGGCTACTGAAGAATTAGTCGGCGAGCATTTGCAATCGCACATTCAACAAATAAGCGAAAATGATCCAAAAAGCAAAGCCATATTATCGCAAATGCATACCGATGAGTTAACGCATGCACACAAAGCAAGGTTAGCCGGGGGTTGGTATTCCCCTCCCTTCATTAAAAACTTCATGCGGCAATTATCCAAGGTAATGACCTACACCACCTATCGAATTTGAGCGCAATTTTTTTCACTTCAAGCCGAATGCAATTGATCATTTACTTACGTTAAGAATGCAGTATGATCAAGATGAACAACGCGTCGAGCAACCTGCACTCTACGAGCCATTTAGACCAATAAATGCTCGCCGTAACAAGATTGCATACGGCAGTAGATAGAGAAGCTTTGCTCACGTGATCAATGTACAGCTGAATATTTGCATAACCACGGCGTTCATCACTGCTGAGTGTGACAGCGCCCGTGACTGGATAATCGACTGACCCATCACTAAGCGGGGAATAACCCACAGGAGACAAGGATGAATCTTCTTAATCATGAAACAGTGCAATGCCCCTATTGCTGGCAAAGCTTTGAAGTTGAAGTCGATGGTAGTGTTGAAGAGCAGAGCTATATAGAGGATTGCCAAGTCTGCTGCCAACCAGTACAAATTAATGTGCGCTCGGCAGAGGGTGAAGTAGTGGCAATTGAAGCGCTAGCGGAAAACGCTTGAAAGACACAATCAACATGCGAATTGTAGGCAACATGCGAATTGTAGGGGCGGGTGAGAATACCCCCCCTACTGCTAGATGAATTACTGAATAGAAATTTTATCTTTATTTTTGGCCAGCGTGGCTTCACCAATACCCTTAACCTGCCCTAACTCTTCTACGCTTTTGAATGGACCATTTTGCTCACGAAATTGTACAATGGCTTCGGCTTTCTTCTGACCAACACCATTTAAAGCAGCCGCTAACTGTTCAGCATTAGCGGTATTAATGTTGATTTTTTCAATAAAAGTCTGACTTTGCGCAGTTTTTGGCGCAGAAACTTCAGCAGATTGAACCGGCACAGTCGGATCAGCGGCAAAAACATTCAGTGTTAGCAAACATGTGGCTATACAGGCTAAAACAAAAGACTTGATCTTCATAAACACCTCTATTAGTGATATAAATTAAGGACTAGTGACAAAGATTAAAGACACATGCAAAACCGTCAAACTGAAGAATTGCACGCTGGCCAAATGATACATAAGTTAAAAAATAAAGCAAAATAAAAACCAAAAAATAAAAGTGCAGCACTGCCCATCACCTACCCAAATATCAGCGGCTATCCTACTAGCAACCCTTGAATCCATTCTTTATTCAACGCATCAGGATTCACTTCGGTCATCACATCGGTACATCTAACCCGACACTCCACCACACCTTTCGCCAAACTTTTATCACCAACCACCACTTGCACCGGAATTCCGATTAAGTCCATATCCGCAAACTTAACGCCCGGGCGTTCATCACGATCATCCAATAATACCGCTACACCATCTGCAGACAATGCATCATATAAAGCGTTGGCGATGCGTTTAACGTCTGCGGACTTTTGATAGTTCATGGGGATAATCACCACCATAAAGGGGGCAATACTGGCAGGCCAGATAATGCCTTTGGCATCATGATGCTGTTCGATACAGGCGGCCACCACCCGACTCACACCAATCCCATAACAACCCATTTTCATAATGCGTGCTTGGCCCTGTGCATCTACCACACTGGCTTGCATCGCGGTACTGTATTTGTCGCCCAATTTAAAAATATGACCCACCTCAATGCCGCGTTTTATCTCCAGCACACCTTGGCCACAAGGCGAAGGATCGCCTGCTTTTAAACCTTGCAGCGCGGGGACTTCTGTATTAGCGGCGTAATCGCTAACGGTACTGAAACCAATTTCATCTTCACCCGCATCTGCCAACACATGAAACTCATGCGAGCTACTGCCACCGATGCTACCGTTGTCCGCGACAACAGCACGAAAATCCACACCCACGCGCGTGAAAATTTTGCGATAGGTATTGAGCATGATATGGTAGGTTTTATCCAAACACTCATCATCTAAGTGAAACGAATAAGCATCTTTCATAATAAACTCACGTGCCCGCATTGCCCCAAAGCGCGGACGAATTTCATCACGAAATTTGGTTTGGATCTGATAGACATTCACAGGTAGTTGACGATAACTGTGGAGTTCATGGCGCAATAAATCCACCACCACTTCCTCGTGCGTCGGCCCCAAACAAAATGCCCGCTCATGACGATCTTTAAATTTTAATAACTCAGGGCCATATTGCTCTAAACGCCCAGACTCAGCCCACAGGTCCGTCGGTTGCACTACCGGCATGAGGATTTCCTGCGCACCCGACAAATTCATTTCTTCGCGCACAATCGCCGTGACGTTTTGCAGCACCCTCAATCCCAGTGGTAACCAGCTGTACAAACCAGAGGCCAGTTTACGAATCATGCCAGCGCGCAACATTAATTGATGGCTGATGGTTTCTGCTTCTGCTGGTATTGCTTTTTGGGTTGCTAATAGTAGATCGGAGGTATGCATAGTTTTCTCTCTTTTATAAAAACAGTTTTCTCTCTTTTTTAAAAATAGTTTTTTCGCCGGTTAAAAATGCGTTTCTTTTCCTGCAAGGGAAAAGCGTGCGATTGGTTTTATTGTCCTCGCCAGAACAACTTGTCCAAATCTTTCATGCTTAATAATGTCCAGGTCGGTCGACCATGATTACATTGACTGCTGCGCTCGCAGTCTTCCATTTGCCGCAGCAACGCATTCATTTCACCTAAACTCAGGCTGCGATTAGCACGCACGGAACCGTGACAGGCCATAGTTGCCAACAATTGATTCACGTATTGTTCGAGCTGCACATGCGCGACCGTGGTTGTATCCGTGTCACCTACAAACTCACTTTCATCAACTTGTTGCTCCCAAGCAAGTGCGTCGGTGAGGATGTCTTTGATGAGTTGCTCAACATTGGATTGAAACAATAAACTCGGTAAGGCATAAATCGCGAGCTGATCTTCACCAACTCGGCGCACATCCAATGCAAATTTTTGAAATTCCTTCTGATAAAGTTCAGCAACATCGGCTTCCGCCACACTGACATTGAGCGTGCGCGGTAACGCCAATACTTGGCTGGGCATACGATTATTATGATAAGCCGCTTTCAAATTTTCATAAGTAATCCGCTCATGCGCGGCATGCATATCTACCAAAATTAAACCTTGTGCATTTTGCGCCAAAATATAAATGCCCTGCAATTGTGCCAAGGCAAAACCCAACGGCGGGATGTCGGTTGTTTTGACTGGTGCAGACACAGTCCAAGGAATCGATGCCACTGGAGAACTCAATGTCTTGCTATTAAAGGTATTGGCGTTAAATGCGCTAGAGCCAACCGTCGGATTTTTAAACGTTGAAGAAAAATCGGTCATAAATGTCGGTGCGGATAATGTGGCGGACAACGGCGGATTTTCCATTAACGCTAAAGTTGATTGTTGTAGGTGATGATAATTCGAGATAGGTTCCTGCACTTCATCCTGAACCTCATGATCACCCGTTTTATTTTGAACGACTGGCGATGCAGCATAACCTTGCAAGCGATCTTGTGGTCGGGTATCGGCCATGACACGATGCAATGTACTAAATAAAAAATCATGCACTCGTCGTCCATCCCGAAATCGCACTTCATGTTTGGTCGGATGGACATTGACATCGACCTGGGCAAACGGCAAATCCAGCGCTAAGACATAAATCGGATGCCGTTGATGATGCAGCACATCGGCATAAGCCTGTTTAATCGCATGTTGCACCACTCGATCACGCACCGCACGCTGATTCACAAAAAAATACTGTTCATCGGGCTGCGAGCGCGCGCAACTGGGCAAGCCCATCCACCCTGATAACTGCAGATCGCCATGGCTAACATTGACCACTAACGCGGACGACAAAAATTCTTTGCTGATCAATTGCGCGATGCGTCTTTCTTGCTCAAGTTGCTCAGTCGCCGGTTTTAATCGGAAAATTTCTTTTTGATTATGGGTGAGTGTTATCCCAACCTGAAAATGACTTAAAGCCACGCGTTTAATTAACGTCTCGATATGCGCAAACTCGGTTTTATCGCCGCGTAAAAACTTTTTGCGCGCGGGGATGTTAAAAAATAAATCACGCACTTCGAGCGTAGTACCGATCGGATGCGCGACGGGTTTGCATCGCGCATCGGCATCGGCACCGGCAATATCAATTTGCCAACCGCTGTCTTGCGCTGCCGTCATGGATTGCAAACACACGCGCGCTACCGAACAAATACTCGCAAGCGCTTCACCGCGAAACCCGAGTGTCGAAATTTGCATTAAATCATCTGGCTGATGGAGTTTGCTGGTGGCATGACGTTCAACCGCCAATGGCAAATCGTCGGCGCTGATACCACAGCCATTATCGCGTATACGAATCAAGCTTTTGCCGGCTTGCTCAAGCTCGATATCAATCTGAGTGGCACCGGCGTCCAAACTGTTTTCCAATAGCTCTTTAACAATCGCCGCCGGCCGCTCAACCACTTCACCGGCAGCAATTTGATTGGCCAATAATGGCGAAAGTCGATGAATAAGGGCCATAATAAATCCGCTTAGCGCGCGTCAGCCATCGCCATATAAGTACCTGGCAGTGGGTAGCTTTCGAAATAACTACGAATCGCTAAAAATAAGGCATTGGCGAGTTCTTGTTGGTAACGCTTTTGTGTAAGTTTTTGCTCTTCATTGGGATTGGAAATAAAACCCGTTTCCACCAGCACCGAAGGAATATCCAATGATTTTAAAACCATAAAAGCAGCTTGCTCGACACGATTTTTGTGCAAGTTACCCACTTGTTGCAAACGCGACAACATGGCTTCACCCACCCGAAAACTGTGTTCCAAACTGCCTTCCATCGCTAAATCCGCCAATACACTACGCAGCACTTTATCGTCACCATCGACTTTTAAACCACCGAATTGATCAGCCGCATTTTCATTTTTTGCTAAAAAAGCACCCAGTGTACTGGATGCACCTTTACGAGATAACACAAATACCGAGGCCCCCCGCGCCGAACGATCACTAAAGGCATCTGCATGAATGGAAATAAAAATATCAGCTTTATTTTGCTGGCGTGCAATATAACGTCGCCGGGCTAATTCCACAAAATAATCACCATCCCGTGTTAACACCGCCCGCATACCAGGCTGCTTATTAATGCGCGCTTGCAGCATACGCGCAATTTCCAATACCACTTGTTTTTCGCGGGTGCCACGCACGCCGATCGCACCTGGATCATCACCGCCATGGCCTGGATCAATCGCCACGACGATATTGCGCAACTTGTTCGAAGGGAGATTTTGATTGGATTTAAATACTACCGAGTCTCTGGCCACTTGCAGATTGAGGCCATCCATGTCGGATGCTCGTGAATTTCGATCTTGCTGGCTCGAGCTTTGGTCTTGATTGGCAATGGTTGAAATAGAATTCATTGAAACAGAGGCATCATCAAACAAAGCTAAAACTGGATTGGGCGTTGGCGAGCTGGTCAGCACGGCTTTCGCTGCTTCCGTTTTAATGGCGGCTTTAGCTCTGGCCAAGGTGGATTGCTGGGTAACCACCTCCACAATTAACTGGCCGCGATTATCCATGATTTCTTTAAATTGCTGTGATTGAACGCCCGGCTCAAGATCCAGCACCACACGCAAACTTCCGTTGCTCCGTTTAGCTTGGCGGATTTTCTGAATCGGAGTGTTCACCAAGGTCGACTTGTCCACGCTGGCACGCCAGTTTGTACTTCTAATATCCAGAACCAATCGATCTGGATTGGTTAAGCGCGAACTGGTAAAAGAAAAACCATTCGCTCGCTCAAAATTGGCTAATTCAAAAATGATGCGGGTTTTATCGGTTGCCGATGATATCTGTACCCGCGTCAAGTCTACAGCTGCTGCTGATTGAATGACCATCAACGCAATCAATAGCCCAGCACATCGAAGCCCAGCGCTCCACCAACCTGTAGATCGCAAGCCTGTAGATCGCAAGAATGCATCCCGCATGATATTCACTTTTAACGTCCAATTTTATGCTGGCAAATAAGTAGATGGCGAGCATTTACCAGCTCGTCGCTGGCCTTTAACTCTACCGTAAAATTGGCGGCAGGCAAGCATCCTTGTGCTTTTTCCGGCCATTCAATAAAAACCCAGGCCGGTGTTTGCCAGCAATCCCGCAAACCAATGGTTTCAATTTGCTGTGGGTGTTGTAAACGATACAGATCAATATGATGCAGTGCGTGCTCATCAAGGTCATAAGACTCCAACCAAGCATAAGTCGGACTTTTTACGCGCCCCTCAAAACCCAAACCACGTAAACAAGCACGCACAAAAGTGGTTTTGCCAGCGCCTAACGCACCTTGCAGAAAAACAGTCGAGGGATAAGGCAATTGCATAATCCACTGCGCAGCAATTTGCCCCAATTGAACTTCACTCACTGCAAGGTCGTACTGAACGTCAATAAAGGAGTTAAGATTCGACACAGCGATCACGGCAGATTTATTAAAGATCAGGTAATTGATAAAAATCTAACGAATGGTAGACACGAATGGACTCGAACCATCGACCCCCACCATGTCAAGGTGGTGCTCTAACCAACTGAGCTACGTGTCTATATTTTTTAAGCTTACAATCACGGCCTCTTTATCAGAGGCGCGATTATAGGAGGTATCGAATGCTGGAACAAGCAGGATATTAAAATGGAATATCATCATCAAAATCGGCAAAGCCGCCATCACTTGCCATCGCGGCACCAGCAGGTTGCTGGAAGGCTTGCGAAGACTGTGCTGATTTTTGCGGCGCATTATTAGCTGGATATTGATTACTCGGCATGCTGTCATAATCCGGCATCCCGCCACCTTGACCACCTGCCCCCGGTTTGCCGTCAAGCATCTGCAATTCATTCGCGACAATTTCAGTGGTCCAACGATCTTTGCCTTCTTGATCTTGCCATTTACGGGTACGTAATGCACCTTCGATGTAAATCTTGCTGCCTTTGTGCAAGTACTGACCGGCGATTTCCGCTAACTTGTTATAGATGGTGATGCGGTGCCACTCGGTACGCTCTTGCGCTTGCCCGGTTTGCTTGTCTTTCCAGCTCTCGCTGGTTGCTAAGGTTAGATTACATACCGCGCTACTGTTGGGCATATAACGTACTTCGGGTTCTTTACCGAGATTACCAATCAAAATCACTTTATTAACACCGCGCGCCATAAATCACCTCTATCAAGAATAAAATTCGCTTTTTCAATAACCGGACTATGGTAGCGGTTCGCTCAAGCGGGAACAACTGTTGGATCTACTCCCGAGTTACCTCAAATTAAAAGTAACCATGGAGGGGTAAAAAGATAGACGCCGCCTCATATTTAAAAGCAACCCCAAAATACGACGTTACAGACTATGAGCAAGCAAGAAAAACGGACCTGCCCACGAAGCCAGCATGACGCAGCCGACTTTCAGCAAGCCTTAAAAGATATCGGGTGTCGTGGTCAAGTAAAACTGTACACCAAGAAGAAGGTTGCTTCCAGGCTGATGAGTGTTCGTCGGGATTGCGTCATCCGCGCCCCTTAATCGAACGAGGACATCGTGGCAAGATTGCGGATGTCCTGTTCTTCGGCTCCATTTTATGAAGCCGGATATATGTCTCATACCGTGACATTATTCATGTGTTTAATTTGACAAGGCGGATTTTCAGATCAACCTAATCCGTGGTTTAGCAATTGATCGGTAAGGACATCATCAGGGCTTTCTAGCACTTTTTAACCAAAAAGAACCTGCTCACGAAATGAATCATCAATAGCGCAGGCCATCAGTTTACTTTTAAGACGCTTTAGCCGCTTTTCTGGCTGTTGCTGCTGCAACAAGTTCATAGAAAAACGTT
>JANNXD010000030.1:0-19365 GCA_031409375.1 Gammaproteobacteria bacterium | reverse complement strand
CTTATCTTTCTACTTGCCAAAAACAGGAGGTTGAAGCCGCTGTTGCTCTTGATCTGCTTTTTAATGGCAAGTGGCCTGACTTTATTCAGATCATTATTGATGCTAATTCACTCTATCCAAGCGCTGCTGAATAGTTACGCTTGGGCAAACAAAAAAAAGCGAATCGTAGTTAGCTCTGCCAAGCATCTCATTAGGAAGCATATTCATGAATATTGATTTCACGCCACGCACTATTACTTGTCATCAAACCGTATCCAGTCCGAATGCGCCCTGGGGAATGGAGGATGGTTTTCGTTTGTATTTTGCGGTAGAGGTAGCTTTTCAAAGTCCGGATGTGATGATCAGTGGTCGCAAATATCCAGAGCCAGATGTTGTGGACAATTATCCGATTAAAGCGGGACAAACTATTAATTTGGATACTTTTCCCCCTGTTGATCGTGCTTCATGGCAAACAAAAGTTTTTAATGTCGATGAAGGTAATTTGGTCACGGTCTGGCTGATTGGTGTGAATGAGGGCTTGCCGTTTTTTGGGGGTGGCGGTGGTGGCAGCCAATTCAGCACCAAACTGGCACGCAAAGGCGGACAGTTTTTGATTGAAAAAATTGCCGATGAAGCCAGCGAGGAAGCGCTGAAGCGCTCTATTGCGGGTGCGAGTGAAGGATTGATTAAACCTATACCGATTGTTGGTGCATTGGCGAGTGCGCTGATTGAGTTGGCTGAATATATTGATGAATCCACCGATTGCAGTGGCAGTGTATTTATTTTTAAAAAAGAAATACTAGGGCGCGACTTAATTGCGCAGCTGTTGCAAAATCGACGTTCAATCACGCTGAGCTTTAATCAAAACCAATCGCTGCGCAGCGAGGCGCCAGACAATCCTTGCTTGACGCCTTCTTATGAAGCAACGCTGGATATTAATTTGCGCTCGGAATTAAAAGTAACGCCCAGCCTCACCTTGTTAAAAACCACCACCACTGCACCGGTTGAATTTAATCCGTTATTTATTTCGTGTGCGAGAAAAACCAGTGAACCCATTCAGGTGTGGAGTGAAGTCAGAGATTTTAGAATTGAGTTTATTCCTAATTTTACTTTCCAACTAATGCCCATTATCTGGAAAATTGAAAATCAGGTTCTGACGCAGCAGCAAGCGACCGCCACCGTTAATTTGCCGGTGACCATACAGCCGAATCAGCAAAATAAACTGGCTGACGTCAATATTCGATACGAAATTGATTTACAGCAGCATCTAATTCTGCACACCACAGGCAGTGAGGGCAGCTTTCAGATTCGCGTGCAAGCGCTGTTACAACTGCAAAGTCAGCAACCCTCGTTTTTAATCTATCAACATATTTTGATGGTGGATAGCCAAGTCATGTTGGGCAATAAAGGCTATCAAGTATATCTGGATTGCATGGGTGCCAAGTTGAATGGCTTGATTAGCAAAATTGATAAAACGCAATTTGTTAAACCACGCAAATTTTTACCATGTCAACCCTCCAAGCAGCTAGTAAAGTCACGCAGTGTGCGTGCTCAAAAACAAATTGCCGCCATGGGTCTATCCGATCAAATCAGTGTGTCGCAGGCAGTGAATGTTCGGGAAATGGAAGAGCTGCTGGGTTCGATTGAAAACATAGGGCGGGATGCAGATGAGCCAACACTAAATGCAACGTAATTTTTTTCGCTGCATGCTGCTGGTGATTTTTTATAAAAATCTAGATAAAAAATCTATGAGGAATCTATTGATATCGCTGTTATTTGCACGGCTTATCTTTTTTAATTATGCTCACAGCCAATTTTATACGACATCGTTGCTTGGGTCGTTAGGCCGCGTAAGAAGGTGTCGGCATGACTGAAGAAATTGTGAGAATCGTCTTGCTTTGCGTAGCACTTGCGGGCGCTGAAACTCTTCACGGAATTTTCAGGGCTGCTGTCCTCGTCCCGAGGATCGGAAAAAAGCGAGCCCTGAAGTTGTGCATCGTTACGGGTTCAGCTTTGGCATTCGGCGTTTGCTTTCTTCTTGTTCCGCGAATTGGCATCACTGACCAGACCGGACTATTAGCCATCGGATTCGTCTTGGTTCTCTTCATGGCCAGCTTCGATATCATTTTGGCCAAAACCCTGCTCAATCTGCCTTGGGGTAAAGTCTTTAGAGACTTTGATCCGCGAACCGGCAACTACTTGTCATTCGGGCTGTTACTGCTGCTTTTCTTTCCGTACGCTGTCATGCAGTTGCATTGAGGTAGTGAACCACATTTCGTATGATGCTACCGCCCAACAATTTGTTGCAGGCTCGCGGCCCCGCACTCAAACATGAAATATACTCAAAAGAGTAACTGCGAAATTCAAAAAACCTTATACAGTTAAACGGTCCCAAATAAATGCCCATACATCTGCTCGATAAACATCTTATCAATATGCAAGAGAAGCAAAGCCTGTCTGGGTTAGCGCGTTTTTTCGTTGAGTTTTTATATTTTGGGATTAAAGAAGCACGGTCGTGTTTGTTTGTTGTTTTGTTTTTTTTAGCGGTATTTATAGTTCCTACGGCGGGTGTTTTTGGTTTGCCTCGCTACGACGCCCTGCTTGTTATTGCGCTTGCAATACAGGCCTTAATGGTATGGTCAAAATTAGAAACATGGGATGAGCTAAAGGCTATTACTTTGTTTCACATTATTGGCTTTGCTCTTGAGGTTTTCAAAACATCAAGTCACATACACTCATGGTCTTATCCTGACTTTGCTTACACCAAGCTGTTTGGTGTACCACTGTTTGCTGGTTTTATGTATGCTGCTATTGGAAGTTATGTCATTCAAGCGTGGCGGTTATTCGATTTAAAAATTAGGCATCATCCCCCATACTGGATGGCAACTATCATTGCCATTCTGATTTACGCAAATTTTTTTACACATCATTTCATTGGTGATTATCGCTGGTACATAACCTCATGTGCGCTTGGGTTATATGCAAGAGCGACAGTTGTGTTTAGGCCGCTTGATCGTGAACGAAAAATGCCACTTCTGCTGGCATTTATCTTAATTGGATTTTTTATTTGGCTCGCTGAGAATTTAAGTACATTTTACGGTGTATGGAAATACCCAAATCAAATGGGTGCATGGTCCGCTGTACATTTAGGGAAATGGAGCTCTTGGTCACTTCTCATCATTATGACATTTACGATTGTGGCAAATTTAAAGCACATAAAGGCTTCAATACATGTACCTGAGTAAGCTATCTGACCCTGAGGGAAATTCTCTGTTCGTGAACCACAATCACCGACGACGACCAGCAAGTGCGACAACCACACTGAAGCAGGACAAATATGCCACCCATTCTCATTTCAATTTTGTTGTTAATTTGCAGCAATGTCTTCATGACATTTGCCTGGTATGCGCATCTCAAAGCGCTGAATAATAAGCCATGGATTATTGCTGCTTTAGTGAGTTGGGGCATAGCCTTGTTTGAATATCTGCTGCAAGTTCCCGCCAATCGAATTGGCTTTACTGTATTGACAGTTGGGCAATTAAAAATAATACAAGAGGTCATTACCTTAACGGTATTTGTTCCCTTTTCTGTCCTGTATTTAAAAGAGCCGCTGAAACTTGACTATTTATGGGCGGGCCTATGCTTGGCTGGTGCAGTTTATTTTATATTTAGGAGTAATCATGTATAACCTGAAGCGATTTAATTAAAGTTCTCGACATGACAAAGTGGCTTTAAATAAAATTTTTCCGCGATTTTGCGCTACAATCCGATATCTCTTAAGTATTGTTCGTTGATTTAAAGTTTAGTTCCATTGAATTTCATCTTTGAAGAATTGCAAATTTATTGGGGTGACTATAAAGTAACTCAAAATATAAAGCGACTCGAAATAGTGGAAATCTAACCCAACTCAAAAGGTGTAAATATGGATTCAGTCATAGTTTGGATGGACTCGGAAAAGGCTACGGTCTTTAAATTTTCAGCCAGTGGAAATGATAAATCGGCTATCAAGAACCACTACCACGATCATCACACCCATTCTCCCGCTGACGGCCCTAAACAAATGGAAAGTTTTTTTCATGAAATTATTGAAAAACTTAAGGACGCTCACGAAATTTTGTTAACAGGACCTGGTTTAGCAAAAAATCACTTTAAGACCCATCTAGAAACACATCACCATCAAGAAGTCGCTAAAAAAATTGTTGGTATCGAAACCTCTGACCATCCAACAGACAACCAAGTCCTAGCTTTTGGCAAAAAATTCTTTAGGAATTTTCACCTCTTCTCAGGCACATAAATATTTTTTTCGATTTTTCATCTGTAGGAAGGGGTTTTGTTATATTGTAACTATTCAGCACCCTGAGGATTTTTTTGAATAATTTCAAGTATGAAGTCAGGCCAAGTCCCATTAAACAAGCAGTCAAGTGCGATGCCGACCCCAACGCCATGCTTGCGGCAAGTAGACAAATAGGAACGAATGCGGCAGAACACCTTAGCGCCATCGATAGATCGAAAGCAACCCGATATTTTCTGCTGAACTTTAGTCATGCGCAGATCGCGCTCGCCTAAGTTATTGGTAAAAGGCACGTCAACATCCGTCATAAAGCGCAAAACATCTTGCTCATATTTTCGCAAGCGCTCAAGTAGGTTTCGTGATTTGCTGCGCTTTATGCGACCAATTTTTGGTGGATCACTGCTTGTTGTCGGCCCAGGACATTCAGCTTCAGCTTTTTTTAATAATGCGCGATATTTTTTGCGATACAAGGTTAACTGCTTTGTCTCAAGAAGCGGATTTTCTTCAGCTGCTTTTTTGATTTCAAGTAACAAAATTTGCATATCATGCGCCCACTGCTGACCATCTTTCTCAAACGCGTAAGTTAATTCACGCAAGTGGTGTGCATTGCAGAGCGCATGTAGGCAGCTATATAAATAATACGGCTTCCAATGATCATGGACGGCTGTGCCTTTGAAGTTCGGCAGCACACCCATCGCATCCATCGCAATTTTTCCGCGCTTTTCATGCGGATAAAACAAAGTCCACTGGTCACTGGATGCGGTGTGCAACCAAAGTCGTTTGCCATTGATATTGATGCCCGTTTCATCCACATGTAGCACATGCGCGGCTGTTAGCTGAAGTTTGGCCAGCGATTCAAAAAGTTCAAGTCTTTCGTAAGCTTCAACATTAAAGTTGTTTAAACTACCGATGCTCAACGCAATGTTAAAGCGTTCTGCAAACTGCGTTTGCAGTCGATCATAGGGAATCAATTGAAACATCGACATGCCGACTGCATTGGATTTCACGGAGGCACCATACTGCACAGGTCGGGTGACTTCAGCCGGAAACTCAGCTACAAAACGTTGGCCTTTTTCGTTAACTAGAATTTGTGCTCGATATTCTGTGATCACGCGATTAATTTGCAAATCGATTACTTGGCGAGCTTCATAACCTTGCTCGGTATAATCACCCTTTGGTAATTGGCGACGTTTTATTTTAAGCATTTTAATTTTATCGGGCGTTAGCGATTGCATGAGTGTACTGCCGATATGATTCGGTTGTCCGCCAGGTTTACGCTCACTCGGGGCTTTGTCTTTGCGCTTTCGTAGCGGATCACTTGAGGGTGGTTTGCTGCTGTTGGCACTATCCAATCCGAAATGGCCCGCCATCATTTTGACGACGACTATCAGCAATGAAACGGCAGATTTGACCGTCGGTGAGACTTGTGGATCTTCTGCCAGTGATTTTTCAACATCAGCTATGGTTTTATTGAGGGATACCGGATCAATTTTCAAAATCATCTTCTCATGCGTTTGTTGAAGCAGCTATTATCGCATGGCTTTTTTAAAGCAAAAAAATGCCCTCTATTTTCACTGTGGCGTGTTTTTTAATTTAATGCCCGTAAGCTCATTGGCTTGTATTCTTGTGCGATCACCAGCGCTTTATTTCTCAATTGGGTTGGGCGTTTTTTGGGTGCATCAAGTGGCCGGCTTAAAAGTGAAGTTCTAACAAAAAAACCTGTCAAGCTTTTTTTGTATTACTTTCCCTGGCGGCGTGCTGAATAGTTACGTTATATTTATATAGTGGACCCCTGAGCCCACTATATTATTTAATAAGGATTCTGCTGATTCTCAAGGATGGCAGAACACTGCGTCTGTTCTTCGGTGAAGAAATCCGCTCTGACCTGATGGCGTGGTTGGAGCAGCCGCATTAACTGATCTTCATCATCACTGGTGACTCGTGTTTGGTGGGGAGCTTCAGTTGAATAGTTATGCTTAACTTCATTTCGTGCTGAATTCTGCCATCAATGGATAATGATCAGAGCTATTGATATTTGAAAGCGACTCCGTTTTGATCAGTTGCAGATCACGATAAAAAATATGATCAATGTGTCGATTTAAATGCCGCCAAAGCGGTTTTCTTTCCGATATTGCCGCATTTAACCCTTCATTTTTCATGCTATCAAATAAAAATTCAGCCCGTGCGCGATTCCAACAGTTAAAATCGCCCGCCACAATGACAGACCCTACATGATGCTGAATCAGCGACATCGTTTGATTGATATACCGTTTGTATTTTCGAATGGAAACAAAATTGATCGCATGGACATTAATAACCAAAAGAATTTGGTCGCTATTTTTTAGCCGATACTCTGTGCTGAGTGCCAACTTCACAGTGTTCGCCAGGGGTTCGCGGTCCATTGAATGAATATATTTTTGAGTGACTGGCGAGGCAACAGCTCCTGTTTTTAAACCGGTTGTCATCTGATCATGATGATATTGGTGCCCGCGTGCCATGATCCATTCAAAGCGGATACTGGTTTCAAAAATATCATTGTGCGGCGTATTGAATACGGATTCCTGTAGCAACACCAAGTCCTTATCTGCCACTAATTGTTGAAAGTTTTCCTTCCAGCCCGGCTTTTTTGCCTTATAAATATTCCAAACCAGAATTGAAAATTTTTCTCCCAGCTCACGGTGGCTTGCAGTCCCCATAACAAGCAGTGGACTGTCGGCATGGTAAGACTTAGGGCGTATTTTTTTAAATGGCATAAATTATAAATAAGGCGAAAAGAGTCGAAAAAAATTATTTCTGATCTGAATCAGTATGGGGTATTGATCGCAGGTGGTGTTGGTAACAACTTTTGATTGACGCTTTTTTTCATAGAAGCGTTCTGTCAATTCTGCGTTTAAGCCGCTATCGTAACATTCTAGATTAATTTCAAAATTTAGCGCAAGACTTCGCATATCCCAGTTCGCAGAACCAATCAGCGACCAGGTGTCGTCGATTAAAAAAATTTTACTATGATCAAATGGCTGCGCGCTTTGATAAATTTTAATACCAAACTTAAGCAGTTCTTTAAAATATGAGGCCATTGCCCAATTAAAAATGAGAAAATTAGTTTTTTCAGGCACCATGATTTCAACTGCAACGCCACGCAAAGATGCAGCTTGTAACGCCCTAATAACCGGGTAATCAGGAATAAAATAGGGGGTGATGATGCGAATATTACTTTCAGAACAATTGATGGCAGCGATCAATGTCCACTCCAGTTTCTGATAATGCTCATCAGGCCCATCAGGCAACACGCGGCATACAACCGCCCCCCTCTCGCAACCAGCGTTCAATTCGCAACCAGCGTTCCATTTTGAAAAAACCTGGGATTGACCAACAGCAAAGCACCAGTCATCTGCAAATACCTTAGCGATCTGATCTATGACGGGGCCGCTCACTTCAAAATGAATATCTTGAACCGGTTCACTCGGGTTTTCTTTGAGCATATTACCTTGACGGATATTCATCCCACCCAAAAAAGCCACTCGCCCATCAATACACAGAATTTTTCGGTGATTACATAGATTGATAAAACGCGGACTGAAAGGAAAAAACCGGGCGGTGGTAACGCCTATCTGCTGAAGCTCACTTTCCGATTTGCGCCATTTGTGGGCTAAAATAGTACCGTCAATCAAAACATGGATGGAAATATTGCGCTTCCGTGCCTCACCCAACGCACTAATAAACTTTCGGCCCGTTTGATCATAATCAAAAATATAGCTGGATAGCAGGATGTCAGATTTTGCTTCGGCAATAGCCTCGAGCATGCGCGGGTAGGCTTGGTCACCGTTGATCAGTGCTTTAATGCGATTACCTGCCAAGAAAGGCGCATCGTGAATAGCATAACCAGCTCGCATCAAAACTTGCCATTTTTTGTTAAATCCCAGATCGTGGGTGGCTTGCTGAATGGAAAAAAGATCTGATTTAGTCTCCTCAGCTTTTGCTGCAGTAGCACGAGCCTTAATACGATTGATGCCAAAAATCCAATACAAAAAACTGCCCAGAAGCGGCGAAAGCAGAACAAGCCCGAACCAACCAATAGCGGCGCGAACGTTATTTTTAAACAGTAAAACATGAATGGCGGTGGGAATGGATACAACAAAATGCAATATCTCAATCATCGTCCCCACAGTTGGCGTTATTGGCATAGCGATAGAGCTCATCAGAAAACTTATTTACCTTTCAAATTGATAACTTCGAACGGCGCTCTTCTGAACAAAACTGAATCAAATTTCAGCCAAGGCAAACAGAAGCTTGTGATTATTAGCGAGGATATGAGAAAAGCCAGATATCAACAACCTTAAACCAGCGTATTATTCAGTTAATTCAACCTTTTTTCGATCGCATTTTCTTGAGATAGATATTTTTCTTCCACTGGCAACTGCAACGTAAAACCCAGCGCACCAATAGCGCGTGGAATGATGGTCACACGGTGCACGGCTGCGCCAGTCGGTACCATCACCGCGACCAGCGAATGTCCCGATTCATGGTTTCACGTAGACCCACGGAACGGCCCAGTGTATCCACGCGACACAGTCAACTGCGGGTAAAAAGGCTGACCCGGACGAATAAATGTTTTATGCTGCTATCCCTTGCGCTACGGGGGCTAGGCCAATCAAAAAAACCAATGGGGCTCAATCAATCTACTGTGTGCAAAAAAAAACGAATGGAGAAAACATGGAAACTTTTGACGCTATTATGCAACGCCGTGCCGTTAAACATTACGACCCTAATCATCGTATGACGGACGAGGAAGTGAATCGCCTGCTATCATCGGCTGCATTGTCACCGACTGCCTTCAACATTCAAAACTGGCGCTTTGTTGTGGTACAGGACGCAGAACTGCGTCGTCAAATTCGCGCCGCAGCTTGGGACCAAGCACAAGTCACCGATGCTTCTTTGCTCATCATTTTATGCGCTGATCTTAAAGCCTGGGAAAAAGAACCGCAGCGATATTGGCGTGACGCTCCGGCTGACGTGCGTAATTTTATAGTGCCCGCCATCGGCAATTATTATCGTGGACATGATCAAGTCCAACGTGATGAAACCATGCGTTCATGCGGAATTGTGGCCCAAACCCTGATGTTGGCTGCAAAAAGCATGGGCTACGATTCCTGCCCGATGGATGGTTTTGATTTCAACGCAGTCGGCAAGCTCATCAACTTACCCGCCGATCACGTTATTGCTATGTTCGTCGCGATCGGTAAAGCAACGCAACCCGCACGTCCGCGTGCTGGGCAATTAGCGCTGGAAGAGGTGGTCATTCAAAACAAATTTTAAATCGACTTAACCTAGCAGGGCAGCCCAATTGGTTTTATATTGGTGTTTTAAGTGTTAGCTTGCGCGAGATTTAGAGTTCTAACATAGTACCGGGAATGAACGTGAGAGGTTCGATCCCTCTCCTTCGCCAATTTAGTACGTTGCGTGCCAACTAAGCGTTGCAGCGGACACCCAAAGCGCCGCTGGACTTGGCGCTACGCCTACTGAGTACACATCATGAAAGGTCAATGGATTGGAAAATACAATGGCGATCTGTCTGGGAAGATCATGATCAACATTGACAAAGTGGAAGATCGCTATGAATGCGTTGCTTATCTCATACCGGATGATCACGGCTTTCCAGGAACGATTGCGTATTTTGGTGCTCATGAATCAGTTGCCAACGAAACTGTTCGCGCAGACGTAGCGCCAATTGATCCAAGAACCGGATTTCAAGATGAATGGGACAAAATTCAGCACCTATTTCGAGACGGGGTTGTTCATTCCAAAGCAGCCGATGTTCATATACAGCTCAAAGGAGAAAAGTTATATCTTGATGCTGTATCAGATATCGGAGTAAAGGTTACAAGCGAGATTTCAAAACCGATTGATGCTACTCAGTCAAAGATCGCAGGAGAACAGGTTTCTTGGCAGGATTTTAAATCAAAAATTCAAGATTTTTCCAAATCCAAGTACATCTTTAGAGGCCAGAAAGAGCCTTGGCGACTGCGAACAGCATTTCATCGGAGAGGTCGCTATCGAATAAGTGAATTCACGACCAGAGATGTGAAGCAGCTTCATAAGAAACTGACAGCTATTACAAAACATTATTTCGATTTGTCTGTGCCCGACCAAAATGGTGCGTTTTTTAATCTAGTCCAGCATCACGGTTACCCCACACCACTCCTTGATTGGACTTACTCTCCTTATGTAGCTGCGTTCTTCGCTTTTAGGGATTGGCTTAGTAACTTCAATGAGGATGGCTATGCCAGAATTTACTGCTTCAACCAGGCCGCATGGGTCAAACTATATCCTCAAATTCAGAATCTTGACCCAGCATTTCCTCACTTATCAGTAATGGAATTTATCGCCATCAACAACCCAAGGTTGGTTCCTCAACAATCGGTCACAACAGTAACAAACCTCGATGATATTGAGGCCTATATTTTGGATCGGGAAGCAGAAACTGGGACTAAATATTTACAGGCATTTGATATTCCAGCCTCAGATAGGAGTGAAGCCATGCAAGATTTAAGATTCATGGGAATAACGGCAGGCTCGATGTTTCCCGGAATTGATGGTGTTTGCGAAGAACTTAGAGAGATCAATTTTGAAGATTCAGCATAAAAAAGTCTTACAGTCGGGAAAAATAATTCTGTCATGGCTTTTGCAAAACGCCAAAAAACCACACCAGCGCGCTTTGGCCGCTGAATTCAAACGTCAGTCGTAACAAACTCAGCATTGTACCCAGCACTTCCTGATAGAATTTACCACTAAAAAAAGGAGAATAAATCATGACAGGGACTGTAAAACTTCACCGAGTACTTCGGAGCAAACCCGAAAAAATCTACAAAGCATTTTTGGACGCTGATGCGATGTCCAAATGGTTACCACCCTATGGCTTCACCTGCAAAGTTCACCATCTGGATGCGTGCATAGACGGCACGTTCAAAATGTCATTCACGAATTTTTCCACCGGAAGTGGTCATTCCTTCGGAGGGAAATATCTTGAACTGGTGCCGTTCGAACGAATCAAGTACGTTGAGAATTTTGATGATCCAAATCTTCCGGGCGAAATACAGGTCACAGTACAGCTAACACCGGTGGCTTGTGGCACCGATGTTAACATCGTCCAGGAAGGAATACCCAGCGTGATTCCAATCGAGATGTGCTACCTCGGATGGCAAGAGTCCATGGAGCAACTTGCAAAACTTGTCGAACCTGAGATTCCGGAGTAATAACAAGTGATCAGTTTAGTTAGTAGTTTGACGACTTTTTTAACTTTTACTATTCAGCTCAATGCATGAAATTTTTTATGTTGAACTAGTCGCAACTTAGTGCTGGTCGTAGTGCCCACCAATCGCAAACACGTAAATATATTTTTCATCGAACTTATAAATCAAGCGGTCTTTTTGAGATATGCGTTTTGACCAAAATCCCGCAAGATTGTGGCGAAGTTGTTCTGGTTTACCTAGGCCCGTAGATGGATTCGAACGAAGCATTTCTTTTAATAATTTTCCAAGAGCCTTATGAAGTACTTTATCCCTTTCTCGAAGTTCTTCATAAACGGCCCACGTATTACCCTCAAATACGAGTGATCTCATTCATTTCCTCAACAGTTGGGGCATAGCCTTTTTGTTGTGTATGCGTGCCTAACGATTGGCTTATTTGCGCCATTAGGCTGCTATTTTGTAAAACATAGAGAGTTTCTTGCTCTCTATCCCAGTCATCGGCACTTACCACGACAAAGGCTTCACCAGCGCGGCGGGTTACTTTAATTGGGGCATGGTTACTAACCACTTGCTCTACAAAGGTTTTTAGGTTGTCTCTGAATTGATTTACGCTTATGGTATCCATTGGCAGCACCAGTTGTACGACATTTCCGTACGAGTATAGTGTATTGCCCAGTATAAAAGCCAAACTTTTTATCAATCACCAGCGCGAGAGCAACAGCCAATCGCAGAACGTCTCGGGATCTTCTGTCAGCACTCAATTGAGGAGCATGTCCACGTAGTCGCGATCACCTTTAAATATTCAACTTTTACCACCCAATAATTGCAACTTTTTCCTCGCGATTTGCATCTTAATTGCCGCTACTATTGCCTGATTCAGTGTATTGTGTGAACTGGCAATTTCACTCACCGCATTTAAGACGACGCGCACATTATGAGCAATCAAGCGGATACCCAAAGTAAAAGTTCACCCGATACCACCAGCAGCCACCCGTTTGAAACACTGACGCCAAGTTTTGTGATCAATGCAGTAGAATCACAAGGTTATTTGAGCGATGGCCGACTACTCGCACTGAACAGCTACGAAAATCGCGTGTATCAAGTGGGCATTGAAGAACAAGCGCCCTTGATCGCCAAATTTTATCGGCCTCATCGCTGGACGCCTGCGCAAATTCAAGAAGAACATGATTTTAGCGCTGAACTGCTAGAGCAAGAACTGTCAGTGGTCGCACCCTGGCGCAATGAACAACAAGAAAGCCTATTTAATTACGAAGGTTTTTTATTTGCGCTCTATCCGCGTCAAGGCGGTTATGCGCCAGAGCTCGACAATGAAAAACATCTCGAAATACTGGGCCGTACCCTGGGCCGCTTACACGCGATTGGCAGCACACGTGATTTTCAACATCGGCAACGTTTTGATATTCAGCGCATGGGTGCTGAAAGTATTCAACTGATCAACGCCGACTTTATGCCTTGTGAATTACAAGCGGCCTACACCAGCTTAACTGGCGATTTACTTGCCCATATAGAACGCCAACGCCCGCTTCTGGAATCCTGCGATTTTATTCGCGTCCATGGCGATTGCCATGTTGGCAATGTTTTGTGGCGTGATGACATCCCTCACTTCGTCGATTTTGACGATGCTTTGATGGCGCCCGCCATTCAAGATTTATGGATGTTATTATCCGGCGACACGCAGCAACAACGCGAACAAATGAATGTTATTTTACGCGGCTACGAAGATTTTTTTGAATTTGATGACCGACAAATGCAGTTAATCGAAACACTACGCACCCTACGCATTTTGCATTACAGTGCATGGCTGGCACGCCGCTGGGAAGATCCAGCTTTCCCCCATAGCTTTCCGTGGTTTAATAGCGTGCGTTACTGGAGCGATCATATTTTACAACTGCGAGAACAACTGTCCGCATTACAAGAGCGTAAAGTTACGACACATGGCCTTTATTAATTCAGACGCATTTCGCATCAACACGCATTTGCTGCG
Organism: Gammaproteobacteria bacterium; assembly: GCA_031409375.1. Taxonomy (GTDB): domain Bacteria; phylum Pseudomonadota; class Gammaproteobacteria; order Pseudomonadales; family JANQJO01; genus JANNXD01. The sequence goes on along the minus strand of JANNXD010000030.1, from coordinate 5,843 downwards.
CAAACTCACGCCCTTAATCAGCCTGGCATTATTTTTAGTTGCTATTGCTGCCGTGCACCATCAAATCAGCGTTTATCATTGGGCCGAGATACGCCAAACACTGATTGATTTTCCACTGAGCAAACTCTTCGCCTGCATCGGTATTACCCTGATCAGCTATCTGGTGTTGAGCTACTACGATTACTTAGCCCTGGAATATGCAGGGCAACGCTTGCCCTACCGTCGCGTGTTGCTCACTGCCTGTTTAAGTTACGCCATCAGTAATAATGTTGGCCATGCATTGGTATCGGGCGGATCAATGCGCTACCGATTGTATTCAAGCTGGAATGTACCGGCCATTGCCATCGCCAAAGTCATTATATTTTGTGCCATTACTTATAACATTGGCGCATTAAGTTTATTGATTGGCAGTTATTTTTTTGCACCCGACCACTCGCTGATTATTACTGCTCTGCCAAATGGTGTACTGACATTCAGTATCGGATTGGCTTGTACATTATTATTGCTATGGTGGGGGCTGATCTTTTTTTATCGCGGCAGCATCAACATCAAAACTTTTAGCTTTTCATTGCCCAATGCTTCGCTGGCCACACGACAATTATTAGCAGCCGTTATCGATTTATTGTTAGCGTCCTTGGTTTTATATCTGCCCATTGCCCACTACGTTGACATGCCTTTTAGCAGTTTTCTGCTGGTTTATATGCTGGCACAACTCACCGGACTGCTCAGCCAGATCCCCGGTGGCATCGGTATTTTTGAGGGCAGCTTTTTATTTTTGACTGCACAATATCCCGCAGCTCATGTATTAGCAGCTCTGATTACCTATCGCGCCGTCTATTATTTTTTACCCTTGTTAATCGGCAGCATGGTGCTCGCCATCTACGAACTGCGTTTACACAAATTACTGAAACACCAAAAAGTCACCGCTTCCGCGCAAGCCATCACGTCCGTTATTCCACAAATTTATTCAATGATGTTACTGCTGGCCAGTGGCATGTTACTGATTTCTTCTGCCACACCCGCCATTAGAGATCGGCTACTGTGGTTGAATGATGTAATCCCATTATCAATTTTGGAACTCTCTCATCTACTGGGCACCTTAGCGGGTGTAGCGCTCTTGTTTTTATCGCAAGCCGTGAGACGACGGATAGACGCTGCTTATTTTGCCACCCTGCTGGTATTGGCCATCGGCATTGTTGCTTCCCTCGTCAAAGGCTTGGATTATGAAGAAGCGAGTATTCTGAGCATCATGCTGCTATGCTTTTTACCCTCCAAACGCTATTTTTATCGACACTCCGCTTTATTGCCTTTGCAGCTCTCACCCCAATGGTTAATGCTTGCCGCCATTATTTTGGTTGGCTCGGATTGGTTAGGCTTTTTTTCTTTTAAACACGTGCAGTACTCACACGACTTGTGGTTGCAGTTTTCCCTGTACGCCGATGCCTCGCGTTTTTTGCGCTCGTTAATGGTTAGCCTGACCTTTATCCTGGGTTTTATTAGTTATCAATTCTTCACCCGCTCAAAATTAACGCTAGTTTTACCCAGCGTCACTGAACTCGAACGCGTTTCATCCCTGGTGAAAAAATCCAGTGATACCCATGCTTATCTAGCCACCACCGGCGATAAATACTTGCTGTGGAGCGCAAGTGGTAATAGCTTCTTAATGTTTGATGTCACCCCCAAATATTGGATCGTCATGTCCGACCCGATTGGCCTCGTCGAAGAATACGAAGAACTGGTTTGGGCACTGCGCACACAAGCCGATCGACACAATGCCAATATTGCGTTTTATCAGGTTAGCACGCAACATTTGCCGCTCTATGTCGATCTTGGCCTGCGCCTGATCAAGCTCGGCGAAGAAGCTAAGGTGCCACTAACCGATTTTAATTTAGAAGGCAAAAAGCGTGCGCCATTGCGACACGCCTATAACAAAATGCTGCGCGAACAACTCAGCTTTGAAATCATCCCAGAGCATCAAGTTTCTGAATTATTGCCTCAATTAAAAAACATTTCCGACCAATGGATGGCCGCCAAAAAAACCCGGGAAAAACGGTTTTCACTCGGATTTTTTAATGCAGATTATTTATGCCACTGTGCCATCGCTGTGGTGAAAAAAAATGAGCGGATCATTGCCTTTAGTAATTTATGGCAACTGGACAACAAAACCGAATTTTCCATAGACTTAATGCGTTATCTCCCTGATAGCCCCAATGGCACGATGGAGTATTTAACCATCTCCTTATTACTCTGGGGCAAACAACAAGGTTACGGCTTTTTTAATTTAGGCATGGCGCCATTGTCCGGATTAGAACCGCACCCCTTAGCGCCCTTTTGGAATAAAATTGGCAATACCATTTTTCGTTTTGGCCATGAGTTTTATAATTTTGAAGGTTTGTATCAATACAAAAATAAATTTGATCCACAATGGCAACCGCGTTATCTGGCTGCACCCAGTGGTTTTTCTACCGCCTCCGCGCTATTGGCAGTCACCACTTTAATTTCCGGTAATATTAAAGGACTACTGGGCAAATGAACAAAACAACACTTTTTATTTTTGTGATAGGCAGCCTACTCGTCAGCAATCTGTTTGGGCAAGAACCAATTAATTATGGTCGCTTTCAAAACATTATCATCAACCAACCTAAAGGCGATGTTAAAGCTTTCGTATTATTACTCACTGACGCAACGACATCATCCACAAGTGAAAAAAAAAGTGAAAACATCAGCCAAACTTTGGCAAACGCTGGCGCCATGGTCGCTACCATTAGCCCCACTCAACTGCTGAATAATCTTGAAGCGGATCCAGACGATTGCGTATTCCCCGATGGTGATTTAGAAAATCTCTCACACTATCTACAAGGTTATGCGCAACTCCCCAGCTATTTCACCCCGCTGTTAATCGGCGAAGGTGTTGGCGCTACCTTGGCTTATGCGGTACTCGCACAAGCACCAAAGGATACCTTTGCTGGCGCCATTACTTTTGGCTTTAACGCCTACCTGCCCTTAAAAAAACCTTTATGCCAAGATTCCAATCTACACTTTTCGCTGCACAAAGATGGCGGTGGTGTCGATATTCAACTGGCTGAGGCGCTCAACAATCAATGGATCAACGCCGAACCAACCACCTATCTTGCCGCTTACCAACAACTCATAAAAACGTATGCGCCCGCACATCCCACCCCAGTGCCTAATTTAAAAGATTTACCCATTACAGAAATACCCATCAGCACAGAAATAACGAGCAACCAAACAATGAAGGACACATTTGCAATTTTTCTTTCCGGCGATGGCGGCTGGGCCGGACTGGATAAAGAAGTGGCCAGCACCCTAGCCGCTAAAGGCATGCCTGTCGTTGGTTTTGACTCACTGCGTTACTTCTGGAAAAAACGCACACCGCAAGGATTAACAGACGACCTTCAACGTATGCTGAATTATTACAGTCATCATTGGCAACGCCACCACGCCATCCTGATCGGTTATTCACAAGGCGCTGACGTATTGCCGTTTGTTGTTAATCGCCTTCCGCCTCGCTCTCGCCATCTCATCACCCAAACCGTATTAATGGGCTTAAGTGAAAAAGCCGCGTTTGAGTTTCATCTGGGCAACTGGCTCAGCGATGATGAAAATGGCATCCCCATTCGCCCCGAAATGCAAACCCTATCCTCCACCAACACCCTTTGTATTTACGGCACAGACGAAGAAGACTCCCTCTGTCCGAAACTGGATGCTCGCCTTGTATATGCGCAATCACTACCCGGCGATCATCACTTTAATGAAGATTATGCCAAGCTCACTCAACTAATTTTACAGCGATTATTATAAAGCTGGGTGTTGACACAAAGCGCCTGTCCTTCTGCAAATACGCTGATAAAAAATTTGCTATTCAATCGCGCTCAAACCGATACAACACATCCAAACTGCTTTCGTTGCCGGATTGTGCTTTGATGGTGGCTTTTGGGGTGAGTTTATATTCCATGCCCACGCTACTGGTTTGCGCGAACAGGCCACGAACATAAGTCAGGTAAAGACTGGGATTTAAATATTTGCCAATTAATAAAGCGCTGTTATTTAAACCCGAACCCGTTTCAACTTTTAAGGTATCAACACCGACGGTTTTAGCCACGCGATTCACCATAGATTGACTGCGATTCACGCCCAACGAAAACGCAGCATCAGCAACTTTGTTATTGTCTTCCTTTGAGGATGACGATAAAGGTTTGCCGGTAACTAATAAGGCCATGGCTTCGCTGTCTGGCAAAGGTGGTGAACTATAAACTTTTGAGCTGGGCATTTTTAAGGTGCCACCCAACGCTAAAGTAACATCGGCAGAATCCGTGTGTCGCAACGCTTGGATATTCAGCGCGGGATTATCCGGTGCGCCCTGAAAACGTAATATGCCCTGCTGTATGGTTAAATCCTGTCCGTATTTTTGATAGCTACCTTTGGGAATGATGATTTCGCCATAAGCTTGCGCGGGTTTACCAGGTATCGATACCCATTGCACTTGACCACTTAAATCAGCTTGCAAACCTAAACCCTGAAAATTGCACGCCTCACCCAATACGATTTTCACATCGGTACTTAAATACTGCTGCCAGCCGGGTTGTTGCCGCACCTGCGGTTGGCCATCTTGCATGAACACCACATCTTTTGACACCTGCACCACCGCATAAGGCAGCTCTTTTAAGCGCACGTTGGCTTGCGGCACCTGGATCAAGCCCGTCAAAATCAATTTTTGTGGCGCCAACAGTAAGGTTAAATCGGGCGATGCCCATATTTTATTGCGCCGCGTATTGCTGACTTGAAAATCTTGGCCCTGCAAACGCAATTGCCCAGAAAGCATTTGGTAAAAATTTTGTGATACGGTGGTCGGTAGCGCTAACTGCCCGGATAACTGCACCTGCCCACGATCAGAAAATGCAATGCCGGCGAGTTTCAATTGATGATCCGGAATAAGCTCGCCACGCGCATCAATCGCACTAATCTGTAAGTTTTGCGCAGGCAACCTTAAGCTACCATTTTGCCAATGAATATTGCCGGTGTATGTGGGAGTAGGCAGTCGTCCAGCCACCTGCATATTCAGCTGTACTTGACCTTTCAGATTTTGCACACCGATTAAATACGGTTCCAATAATGGCAGCTGTTGAAAGTTGGCTTGCAATTGCCCCGCTAACTCTCCATTGGCTTGGCGTCGCCATTGACCACTGATCTGACCGTATTGCTGATAATCCCACGATCCATTTGCTTGAAGTTGTTGCGCATCTTGTTGCAATTGAAACCGCGCACTGCGCCATGAATAGCGCTTGGTGTTTTTACCTGTGTTGTTTTTACCTGTGTTGTTTTTTTCAGGGCTATTTTTTTCTGGAAGTGGATATAAGAAAGCACCGGCTGACACTTGTACATTGACTTTCCCCAACCAATTTTTATTTTGCAATTGGCCATGCAGATCCGCACTAACCTGACCTTCAACCGCCAAGCGTTCAGCAGATAATCCCTTTGGCAAAAAACTTTGTAAAGCCGATGCTTGCAAAACCGCCAGCGGAACTGCGAATAACTGCGCATCCACCAGCAGCGCAGACAACGGACCTTTAAGTGCTGCACACAAGCGAGAAGTCTGCTGCTGCCAACAACTGCGCTCCAGGCTCAGCACGCCCGCCTGCTGCGACCACACGCTCGGCTGCTGTTGCTGCCAGCGTCCTAGATTAGGCACATCCATACTGGAAGTTAACACGCGATAACGGCCACTGGCCGCATCCACATTTACGCCGCCCTGTGCTTTTAATTGAGCCTGCACGCGTTGATCATCCGCACTGATCTGCAAATCATGCTGTGATAATTTACCC
>JANNXD010000029.1:0-46273 GCA_031409375.1 Gammaproteobacteria bacterium | reverse complement strand
GGGCTGAGCCAGGGGTTGAGCCAGGGGTTGAGCCAGGGATTACAACAAGGCCGTCAAGAAGAGCGTCGACAAATCGCTCGTGAACTTTTAGCTCAAGGGGTAAGCATGGATATTATTGCTGCCACGACTCACCTTTCGACTATTGAAATAAAACAGCTTCTCAATTAAATTTTTTCGATTTTAAAAAACAGCTTTTGGCGGGTTTTTTAGGCATGGCAAAAAACGCGTGCAATTAAAAAAGCGGGTACGGGAATAAAATAATCAACAAGCACGCATCAATTCTTTCTTATGGTTATGGCCACTCTAAAAATAACCATAGCGTGCCGTAAATATTAATGGCAACGCCAAAAACACATAACAGGACATCAATTAAATTGGCTTTAACGCGATTGAGTCGCATAAATAGTAGCAGTACTGGAATAAAATCCACAAAATAGCGATTGCCAAACTGCCAACCACCCATGGTTTTATGCGCAAAAGTGGCTAGGGCATGGAGCAACAAGGTTAATAGCAACACAACATTAATCAACGTCCAGCGTGCTTTCCATTGGGGTAACTTCAAAACAAAAATAACAAAAATTGGATTCACCAAAAAAAATAACATGCCATTAAAACGCGGGAACGATAACCCATTTTTTTCGGTCCAGTAAGGTAATTGCCAACTTTTTAGAAAGTTTTCCGGAATATAACGCCAATTAAATTGCCCCAACACCGCCTGTTGAAACTCAGGCAAATAGGTGTGACCAAACTCCAAAGGATTATCAAAGCGGACATAATTATAAATGGCATAAATGCCACCAACGGCTGCGGGCAACCAAACAAAGCGCGGTGCCACTTGGCATAAGGACAATCCCGTACGTTGCACTATCAACAAAGCCAACAAAGGAAAATACACCAGAGTTAATGGCCGACAACCTACGGCTAACGCCAAAGCCAGTAGACTCAAATGAATCCTACTTGGGCGCAATTTTTCGCTGCACAATAAAACAAAAGACAATAAAGTCAGCAGCATCGCCAGCAATTGCGCTTGAAACCACACCCCGCCACACACCGATAATACTAAAGCATTACTGCCAAATACCGCACAAATAGCAATGGCATGACGCGACCAGTCATAAATCCCTCGTAACAACCTAACCGCCAACAAAAAAGCAATCACGGCATAAACCGTGTTCATTAAATTATTCGGCGTATTTTCCCCAAAAATTGGATACAAGAAAAAATGCGGCACGGTGGGTACGGGCGGAAAGCTAACAAAAATATTTTGATTAAAATAGGCTAACTCAAGGTAAGAATAATCATGATCCAGCGCAATTTTTCCATGCCACCAAGCAGCGGCTTGTAATACATAAGAATCCCAACCATTGTGGGATAACCATGGCTGCTGTAATGCCGCGTACAGAAAAAAATACAATAGTACAATGGCCCAGGCAAACACCAACCAAGGTGCCAGTAGTATTCGTTGGCTTTGCCACCATTGGCTTAACGGAAAGCGACTCATCTTGTCGGCACTACACCAATTTTTTCAAGCACACTCAAGCCCCATAACTCATCGTAATAAGCTGCTTCATTAATAAAGACGGGATAAACATCGCTACCCTGATAAACAATAGTTTCACCGCTGAACAATTCAAACAGCGGATCACCCGCTTTTAATAATTGATAGTCACGATCTTGTAATGCGGGATGCACCATACCGAGCAAACGGCCATTTGCGTTTTTGGGTAGCGGAATTTTTTTAAGAAAACGAAATACGTCGAGCTGCGTAGGAATCCAGCGTTGCCAATCTGCACTACTGTGCGACAGCTGTAGAAAATCCAGCGCAGCATATAAAGCCCGTTCGGTTTTACGAAAAATATCGGCCCGCAATAATCCTTGCGAGGTTGGGCCTATTTCAATTAACAACCCTCCACTGCGTCCCATCGAATATAAATACGGGCTATCGTCATAAGGGATGTCTTCATGAAAAACCCTGGCATCGGGAATTTCTGCGATGATGAAACTCACTAAAGCACAATAAAATGGCGTGAGCTCATGCACAATCAAACTGACGCCCATGTTGCTCGTAGTCGTATGCAGATCAATCACAAAATCCGTCGGCTGTTCGGCTTTCAGGCCAATTTGCGCAATAATTTCTTGGGCGCGTTGTAATTCATATACAGCGCCCGCTGGCGCTTGCCATAGCTCGTGGGCAAAACATCGATTTAAATCTTTATCGAGATAACGCACGCGTTTGGCAGCCGCACGTGGATTAGCCAATAATAATCGCGTCGCAAATGCTGGCCGCTGCACTAACGCCAACTGCTGCTGCCAATATTGCAATAGATACACACCTGTAAGCTCATTGCCGTGCGTGCCACCGGCTATGACGACATCATTGATCGTAGGTGCCATGATCGTAGGTGCTAGGTTCGTAGGTGCTAGGTTTTTTGAAATACTGATATTTGAAACGCTTGTCATAAATCACCTGGATTCACTTGTTTGATTCGCAGTTAAAAATACATACCAATGATGCCCTTTGCCAGCATGACTAAAGTCGGCCTTAACCGTTGTGGGTAAGGGCTGCTGCGCCGCATATTTTAAAATAACGCGTTGCCGAGCCGAACATAATGATTGCTTTAATAATCGATTTAATTGATCCCCCACACCATGACCGAGCCACTGTTGTAATGCCAGTAGATTTTTTTGATTTAAAGCACTTTTGCTGCGGGCTGGAAACATCGGATCACAATACACCATATCGGGATGTTCGTGGTTCGCCATCAGTTGCTGTAAATAATCGACCGAATCTACACATAACCATTGCATCCGGTGCAGGTAAGGCGCCAATAGCGGATGATGGGCAGCGCGTTGTTGTGCATCTTGCAGTAAAGCAAAAATAAGTGGATCGCGCTCACAAACCGTAATCTTAGCGCCCGCTTTTGCTAACAACAAGGCATCGTAGCCACGACCACCAGTGGCATCGACAATACGCATCTGCGCAAGATTTTTGCCCGCGACTTTTAATAATGTCTCTTGATGACGAGACGCTCGCTGCAGACGACGTAACCAATCGGGTTCAGTCAAAGACCAACGCACTGGCTTCCACTGCGGTTGCTGTAAAAATTGCAGTGCCAACCCAGGTTCACCATCAGCGGATTCGCTCGCTGGCAAATAATCTAACAAAACATCCAGCTGCTGTTGCTCAGCCTGCTGCACATAAACCTTCGCATATTCAATGATGTCATCCACCATCAAAGGGGACACGCGTGCGCACAAATCCACCACCGCCGTTGAGGATCGATAAGCGCGCTCCGTCACTGCTAAGCGCAATCCAGATTCAGATTTCAATATGCAAGCTCGCTAATGGCGATAGCTGTTGATCGGCTTGGTAGTGCAACACACCCTGCTTTTGCGTATAACTCAGCAGGGAATTTTGCTGTTGATGGAATTGCCAACGCCGCCTGGCTTCTTGTTCGCTACCGACAGGATCAATGAATGCGGTTGGAGATGGCAGCGGACGCACGGTTTTCGCAGAGATGGCTTGCTGTGGAGTAATGACCGCATAGCGCGACAGCTGCGGCGGCAATAATGCCGCAGATACCGATGCCGATGCCGATCCTTGCACAGGTGGTGGTGTCATAACGCAATCAATCAGTTGTGATGTGAACTGTTTATCAGTATATCGGAGGCAACGCGCATAAGCCGATATTCGGTGGCGCTATTTTAAAAAATCTTCCGGAATCGAATCCATCATCCCCACTTCCACCATCGCATCCAGCAACGACATGACCTCGACACCGCCGCGCATCGGAAATTTTTCAACCCCTTTATAAACCAAAATGCGGCGCTCGGCTTTAAGATCATCCGCCGCCAGATGAAAACCGCGATCCAGCGTTGGTGACGTACTGAGTTTGATTTCGATGGCCCAACATTTTCCAGGCGCAAATTCCAATACCAGATCTACTTCGGCACCAGCTGCCGTGCGATAAAAATATGGGCGGGCTTTGCCAGCACTGGCACCGATCAGCGATTCAATCACAAAGCCTTCCCAACTTTTTCCGCAAACGGCATGACTGCGTACCGCGTCGATTGAGCGCAAATTTAATAGTGCATGCAAAATTCCGCTGTCGCGAATAAAAGGACGTGGCGATTTTACCAAACGTTTGCCAGTATTCACGGACCAAGGGGGTAAGCAGCGCACGAGCAATAGTTTTTCAAGAATGTCTAGATAACGCGCTACGGTATGACCACTAACACCCATCGAGCGTGCATAACGTTGTGCGTTAAACAGTTCGCCTTGATCATTGGCCAGCATACGCCAGAATAATCCAAGCTGCTCGGCGTCTACTTGCAAACCTAGTTGCGGCACGTCGCGTTCGAGATAAGCTTGAATAAAATCATGACGCCATTGCAAGCTGTCATGCTCATTGGTACGCAAATAACTTTGCGGAAAACCACCTTTTAACCACAGTGAATCGCTCAGCGCTCGCACTGCTTCGCTGGATCTATCCGCTTCACTCGCCACCACTTCACGTAAATTAAAACCACTCAATTCAACAAAACTGATACGCCCCGCCAAACTTTCTGATGATTGTCGCAATAAATCTCTGGATGCTGAACCGAGAATTAAAAACTTACCGCCAACACTATGCAGGCGACGTCTGGCATCAATTTGCCCACGTAGCACTTGGAAAATTTCCGGCATACGCTGGACTTCATCAAGAACAATCAAACGATCCGCATAAACGGAAAAATACGCTTCTGGATCATCTAACTGACGACGATCTTGCGGGCTTTCAAGGTCGAGATAACGAGCTGCTTTATGATCACCGACAGTACCGACAAAACTGTCCGTAATTTCACGAGCCAGGGTAGTTTTACCGACTTGGCGAGGCCCCAACAAGGCAACGCTATCAAATTGCTGAAGACGGTTTTGGACTAAATTTAGGCATTCACGCTGAATCATCCTTGCATTATTGCGCTCAGACTTCAATTTTACAAGGCTATTTTATAAAGCTACGCACAATCAATCGCTTTTCAGATCTTAACAAAACAGGATCTTTCGTTAACCAAGCAGGGTAGCCGCACTGCTACACTGACGCTTTCAGCCCAAATCTCCCTCTCAATCTAGTTGTGAAATGCCATGACCGATATCAATTACCCCATTAAATTCACCGGCACTTTTAAAAGTTACTTCAAACTCTGGTGCGAGAACAGTCTTCTGCTGCTGATTAGCTTTGGGCTATTACTGCCCTGGACGTTGCTGCGCAAAAAACGCTATTACTATCAACATACGCAGTTAGCAGACAGCAGCTTCAGTTTTACAGCCAAACCCAAAAGCATGTTTATTGGCATTTTTTCAGCCATTATTCTTTGGTATTCGATATTCTTTGCCTTCGAACTAATTCCTGCTGACAATGAGTTACAGCGTTTCATCATGGGTGTATTTCCTAACATTCTTCTGGTACCTATTATTGCTTTTTTTGTGAATCAAGCCTTGCTGTTTCGGCGGTTTCATTCCACCTTTCGTGGCATACGCTTTGGATTTAAAAAAAATTATCAAGAAGCCTTTGTTTGTTGTGCTGGGTTATTTATTTTTTCACCCCTCACGGCATTTTTAGCTTATCCCTATTTTAAATGGCGATTTGCTAAATTCATTTATAACCGAACCTATTTTGGTGGTGTTCGGTGTCGCTTTACGGGCGATCTGAAGACGTTATACGCCATTTATTTGAAATGCTATGGTTTGATTTTATGTTCCATTCTGACCTTTATTCCGGTGTCGTTGGGTGTAACAATGTTTGACCGCCAAGCACTACACCAGAACCAAGTGAACAATTACGTATACCATGGTTGGGAGCTATGGTTTTATGACCTGTGGTCTGCTCATCAAGCCGTCTTTTTCAACGCTTGCTTAGTTGGAATAGTGTTTTTATTTTTTATTACCATACCCTATTTAAAAGTCCAGTCCACCAACTGGACTTGGAATGCGCTGCAAATTGGCAATCTACAAGTTTATAGTCATGCCTCAACAAGAAAACTGATTCAGTTAAGCTTGGTGAATTTTTTAATGGTACTTTTTAGCTTGGGTTTGTTGGCACCCTTAGCAAAAATTCGCACACAAAGATTTTGGACGGAAAATAAATCCTTTTCGGGTGATTTGAACAACTTATTAATCCAAGCGCAAAATTATCAAGACACAAATGCCATGGGTGATACCTTATCCGATTTATCCGGTCTTGATATGGGGATCTAATGCCCATTTCCGCACAGTATTTTGATGGTCAATCACTCACAGCGCATCCAGCCGAGGTTGAGTTAAGTTCAGAATACCTCACCATTCACTATGCACAGCAACGCAAACAGGTCGACCTGCAAGACAAACGCATTTGTGAATGGCATGCGCCGCGTTTATGCATCACATTTACTGAGGATCAGACACAACTCGTTATTTCACATCCGCCGCAAGCCTGGCTCGATCAACTACAAACGGATGCGATAGAACGGTATTTGCATCGAGGCCAACATCTTCGAGGCTATTGGCTTTTGTTGATCGGAATTTTTGCTTTAGCCTTGTACGCCACCGTGAAATGGACCATCCCTTTGATGACCTACGCAACCATGGCCATCACACCCACTCACTACTTAGATGCTTTCAGCAAAAAAATCAGCGCCACCGCACTCGATCAAATCGGCAAACCCAGCGCATTATGTACTTCCATCCAAAATACCGTGCGCACCACCATCGAACAGCAATTTTTGCCGGATCAACACAATCAAACTTTACCGATTAGCGTGCACTTTCGCTCAGATCTTGGGGTCAACGCTTTAGCATTGCCCGATGGCAGCATCATCCTGACTGACGATCTGCTGTATTTTGTCACTAATGCGCAAGAGTTATACGGCATCGTCGGTCATGAAATCGGTCATGTGCGCGAACGACACTCACTGCACATGCTGATACAACAAACGCTGCTGACTTTTTTTTGGGACGCCATCACCGGCGATTTGAGCGGCACAGCTGGGTTTGCATCGGCCTTGCCGTTAATTCTACAGAGCACGGCTTATTCTCGACATTTTGAACGCGCCGCCGATGACTATGCCATCACGTTACTGCAACAGCGTAATATCGATACACGCTATCTGGCCAATTTTTTTGGCCGCATGAGCGCAAAAATTGCGCCGCAATTTAAAGAAAAACTGAAACAAGCTGCATTCAGCAAAAACTGTGAACAGAACCGAAGTTTAGAAACCATTACCGCCAGCAACCTAATCCCCATTGACAACACAAAACCCAACGTCACTTCAGCGGAAAAACCTCAAGCGCTTTTAAAAAAATTCACTCAGCTGATCACCAGCCATCCCAGTGACGATGAACGTATTAAGCACATATTATTTTATGCCCAATAAAAAACGTTGATTGCAGGCTACTGGGCAATCTAGCAAATATAATCGCGGCTCTAGACCCAAAAAATCTTAGGAAAAACCATCGGTAATATGTTCAAATACTATTTTTTTTGTTAGCGCACTCTAATTAAATTACATTAAATTAGAGTGCGCCAAATTCAAATTAGAGTACGCCAAAAGAGTACGCCAAAAATGCATAACTCAGTCGATGCCAATCAACGCCCTTCACCCGATACGTTATTGGTACAACTCGCCGATTATATTTGTGACTTCACCATTACCTCAGAAATCGCTTTTCGCACCGCTCGTTATTGCTTGATGGACACAATAGGCTGTGGCTTGCTGGCACTAACATTCCCTGAGTGTCGAAAATTATTAGGTCCCATCGTACCCGAAACACAGGTGCCCAATGGCGTCCGCGTACCGGGCACGAATTATCGGCTCGACCCAGTGAAAGCCGCTTTTGATATTGGCTGCAGCATACGCTGGCTAGACTTTAACGATACCTGGCTTGCTGCTGAATGGGGGCATCCATCGGATAATTTGGGTGCAATATTAGCGGCTGCCGATTTTGTCTCGCAAAAAAATGCACATCGTGGTGAAGCGGCTATCACCATCCGAGAATTATTAACGTGGATGATTAAAGCCCATGAAATTCAAGGTGTACTCGCATTGAATCATGCATTTAATCGCGTTGGATTGGATCATGTCGTATTGGTAAAAATTGCCTCAACGGGTATTGTCACGCGAATTTTGGGCGGCAGCAAAACGCAAGTGATCGATGCGCTATCCCAAGCTTTTGTTGATGGGCAGTCTTTACGCACATATCGACATGCACCTAATACCGGCTCTCGAAAATCATGGGCCGCAGGCGATGCGTGTGCCCGTGCTGTACAACTGGCCATGTTGACTTTAAAAGGCGAACCGGGATATCCCAGCGCCATCAGCGAACCTCGTTGGGGATTTGAAGCGGTGTTGTTTAAGCAGCAATCCATAGCACTGGCACAGCCACTGAGCAGCTATGTGATGGAGAATGTGTTATTCAAAATCGCCTATCCAGCCGAGTTTCATGCACAAACCGCTGTTGAATGTGCGCTGCAACTCTATCCGCAAGTCGGTAATCGATTAATGGATATCGCACGTATTGAGTTAACTACTCACGAATCCGCCATTCGTATTATTTCAAAACAAGGTCCGCTGCATAATGCAGCAGATCGCGATCATTGTTTGCAATATATGGTGGCCATTCCGTTAATTTTTGGCGAATTGACCGCTGATCATTATGAAGACCAAGTTGCGGAGGATCCACGCATCGATGAACTGCGCAATAAAATGCAGGTTCAAGAAAATCCACAATACAGTCGCGATTATCTCGATGCCAACAAACGCGCCATCGCTAACGCCATACAAATATTTTTTAATGATGGCACTGCGACTGAAAAAATTGAGGTTATGTATCCGTTGGGTCATCAGCGTCGTCGTGCAGAAGGGATTCCATCACTTCAACAAAAATTTCGTGACAATTTAGCGACCTGTTTTACGCGTGTACGTACAGCCACATTGGATCGATGGTTCAATGATGCGGCCATTTTTGAAGCAGCGTCCGTGCTTGAATTACAACAAGTCCTGAGCACGAATTGAATAATACTTGTGCTTTTGCAGAAAATTTAATAATACTCTGCGTTCGGATCATGCTGTTGGGTACAACCCAAACAACGGATAAAAGTCGCTTTGAAAGGTTTGACCACCAAGTTACGACCGACCTCTTCCGCATTGCCACCCATCAACGAAAAAGGCAATGCAATTACATAGACAGCCGAACCAAGTAAAGTAGCACCCAACATCACTGGGCGCATTAAAATCGCATCCGCCACCATAGCGGGTGGCGATGGTCGCTCAACAATCACTTCAGCTCGCGCCATGGTCGACATTACCGTCGACATTGCCATGACCCCTAACATTAATCCCGTTGTCGCGATTTTTTTTACATTCATGTCAATAACCCTTATCTATTTAAAGCGGTCCATTAAAAACAGTCTATTAAAAAAAGATCCATTGCCCACGTAAAGTCGCCGCCACTATCTAAAGCTAAAAAAAGCCTAAAAAAACTAGGACTAAAATAGCCTAAAAAGCTAAAGCTAAAAATAGCTTAAAAAACCGCGACCGGAATTTTCCCTCAACAAGTATAAACAGGAATTGCCAAAGCGCTCGGCAGCGTCCAAGGATTTTCACGCATCTTTTGTATGAATTTGTAGGTATTCACTTTAAGGGCTGGTTAAATAGACGTTAAGCGACCTCGCTAAAATCGACAACCAACGGCTTTAACCGGTAACAATTGCGCTAACAGCTCGATGAAATACGAAATATTCAGCGGCTTGGTCAGGTAATGCTGAAAACCTGCTTGCAGCCCTTTTTTAATTTCGTGTGGATTGGCCGCCGCACTTAACGCCATCACGGCAATATCACGCGTCAGTGGATCACTGCGCAACGTCTGCAAAACCTGATAACCATCTTGATCTGGCAAACCGATATCCAAGATGATCAAGTCTGGCTGCAATGCGCGGGCGAAATCAACCCCAACACTGGCAGACTGAGCGGTGACTAATTTCAGGTGGGGTAATCGCGAGATCACCGCCTGCAGCAACCGAATATGATCCGTATTGTCCTCAATATACAACAAGGTTGATTGCGGCTCGGCCCGCATAGACGGCGTAGGCAAGCCCACGTCGATTCGTCTATTCTCAGCCACCGGCAACTCAATCCAAAACCGGCAGCCTTCACCATAAACAGATTCCACCCCGATACGTCCACCCATCAATTGCATCAGCTGTTTGGCAACCGACAAGCCGATACCGGCGCCTTCAATTTTATAGGCGCGCTCGGTCAATCGGCTAAAGGGCTGAAACAGCTGGCTTAGATGTTCTTGTTGAATACCGGGGCCATTATCCACCACCCACAATCGCAGACACCCTGCTGCTGAAGTGGCGCTCACAGTGACGCAACCGCCCTGGTGATTATATTTAATGGCATTGGCCAGCAGGTTAATCAGCACCTGCTCCAATCGAAAAACATCCGCTATCACCAGTACTGCCTTATCCACTTGCACATCATTATTCAGCTGCACTTGACCATCTTTGGCTAATGGCTCCATTAACGCCAAACAATTTTCTACACAGGCAGCAACATCAACCGTTTCGATGTTCAACACCACCTGCTGCGCTTCTATTTGCGACAAATTAATCAGATCTTCAATAATCCGCGATAAATGCCAACCGGAACGCAAGATGGTTTTTAACTCATCACGATGCGCACCGATGGGTTGTTCATCGGCACTCATGTTAATCACTTGCGTAAAACCAATGATAGCGCTCAGCGGTGTCCGCAGCTCATGACTGATGCGAGCCAGGAAATCACTTTTGGATTTATTCGCGGTTTCGGCCAACTCTTTGGCGGCGATCAATGCTAACTCATGCTCCTTTTGCTGAGTAATATCCATATGCGTACCGACAATACGCAGCGGATTGCCCTGCGCATCTCGTCCAACCACCATGCCTTTATCTAATAGCCACACCCAATGCCCAGCTTGATGACGCGCACGAATCTCCGCCTGAAAATCTTGACCAGAGGGATTAAAAATAATATCCCGCATTAAGCCTTCCAGGATCGGCATATCATCGACATGTACCAACGAATGCCAAAGCTCCAGCGTGGGGCAGGTTAAAGCATCTAAACCCAGCATCGACAACCAGCGCTCATTGACTTGTAGCTGGCCAGTTACAGCATTCCAATCCCAAAGCGCCAGATCACCGCCGCGTAACGCCAATCGCAATTGCTGTTCACTGTCGAGCAATACCTGCTCGTTGCGTTTTCGCGCACTAATGTCATTCAGTATCAAGCGGAAGACATGCAATTCACCCGCAGTAGCATCTGTCTCATCGGCTGGTTGCACTGCCGTGAACATCAGCTGCACCCAAACCAATTCGCCGCCTGTGGGTTTTAGACGCAACTCGCAGGCTTGTAATAAAGGGTGCATCCGATCTTCGCTTGGCGTTGCCAGTTTTTTCAGAATACGCTGCAGGGTTAAATAATAAATATCCTGATCATCTTTAAAAATAAAACGCGACAGCGGGGTTTTAACCAGCACACTGCGATTGCACTGCAACAAATTGGCAGCAGTGAGATTGGCCTCCAGAATGAGGCCTTTGTCAGTGACGGTGCAATAACCGACAGGCGCTAAATCATATAAATCGAAATAACGCGCACGCACTTGATCCAGCACCAACTGCGTACGCCGTAATTCTTCGTTTTGCATTTCCAATTCAATTTGATGCACATGCAGTTCATGCACCATCCGTTGAAACGCCTCAACGGATAATTCACCAGCGGATAACGCTGCTAATGATCTAGCTTCAAGATGGCGAGCATGCTGAAGACGTTCGGCAAGTCTGGTTTCGGCTTGCTGACGCAACGCATTTTTTTCATCGTCACTCGTGATATTGTTTTTGTCATTAATCAAGTGCACGCTCGGTGGTCGCAATCGCATATATCTGACCAGCCTCATTCAATAAAGCAGTGGCAATCATCCATACCTTCACCGCGACGCCATCTTTGGTGAGGCGCTGCGTACAATAGGGTTGCAATACCTGCTGACGACTCAGTTGGTGCAATTTTGCCAAATCATCCTTACACAGAGCCGCCGGAATACGCGCCTGCGCATTCAGCAATAAGGCTTCGGCTTCGCTCCAGCCATACAAACGGACAGCCGCTGGATTCCAAGCCAAAATACGACCGTCTAAATCCTGCACCGTAATCGCATCAAACGCATCCCGCACCACCACCGCCAAGCGTAACTCTTGATGCGCCAGGTGCAGCGCTTCGCGAGTACGGATGGATTCGGTAATATCCGCAAACGTCAGCACCGCACCTTCAATCACATTCTCCAGCGTACGATAAGGCTGTACCCGCATGGCATACCATTTGCCTTCATAGGTTTTTACTTCTCGTTCTAGGGGAATCAAATTCTGCAATACCACCTGCACATCACTCATCAGCGAATCACAACCCGACAGATTAGATACCAAGTGACTCAATGGCCGACCGATATCCGTGGCAATCAAATTCACAATGTGCACGGCCGATGGCGTAAACCGCAAAATACGCAATTGTAAATCGATAAACACCGTCGCAATACCGGTGCCGGCTAACAGATTATTCATATCATTATTGGCGCGTGTTATGTCAGCTAATTTGGTTTGCAGCTCGACATTCACCGTGGCTAACTCTTCATTCACGGATTGTAATTCTTCTTTGGACGTTTCCAATTCTTCATTGGTCGACTGCAACTCTTCATTCACGGACTGCATTTCTTCATTCGCCGACTTCAGCTCTTCATTCGAGCTTTCCAATTCCTCTTGCGCGGATTGTAGGTATTCATCCTTGGCGCGCATCTCCTGCTTAAGTGCCAGAATTTGCGTTTGCAATGCCAGTTCGCCGGGCGATCTGTTCACTGCTGCGCCCGCACCTTCGGCAAGCGGTTTGGCCGGCAGCTTGTCAAGTGAGGTCTCTACCAACGCGTTTTCTGTAGGATTAACTTCTGCGGGATTGCCTTCTGTGGGATTTTTTTCAGTGAGATCGTTTTTTGTAAAATGATCATCCGTAATCAGCTCGATTTCTGTGGCTTCCGCCGTTGCCGCCTGCAACGCCCCATCTTGTTCTAACATCACCAAATACAGCGACACTTGCGGCGACGGCAAATCAGCACACATAGGATGAACACCAACATTCACCCGCGTAAAGTGGCCATTGGTCTTAACATTCAAGCCCCGGCTGTATTGTGTGAGTTGAGTCGATACCGCTCTTTGTAATGCGGTGTACAGACCTGGCCGTAAACCTTCACGCGCCATTTTTAAAATATTATTAATCGCCGATTCACCCATCATGGGTTCTAAAAACAGACCACTGCGACCATGTACATAGACAACATCACCAGCAGCATTCACCAATACTGCTACCGGTGCTAGCTGCTGCAACAAAGCCTGCTCGACCAATTCCCGCAAACTGGCTTTAACATTTTTTTTGTGTGGCAAAGCCGCTAGCGTGGTCGGCCTTTCTAACGGCTGAGGAATATTAAGCCGCCCTGTCATTGGGCTACCTTGATGCAAGAACAACCGCTGCATGCCATAGGTTGCCGTTTTACGCTGGTACAGTTTGGCTTTGCGATCCAGCACCGCAAACAAATCACTGAACTCCCCCGTCCCTTCTGACGCGCCCAAAAATAACAAGCCTTGCGGATTTAAAGCATAGTGAAATAAGGGCATCAGTTTTTTTTGCAAACCGGCATTTAAATAAATCAGCAAATTACGACAGCTAATTAAATCAAGCTTAGAGAAGGGCGGATCTTTAATCACGTCCTGCTCAGAAAATACCAACATATCTCGAATCACTTTTTTAATTCGATACTGACGACCATCGTCTTCGACGCTGAAAAATCGCGCCAGACGCTCTGGGGTAACATCTAGGGCAATCGTTGCCGAATAGATGCCTGCACGAGCAGCTGCAATCGCGCGGCCATCGATATCAGTGGCGAACACTTGCAACGCATAACTTTGCTTTATTTTTTCACTATATTCCTGCAATAAAATCGCAATGGAATACGCTTCCTCGCCGGTCGAACAACCCACTGACCATACTCGTATCACACTGCCGACAGTTTTGTTAGCAAACAGTTGAGGAATCACTTGGGTTTCTAGTGCAAGAAACGCTTCCGGATCACGAAAAAAATGCGTGACGCCAATCAGCAAATCACCAAATAACAAATTCACTTCAGCCGGTGTGTGCTGCAAATATTTGACGTAAGCATCAATCGTTTCTAACTGATGTACCGCCATGCGTCTTTCAATGCGTCGATTGATGGTGTTGGGCTTGTAGTTGGAAAAATCATGCCCGGTATGAGTGCGCAGCATTAAAAAAATCTTCTTTAACGCCACCTGATTAAGGTTATCCGTCGTCACTTCGCTGGTGTGTGGCCGATTAACCATAGCCACATATCGCAGCAGTTGCGCCGGCATGGCTTCCGGTGGCAATTGATAATCCACCAACCCAGTGGCAATCACGCTGCGCGGCATGGCATCAAACTCACACGTTTCTAAAGACTGCACCATCACCATGCCGCCTTCGGCTTTAACGGCACGCACGCCTAAAGTACCATCACTCCCACTACCCGATAAAACAATGACAATGGCTTGCTCGCGCTGATCCTGCGCTAACGAACGGAAAAAAAAGTCTATCGGTAAGCGCTGACCACGCGGCAACAAATACTCAATCAGTTGCAAAGTGCCCTGCGTTAAACTCATATCAAAATTCGGCGGAATGATGTAGACGCAGTTGCGCTGAATCCGCATACCGTCCTCCACTTCATACACCGGCATCCGCGTATATTTCCGCATTAATTCCGCCAATAAGCTTTTGTGTTCAGGCGCCAGATGCTGCACCACCACAAACGCCATATCTGGCTCAACATCCACGGGTATTGCCGAGAAAAAAACTTCAAATGCCGCGAGACCACCCGCAGACGCGCCAATGCCCACAATGGGAAAAATGTTGTCTTTCATAGGAGTTTCTACTGGTTCGGAACCAACGACTGTTGAACTTTTTGTAGTGAACATTGCATGTGCCAGTAATTTAATCGCAGGTGGCCGACGACGCGTTTTTTTTACGGCCATATATTTCCTTTCATCAATTCAGCACATTACGCTTTAAGGCACTATCCATCGTTGTCATCAAATGCGCAATATCAAAGGGTTTGGTAATGTAGTGATCAAACACCACATTGGGACCACAACCAATATTTTTAGGCGGATGTGCGGAAATTCCGATAACGGGAATATTGGCTGTATCGGGTGAGGCACGCAGGGCTAACAAGGTGTCATAACCATTCAGATCGGGCAGACCCACGTCCAGTAAAATCAGCGCAGGCTTTCTCGCACTGGCTTTTTGCAGGCCAGCTTGTGAAGTCTCCGCTTCAATTAATTGTAAATCTGCGCGTTTGGCCAAAACCAAACGCATTAACCGCAAGCTCTCCAAATTATCTTCGATGTACAACACGCTGGCGGGCATTCCCCGAGGTGCACCGACACCACCAACTGTGGACACTGCATCAACTCTCAGCACATCTTCACTTGGCGCAGCAACCGTCAACTGAACACCAGCAGATCCAACATCACGAATGCCTGCACTCTCAACCATTTCGTTTATCGCTAAAGGGGCTAACGCAAAAGTTCGATAACTGTTCGCCAGCAATCGATTGTGGCGCTCCATCGCTTCAAGCACGAAACGTTTAAAAGCAGCTATGTTCGGCGTGCCCATCATATTATCAACCCGAAACGCCGCGAGCACTTCATCAAAATCATGATGCATACGCCGCGCTGCCGCCAAAGTTGGTGCATCATAACGTCCCAAAAAGCGTTCGACACACTGCATGTAAGCACTGCTCTCATCCAAAATAATATGCAGTATCTGCTGATTTTCGAGTGAGTTTGCTCGCAGATTGGTATTGGCACCATGCGCTTCACCACGCAGCATAAAACCAGCATCTAGTTTTTTGGTGAGCAGCAGGATGGTTTTACGTCGATGGGATAACTCAGCTAAATCTTTTACAGCGCCTTTACAGGCACCAGCATCACGGTTATTTCTTAATAACGCTTTAACCAACCAAGCGTCACTCGCACCATTAGAAAAGACGCGATCCAAGCGGGTCAATGTATGCCAGAGTGAAGAGACACCCTTTGCACTCGCGTTGATCAGCTTTCTAATATCGCGTATCGGTGTAGTCACAGCAGCTCATCCTTAAATGTATCGTCTTTAATTTAGACATCCTTGCGCTTGCCTTAGCGCTGACCTATCAGGCAGTCATTTTCCGACCCAAAAAAGAAATTACAGCCAAAAGAACTCATGGCCAAATAAACTCACGCCAGCAGCTTCAATATACAAGGTAGAGTCCGATCATACGCTTCTGGTTAACCGACGCAACCGCTTATCAAAGAAAATGATGCTGCCATACTGACAACACGAATTATGACAATTGGCTGGATAGGTTTCAGAAGATAGAATACGTATCATCTCAGTTAGAAGAGCTAGACAATCTGAGGTAGCGCTGTATGAAAGCTGAGGCGTTCGACAAAAAATTTGACGATAACGATCAAGATCTATTAGAAAATCTTGACCTAAATAGCGCTCAACGCCCTAATCAAGCGCAGAAGCGCGTCAATGTTGACTTTCCGACAATAGATGATCACGTTTCTTGATCAAGAAGCCGCGAGGCTGGCCGTTACTCGACAATCGATAATAAACATCTGGCTGGCTGAGCGTCTCGAAATCGTTGCTGCTAACCAAGCATTGCAGCGCACCAACCGTTGAATACAGCCATGCATGACAGCAGAAACCCTTACTGACAACCGCTCGGCCAATAAGGCTGATAGTTTTCCGGCAATAAAGATTGTGCATTGGCCATGTGGCTCATCAACATTTTAAATAGCGATGACTGAGCCGCCCACTCAAAACCTTGTTGCCGCACCAACTGCATCCACCATGGCGTTTGTGGACGATAGTGGCGATAAAGCTGATGAATCACGGCTGTCAGCAACTGCTTTTGTGCTTGACGTGCTTGCTGATAACCTTGCAAAGACTGAGTATTACCCAAGTCGGAATTACCAAAATCTCCAGACTTACTCATGTGCGCAACCAACACCGCCGCATCCAATAATCCAATATTCAAACCTTGACCAGCCAAGGGATGCATTCGCTGCGCTGCATCCCCTACCAACACCACGCGATGCTGCACCACTGTTTTGACACTTTGACGCACTAGCGGAAAAGTGGCGCGAGCTTGACAGCTAAGTGCTGCGCCTAAGTTCGCGGGAATTAAACGATTCAGCTCGGCAAGAAACTGTGCATCAGACAACAGCATTAATGCCTGTTGCTGGGCGTTAGGCCCAGACCACACCAGCGACACATACTGCTCAGCATTTCCAGCTGGCGGACAAGGGACAATATTTCCCTGAGCGGCCAAACCAGGTGTGAACAGACAACGCGTGGTGAGCGGCAAAAAGGCCAGCGGCCCATTTTCCAAAAAAATTTGTTGCGCCTGCCAATCATGATGATGAGAAGTATGCAGATGGGTAATCAATGCGCTGTGCTGGTAATCGATACGCTGCTGCGCAAACACCACCAGCTCGGCAATTCGTGAGTTTGCACCATCAGCAGCCACCAACAATTGCGCTTGATAAACAGCTTCACCCAATTGCACCTGCACCCACTGCGCACTTTGCTGCACCGCATCCAAGCTGACGCCGGTGAGCACTTGAATACGCGACTGCGCCCGCACCCGCCGATGCAAGGCTTGCAACAACCCTTGGTTTTCAACGATGACACCCAAATATGGCGCCGACATATCGCTGGCCTCTAATACCAGCTCGGCCGTGGCCGTAAAGGGGGTGACGCGCATGCGTTGATACGGCGCTAAACGCGCGGCACTCGGCCATGCATCAATGGCGGTTAAAATGGCTTGGCTTGCTAACGACAAAGCACTGACACGCGGGGTCCATTGGCCCAGATTTTTTATGGTATCCGGCTTTGTTGACACTGACTCAGTAACCGCCTCAGCAATCACCTCACCAACCACCTCACCAACCAAGGGCGCATGATCGAGCAGCAATATCTTGCATTCTGGTAATGCATTGGTGAGCAACAAAGCCAAGGTGCTGCCAACAATACCCGCCCCTTGAATGATGACATCGACGCGCGTCATAACAGTGCCTTCATCGAAGTATCGATCGACAATACCGGATCAAGCGGCACTAAAGCGGCGAACGACGCTGCTATCGATAAAGTTACCGACGATGCGGGTCGCCCATTTTGCTGCCAAGCGTGCTGAATTTCGGTTTGAATATGGGCGGGTCGTGGCGCCAATACGCGTTGCGCCAAACCCACTTTAAGCACCGGACTCACATCCAGCAGCAATAAAGCCAAACGCCGCAAATGATCCAGGCCTGGCCAATCTCCTCGAAAACCACCTACCACGCCATGACAAAACGCATGAATTCGCGCTTGATCAGCGGCGCGCTGCGCGGCATAAATTTGCAGCGCCGATAATTCACCCAGCGATCTGCCCGCCGCCAAACTTAACCGCGTTAACTCGGTGAGTGCTACCAGATCGCGCACTGCCAGATTAAAGCCTTGGCCCGCAATCGGATGTAAAGTATGCGCAGCATTACCCAGCACCACCGCGTGCGGGCGAATTTGCTCAGTGGCATGCTGATCAATTAAAGGATAATACGCAGCCGCATTCACAAAACCCTGTAGCGTTAAACGCCGACCCAATACCTGCTGCACCGCCGCCAAGCGTGTTGCGTCATCACTGTCACGGTACCGCTGCATTTGCTCGGTCGGCAATACCCAAATCATCGCCATGCGATCCAACGAAATCGGTAATAATGCTAACGAACCCTGATCCAACATAGCTTCATAAGCGAAACCAGCAGCGACATGCTGCACGGCCACTACGGCCACGCACGCAGTTTGTTGATAATCATAATGCCGATGCGTAATTCCTAACCGTGCACGCGTCAGCGAATCCGCGCCTTCGGCAATAATCAGCAAAGCCGTGTCGATGATGGTTACTGTATTTTGCTGAGCCCTCACCTGTACCCGCCAGCCTGACGTGAGCGGTTGCAACTGAGTAATTTGCGTTTGATCGAGCCAATCAATCGAAGATTCAGCGTGCGCCGCTGTCATTAAAACCGCGCCCAAATCAGCAGCCGTGACACCATAACCGAGCGCATCAATACCCTGCTCGCTGGCCGACAATAATGCACGACCCAACTTACCCGGTGACCACACTTGAATGTCAGTAATGGCAACCGCATTCGGCATCAATGCAGACCACAAATTAAGTTGCTGCAAAACCGCCAGGGTGCCACGAGACAGCGCCAAACGCCGACCATCAAAACTGCGCTGCACGCTGATTTGCGCAGAAGAATTCACCACACCAAACGGCAAATCACCCTGCTCTATCACCAAGATACGCAGACCGCCATTCAACCGCGCCAACATCAAGGCTTGAAGTGCACCGACCATACCGGCACCGCTGATGACGATATCGTAGTTCGCAACTTTATGATCAGTGAGCAACACGTGCACTGGCCATTAATGCTTCAATCGCCGCGACAGATTTTGGCGCTGCTTCCGTTAACACGCGGCAGCCAGTGTCAGTTACCAACACATCATCTTCAATGCGAATACCCATACCACGATATTGCGGATCAACCTCCATTTCTTCTGGCGCAATATACAAACCCGGTTCAACAGTCAGCACCATACCGGCTTGTAAAGTCCGCCATTGCAACTGACCTTGTGCATCGGGTAATTTATAAGCACCGACATCATGCACATCCAACCCCAACCAATGCCCTGTATTGTGCATATAAAACCGTTTGTAGCTTTGATCCTGCAGACAAGTGTCAACATCACCTTTCAGCAAACCCAACTGCAACAACCCAGCGATTAAATGGCGCAGCGCACACTGATGCAGATCATCCCAGATCACCCCTGGCTTCACCATGGCAATGACTGCCAACTGCGCTTGCAGGACACACTCATATAAAACGCGTTGCGGCTCGCTGAATCGACCATTGACGGGAAAGGTACGCGTAATATCGGAAGCATAACAATGCCATTCGGCGCCGGCATCAATGAGCAGCAGATCACCGTCCTTTAACACCTGGTCATTATTGATGTAATGCAACACGCAAGCATTAGCACCGCCGCCAACAATACTGGGATAGGCCGGAACACGAGCGCCCCGCATTTGAAATTCATGCAACAACTCAGCTTCAAGTTGATATTCCATCATACCCGGCTGGCAGACGCGCATCGCCCGCTGATGGGCCGCCACCGCAATATCTGCAGACTTCTGCATCTGCTCAATTTCAAAGGCGGATTTAATCAGCCGCAGTTCATCAATCAACGGATGCAACGCTCGAATCACTTCAGGCGCCCGCACACCGCTGCGCACTTTTAACCTCACGCGACTCACCCAGGCCAAACAGCGTTGATCAAAAGCACTTTGCTGACCAAGGTCCACATATAACGTTGCTTTATTCTCTAATAATTCCGGCAATTTTTGATCGATATCAGCCAAGGCATAAGCTTCATCTACCGCCAATGTTGCAGGCGCATTTTCTGGCCCCAATATCGGACCTTCCCACCGTGCCTTGGTCGCATCTTGCGCGGCACAAAATACAATGACGCGTGTAATTGCCAGCGTTTTAATGAACACTAAAAGCGCATCTGGCTCTGTTAAGCCGGTGAGATAATAAAAACTGCTGTGCTGCCGAAAGGGATAATGGGTGTCGCGATTACGAAACACCTCACTGGCCGCAGGCAAAATCGCCACGCTGTTATTATCCATACTGGCCAGCAACTGCTGGCGACGTTGTTGACATTGATCTTGTAAACACGATTGCGGCAATTTTTGTTGGATATTCATAAAAGTCCTAATGCTGCACATCAATGGCGAGGGCCTGACGACGCGGGGCAAACTCTTCATACAGACTCAAGACCGCAACCCGACAATACTCCACCAACTCAAATAGATTTTTTTCATCGTTTTCATTATCGTCTTGCAGATCCGTATCGAGCTCGGAAATCTCCAAAAAATCTTTTAACAGTTCTCGCGCTTCGGCATTCATATCCCGCTCACGAATACCCGACTCCCCTAAGCCTTGGAGAAAACCATCCATCCACTGCACCAATGCTTCAGCACGCACCGCTATCGGTAAATCCAAACCCGGCAAGAGCAATTGAAAGCTCAACAAAGGATCCGCTAAGCCCACGAAGGTCCAATCCACCAACTGTCGTAGCAATTGATGATCTTCTGTGTCCGTCAAGCTCTGCCAAAGCGGCTCTTCCAACAAGGCTTGACGCGCGACATCATCCAGCGCTTGCGGACACAAAGTGCCCACCCAACGCCCGTGTAAAAAGCTGGCCGACTCACCACATTGGTTTAAATCAATAAGCGCACTGACATCATCAAACAACTGCTCGGCGGCATCACTCACAAGGTTTATCCTTATATATTTCAGCAGCGAACACCACTGGCTGGGTGTCCTGTAGCTACTGGAATTACTGGTACTTTTGTTTACAGTTACAGGCACTTCTGTTTGCAGGTATTTCTGTATTAGAATGCAGCATCTTTACAAGTCAGATTAGCCGCGAATTATCGCACATACCGCAAGGAATCTGCTATGTCTCAACCGAGCAAAACTATTCATGTCAGCATCATGGGCAAAGATTACCCAGTGGGTTGCCCAGAGGGCCAAGAAGAACAATTACTGACCTCAGCTCGTTATGTTAATGAAAAAATGCAACGCATTCGCGCTGGCAGCCGTAGTGTAGGACTGGATCGGATTGCCGTGATGGCTGCCCTCAATATTGCTCACGAATTAATACAACAGCAACTGACTCAGCAACAAAAAGAAGAAACGGTTTCATAAACTTGATGCGGTCACTGGGTTTTTCGTTATACTTCAGATCAACCTCCTAGAATGCGCGTAAATCTGATTAAGACCCTGAGCCGATGCACTAACTCCGGAGGTTTCAAGTAGAGGCAGGCGTGCACGTCCGCTCAGGCGGAAAGCCCAAAGCTTCTCAGAGACCGCCACCTTGAACGCTTGGGTTCAAGGGCACAATCAGAGAGCGCCATTTTGGGAGGCTCTATATTTATATCGTCACCAGCTTGATTTATATGGTCACCAGCTTGCCACGACATGAGTACCCGCCATTAACAGCACCAACACCACGATAGAATTAACACCTGGATTCGACTCTTCCGCTTTAAGACGACACTTTCTTCAAAAACGCCGCCATTATCCACTTAATCTACAACAACAAGCCGCTGAGCAATCCTGTCGGCATCTGTTACGCCATTTAACTTTTATCCGTAGCCAGCACATTGCCATCTACTGGCCACAACAAGGCGAACTCGATCCACGCCCCATTGCACAACACGCCTGGCGACTAGGAAAAAAAATCTACCTACCCGTATTGGCACCACTCAATCTAAACAAACTGGCCTTCGCATGCATAACAACCCATACACGATTTAGCTTGAATCGTTTTGGCATTCTCGAACCCCAATCAAGCGCAATGCGCATACCTGCTTGCAGAATGGATTTAATAATCTGCCCACTGGTCGCTTTCAACTCGAGAGGTTATCGATTAGGCATGGGCGGCGGCTTTTATGATCGAACACTCGCCAAGGTACCCACTCATCGGTGCTTTGGCTTAGCCTATAGCTGGCAAGTTTGCGAAACATTTACTACTGAAAAATGGGATCGACCGATGCACGGCGTTATTACGGAAACTGGCGTACGGCACTTTTAAAACATCAACCATCTTTGAAACATCAACCATCAAGTTACAAAAATCAGCGCACTAAATAACTCTGCGCAACAGCTTCTGGATGCGCTTGGCCCACAGTAGCATTACTGACCAAAATACTGACCCCCACCACAATTGCCAATATAATCACCAGATCAGGTTTACGACGTTGAAACATAATGACACCCTTACTAAAAATGACTGCACTTAACAAAAAAGGAATCAACTAACAATTCCGAGGGATAACACAAGAATAGAATAAAATGCTTATTGATCTCTCTCACTCAGCAGCTTATTTTGTCGATTTTTTTTTCAAAATGTAACCGCCAAAAAATAAAACCGTAGCGATACTTTTAATAAGCGGCGGCATTCTAAACACATTCACAATAAAAACCCAGATTTTTTCACTTTAAAAATAACTGATATGCCGGATTATCGGTTTCCGGCCAAAAGGGATAACCCAAGGCTTGAAAACAAGCCAACATGTCATTTTGTTCGACATCTGGCACCTGCAAACCCACTAACACCTGACCAAATGCCGCGCCATGATTGCGGTAGTGAAACAGACTGATATTCCAGCGCGAACCCATACTCCGTAAAAAATTTAGCAAGGCCCCTGGACGCTCCGGGAACTGGAAACGAAATAATTTCTCATCCGGCAAAGCATTCACGCGACCACCGACCATATACCGCACATGTGAAATCGCCATATCGTTTTCTGACAAATCCAGCACTGATACCACATGCCCCTGCAAGCGCCGAATGAGGGACGGCAAATAACGCAAGCGATCCGGCATGGCAAGACCAACAAACACCTGCGCACAATCATTTCTGAGGCTAGGCGCATAACGATAATTAAATTCTGTAATGTTATAGGCCTGCAACTGCTGGCAGAAAGCCAAGAAACTGCCCGGTTGTTCGGCAATTTCCACCGCCAGCACGGCTTCTTTTTTTTCACCAATTTCCGCACGCTCAGCGATATAACGCAAGCGATCAAAATTCACATTCGCACCGCAGCCCATCACCACCAGGGTTTTACCTTGCAACTGATGCGCTTGCACATATTTTTTCAAACCCGCCAACGCCAATGCGCCAGCTGGCTCAAACACAACGCGGGTATCATCAAACATATCTTTGACGGCGGAACAAATTTCATCGGTTTTCACCGTGATCACTTCATCAACACACTGCTTAGCTAACTCAAAGGTATGTTCACCAATTTGCGCCACGGCGACACCATCAGCAAACAAACCCACTTCAGGCAAGATCACCCGATAACCGGCTGCCAACGCACTTTTTAAACAAGCAGAATCTTCTGCTTCCACACCGATAACCCGAATTTCTGGACGCAAATATTTTACATAAGCACTGATGCCCGCAATCATTCCGCCACCGCCCACCGGCACAAAAATCGCCTCAATGGCGTCAGGGTGCTGCTGCAAAATTTCACGCGCAATGGTGCCTTGGCCAGCAATGGTGTCGGGATCATCGTACGGATGCACATACACCAATTGACGCTCAGCAGCGATCTGTTGGGAATGTGAATAGGCTTCCGCAAACGTGTCACCAAATAAAATCACGTCCGCATCCCAACTTTGTACTGCTTCAACTTTAATCAGCGGCGTGGTGCGTGGCATGACAATAACCGCTGTCACCCCCAGCTTTTGACAAGAATACGCGAGCCCTTGCGCGTGATTACCCGCTGAAGCCGTAATAACGCCTCTGGCACGCTCTGCTGCCGTTAAATGAATGAGCTTGTTGTAAGCACCACGCAGCTTAAAAGAAAATACCGGCTGCTGGTCTTCACGTTTAATATAAATTTGATTATGCAAACGCGCCGTTAGTTTACGCGCCAACTGCAAAGGGGTTTCAATCGCCACGTCATACACACGGGCAGACAAAATACGTTTAACATAACTTGCAATCAGTTGATCATCCATTATTATTCTCGAGTTCATATCAGGAAGGACGCAAAGACCCCATTATGTCAACATCCAGCCAGCAAGAACAAGAAAAAGCCGCCGCAGCCAAGGCGGCGCTCAAATTCTTAAGTAGTCAACTCGACAATCAAAGTGTGCTGGGAATCGGTACTGGATCAACCGTCAAATATTTTATCGAATACTTAGCCAAAGCAGAGCTCGATATTAAAGGTGCCATACCCAGCTCCAAAGCCAGCCGCGACTTGTTAAAGCAACATCATATCCCGATCATCGAACTCAATGACGTCATCAAGCTGCCATTTTATATTGATGGCGCTGATGAGGTTGACGCGCACCTGAATATGATCAAAGGCGGTGGTGGCGCACTTACCCAAGAAAAAATCATTGCGTCCATCGCTGCACAATTTATTGGCATCGCTGACGCCAGTAAAAAAGTATCACGTCTGGGTAAGTTTCCGTTGCCTCTCGAAGTCATTCCGATGGCCCGCAGTTTGATCGCGCGGCAAATCGTCAAGCTGGGTGGCAACCCGGCTTACCGACAAGGTTTTGTCACCGACAACGGCAATTTGATCCTCGACATTCACGACCTGGATCTCAGTCAACCACTAGCGATGGAGACCCGTCTTAAAAGCTGGACTGGCGTTGTTGAAGTTGGCTTATTTTCCCATCGCGGTGCTGATGTGTTTTTTCTGGCTAAAGGTCAAGAAATAGAGCAGTTAAAGCGCATTCTATAAACCTAACCATATTGGCTCCAATGCCCAACCACCCTTCACCTCAATCTCTAAAATTATTAAATTGCAGCGGCTGTTCGAACTCCAACTGTTTAAGCTGCGCAATCACGGCTTGTAAATCATCCCGTTTAGCGCCAGTGATCCGCACTTTGTCGCCATTAATTGCCGCCTGCACTTTAAGCTTGGTATTTTTAATATGCGCAACCAGTTTTTTAGCGGCTTCTTTTTCTAAGCCTTGTTTAATTTTGCAGACTTGCTTGGCCTTACTTAAATTGACCTCGGGTTCTTGCTCATCCAAAATACTCACATCCAAACTGCGCTTAATTAACTTATTCGTCAAAATATCCCGCATCTGTTGTAATTGAAATTCAGCAGGTGCTTGCAGCACAATGGTTTTGTCTTCTTCGGTAAAGCTGGCTTCAATACCTTTAAAATCAAATCGATTCGTCAATTCACGATTGGCTTGATCAACAACATTGGTCAGCTCATGGGCATCGACTTCAGAGACTACATCAAAAGATGGCATTTTAATTCACTCCCGCTTATTTCAGAATAGGACTCGCCCGGCATCTATCGAAAACGACCCTATCTTACTGACTTGGCTATACTACTGTCATCTATTCTATGATGCCGCGAGAAAGCACATGAAGCTGTTTATAAAATTAATGATATTCATGGTCTTTATGGCATTGGCTGGCCCTTTTTTACTGAAAGGTCCAGATGGCCGACCGTTATTAACTTTACAAAAACTCGGCGTGCCTTCGTTAACACAAATGATTGCCATGGTCCGCAACGGCATTCCTAGCCCAGCCACAACTAACACTGAACCCTCGCATACATCAGTCGCTCCTGCCACACGAGGCAATACTTTTTATAAATGGCAAGATAAAAACGGCGTCTGGCAATTCACCAGCGAGCCTCCCCCTCCACCGACTACCTACAATGAAATACACACCGACCCACAAGCCAACATCATTCAATCTTTGCCTAAAAACACCATAGCTAACACGCTAGGATTTTCGACACCAGAATCGAGCAAAGAGAAAACACAAGACAAAGAAAAATCTGCGGCAGATGTTGCAAGCGGCCTATCCCTCACCACTGTACCGGTTAGTCAAATCCCGCAACTCATGGACGACGCTAAAATGGCGCGCGAACTAATGCAAGATCATCAAAAATCCTTGGATCAAGCCATTGGTGATTCCGAAGGCAGCAGCAGGCAAGATCGTTTGCATAAAAGTAAGTTTTAGCAGAAACAATCATGCTCCCACTAAGCTGCTTGACTTGGCTTAGTCCGGATGTGGATGCACTCGGCCACAACACGCAGACAATGCTCTTGAATATTCACAAGCCGAATCTGCTCAATAAATTTTTCCGCACCGAGTTTTTGTGCAAGCACACCAAAAAATTCATCCGCATAAGAGCCAGAAATAGATTGCACAGCACGAAAATCTGCGATTATGTGACAGCCTCTCTGTAAAAATGCTTCAACTTCAATGCGCTTTAGAGCAGCTAAAGATCGTGATGCAAGATCGGTCGAGCCGAAAGTAATTTTTTGCGTATTCATGTTCGACCTCCTTCACGTAAACGATGCATTAGGCTAACTAGTTCATTATCATCGATAGGGGGATTATATAAACTTAACTGATTAAATGAACAAGATATTGCGACACCTTGCCAACTATTGCTCAACTCACTATATGTCAAGTTCCCATTATTTTCTATTTGCAGCATACAATTACCAGTAACCAAGTGTAATTGCCCCTTAAAACGCTTAACCAATTCAACTAGTTTATAAAGCCCTAAGCCTTGATGATGATTTGGAGCAAGGCTAATCGTACTAACATTTTGGCCATATGGGTTATGCAGCGCATCATCCGGCAATGACTGCGCCCAGGGATCAACCACTATATTTAGTTTTGAAGAATTACCTTTTTGAATACACCACTCAATAGATTGCCGATCAGTTTTAAACTTGAACCCTAAATTTTGTTTGTTTACTTCGTCTTTGAAACCAATACCTTTATCTGCCACAGCGAACATAATTTCTTTTTTAGTCTCTGACTGGTAGACCTGCGCCATCGAATAGCCAGTTGACTTACCATGCGACCAGACGTTGTCCAATAATTCGCCAACTACTTCACACAAATCAGCAATACCTCGACTATCTGGATGATCCACATTGGCTCGAATACAACCATTTATTTGTGCAACCGCGCTATTGGTTAAAACGGGATTATCGAGATTAATTAAACAACCGTAGTTTTTACCTTGGTTTTTTCTACGATGAGGATAATCATCTTTTAAAGCACCTAACGCTGTAAAAAGACCAATAGCCCCCGCATAACCACTCACACTTGAAGGCAACGCTACCTTTTCATGAGGAATCTGCTTTTGTCTGGCTAACGCTACAAAAACTACCCAAAAACCTGGAAGATAAAATCTCTCTGGTAATATCACCACCTGTTCATTGATAAATAGCCGATCTAGATCATCTATGACTTCTGGCAATCCATAGCCCATGACGTAACATCTCTAATAAATAAGTGAAACCGCAAAGTGTAAAGAACTGCTTGTAGCCTGTCACCCGATTAAAAAATCGACCGAAAGCGAATAGCGGCAACATCAGGCACCTAAAAGCCTTTATGCATAATAATATTGCGCATTGACCCACAACAATCGCTTCGGCCACAATGGTTGTTTTTAATGAAGGAGAGAGCTTTGAATTCTGCAGTAGAAGGCGCCCCAATAGATGATGCAACATTGGATTATCAAATCTACCAACATGCTTGCAAAAACCTAGAACAAGAAGCAAGTCAACAGGCCTTTGAACAAGGTTATGCGCAAGGACAATTCCATTTTTCCAGCCAAAAAACCCTGCTGGCAGATCTGCTGACAGTCTATGAAATCAACCTGCAAAGACTCGCAGGGGAATGGCTTGCCTCCACGAGTAAAGACAGCGCTTACAGCCAACAACCTTTACAGGCCGTGCTAAAACTGATTACTAAGCTTTATCCTACTGATAAATAAAGCTTTCTACAAAAATTGCAAAACTGTCGTAGCGTTACGACTCTGCCGTTTTTTTGTGTAAAAAGCGTACCGAGGCTAGCCTCTGCAAAAAAAAGTCTGGTAAGATGACTGCACTGAGTAGCACAGGCCCAAGATAAGGCAAGTGTGAAATAGCTTAAACCTTAAACAACTTTAAATGATAAGAGAGAGAAAGTGCCATGGGTGAAGTAGTTGGCATGAAGCGACCCAATACACGTTTGGTCGAGCTATTAGAAAAACTGGTTATTCAAGCCAAAGCAGGCCGATTAACGGCGATTGCTGCGGTCGTGTTAAAGGATAACGAAGCGGACTTTGCGATTGAGGTGCCCGACCTGACTACGTTAGAACTCATCGGTGCCATTGAAGTATTAAAATGCGAGCTGTTAAACGCGGACTAACACAATAACTTCGATTACTGCACTTAATTTGAATCACTCGACTTAAATCACTTAAACAGAAGGCGGCTTAGTCTTAGTGCCCAACACTTTATCAATCACACTATCTAAACTCACGTGCCTGATATCTGTGCCTTTGACCAGATAAATCAAATGCTCAGCGATATTACCGGCATGATCACCGATTCGCTCAAGCGCACGTAAAGCCCACACCACATTTAACACTCTCGTAATACTGCGCGGATCCTCAATCATATAGGTCACCAATTGTCGCATAGCGGACTCATACTCCATATCCACCAGCTTATCCTCTTGTGCAACCGCTAAGGCCATCTCGACATCAAAGCGTGCAAAGGCATCCAGCGCGTTATGCAACATTTTAGCAACATGTTGCCCAATGTGACGCACCTCAATGCAACCACGCGGTGATTGACCTTGTTCTGCTAGCTGCAGCGCTAGCTTAGCAATTTTATTGGACTCGTCACCAATTCGCTCCAAATCAGCAATCGATCGAGACACAGCCACCACCATGCGCAAATCACCCGCAGCTGGTTGGCGCAATACCAAAACCTCAGTGCACTCATTATCCAAACTGAGCTCCATTGTATTGACTTGCTTTTCTTTGTTACGCACCTGCTCAGCCAGCTGGGTATCAAGCTCCACTAAAGCCTGCACTGCATCACCAACTTGCTGCTGCACTAAACCGCCCATCAATAACAGCTGATTTTTTAAATCCACTAAATCACTATTGAATCGCTTAGAAATATGCGAAGTAAAATTTTCGCTATCCATCATATCTGCACCTTAAAATTTATTACTCTCAAAAAAAAGCCGTCACAAAACTGGTATCACCCACCCTTAACCATAACGCCCGGTAATATAATCTTCGGTGCGCTTTTTTTGCGGGTTAGTAAAAATGCTGCGCGTATTACCAAACTCAATCAACTCGCCCATGTACATAAATGCGGTGTAATCCGACACCCTGGCTGCTTGCTGCATATTGTGTGTAACAATAACAATGGTGAAATTTTTCTTTAACTCATTAATCAGCTCTTCAATTTTTAAGGTTGAGATCGGATCCAAGGCCGAAGCCGGTTCATCTAACAACAGAACTTGCGGCTGAACGGCAACACAACGCGCAATCACCAATCGCTGCTGCTGACCACCAGACAAACCCAGCGCACTTTCATGTAAACGATCTTTAACTTCATCCCATAACGCCGAAGCATGTAACGCCCATTCGATCATTTCATCTAAAATACGTTTTTTATTAATGCCCTGTAAGCGTAAACCATAAGCAACATTTTCATAAATGGTTTTCGGAAATGGATTGGGTTTTTGGAACACCATCCCAATTTGCCGACGTAATTGTGCAACATCAACTTGTGGGCTTAATATATTGATACCCTCATGTTCAATACTGCCTTCAATACGGCAATTGCCGATTAAATCATTCATCCGATTAAAACAACGCAGCAGCGTCGATTTTCCACAGCCACTTGGACCAATAAAGGCAGTAACGCGATTTTTAGCAATTACCATATCTACATTTTTAAGCGCCTGCTTTTCGCTATAAAACAAATTTAATTGCTGTACTGTCATCGCAGGCTGTTGTTTGCTTAATTCGCTGTTCATGAAAAGCGAGTCCTGAAGCGAGGCAAAGGATAGACGCGTTAATGGCGTCGAGGGGTCAATTGCTTTACCGGCAGTACGTGCCGCTAAAGCCGATTTTTCGGATAAGTTGGCATTGTCAATTAGCATATTCAATATCCTTAAATACCCATTGTGAGGTTAATTTTCTAAATTTTTATATTTCTCTCGCAATCGATTACGCAATATCACCGCACTGAGATTCAGCACCGCAATAATGCTCACCAGCAAAAACGCAGTGGCATACACCAGCGGCCTGGCCGCTTCCACGTTAGGGCTTTGAAAACCAACATCATAGATATGAAAACCCAAATGCATGAGTTTCCGATCCAAATGAATAAAAGGTGCATTAAAATCAACCGGCAAGCTCGGCGCCAATTTAACCACGCCCACCAACATTAACGGCGCCACTTCGCCGGCAGCACGCGCAATCGCTAAAATCAAACCCGTCATCATCGCCGAACTTGCCATTGGCAGCACCACTCGGCATAAGGTTTCAAACTGTGTCGCACCCAATGCCAAGCTTCCCTCACGTAAGGATTTTGGAATACGCGACAAACCTTCTTCAGTAGATACAATTACCACTGGCACGGTTAGCAAGGCTAACGTTAACGACGCCCACAACAAACCCGGTGTACCAAATACCGGAGCCGGAGAGGCCTCTGGATAAAACAATTGGTCAATACTACCGCCAAGAAAATAAACAAAAAACCCCAGGCCAAAAACACCATAAACAATTGAAGGTACACCAGCTAAATTATTGACCGAAATACGCACAATGCGTGTAATCAAACCCTGCTTGGCATATTCATGCAAATAGACCGCCGTGATCACACCAAATGGCGTGACCAATATCGACATTAACAACACCATGACCACGGTACCAAAAATAGCCGGAAAAATTCCGCCTTCCGTGTTAGCTTCTCGAGGTTGCTCACTGACTAATTCCACCAGCTTAGCCGCATAAAAATGAATTTTTTGCCACAACGAAAAGGTATTGGGTTGATAAATGGCGACCACTTTTGCGAGGCTCAATGTTTTACTGTTACCAGACACGGTCTTAACTTTAACTTGATCCCGCTCAGCCTGAGCCGCCAATAATGCTAACTGATCATGTAAAAGCAAATACTGTTTCTCAAGTTGCTGCTGCTGTTGTGCAATCTCTGCCAACGCCTGAGGTGTTTGTCGATGCTCCAGTTGCAAGCGTTTACTCTTGAGCCGCAACTGTTCGAGCTGATAATTAATTGCGCCCATCTGACCAACTTCTATTTTATGAATCTTTTTCTGCAGTTGATTGGCGCGAACCAGCAGAGGCTGTAACTGTTTAAAAAATTCCGACTCAGCCATTTCCAGCGGCTTACCATCCTGAATGATCTGTTCAATAAAGCCATAAAAATTACCCCATTCCCGACGCTCGATCAGTACTGCATTCTCCGGATACTGTTTTTGCTGCGTAAACTCATCAACCACCCAAATAAAATCCAATCCAGTCACATCACGATTCCCAACCTTCAACTGCCACCGCTGAAAAAATTCTTGTGGATGGTCGTCAACATTCACGCCTGACTCTTCTAAACGTTTACGACTAATGGTTTCCTTTGCTTGCACTTCGCCAAGCAAAGATTGGCTATCTTTACCAGGTACCTCATATACCAATGAAATAATCGCTTTTGGCCAAAAGTGCGCAGCGCCTTTGACAGCGATTAAGCCCAGCAACCCCAGCACCATCAACAAACAAATCGCCACCGCTCCGGCATTAAACCAAATCCAAGGAGTGCCATTTTTGATCCACTGGGTAAATGGCGCGAGTTTAATAGGCGACAAAGGTGATGCCACCCCTTGCAACTGAGATAAGGGCAAAGGTGCTACCGTCTGCTTATGCACATTAGGCTTAGAGGGAACCATATTTTTCTCGTAAACGTTGACGCACCAACTCTGCCGTCGTGTTCACCACAAAAGTAAATGACAGTAAAACCAATGCAGCTAAAAATAACACGCGAAAATGACTACTATTAACTTCTGTTTCTGGCATTTCCACCGCGATATTCGCAGCCAGCGTGCGAAACCCCTCAAAGATATTCATATCCATGATGGGCGTATTACCGGTTGCCATCAATACAATCATGGTCTCCCCCACTGCTCGACCAAAGCCAATCATGACTGCTGAAAAAATACCGGGGCTTGCTGTTGGTAACACTACCCGCACCAAGGTTTGCCAAGAAGTCGCACCCAATGCTAACGATCCATAACTTAAATGCTTGGGCACCGCAAAAATTGCATCTTCAGCAATCGAAAAAATGACCGGGATGGTGGCAAAACCCATCGCAAAAGCCACCACCAACGAATTACGCTGATCAAAACCAATCCCCAAACTTTGGGTTAACCATTTACGCATATCGCCATCAAAAAACAGCACCTGCATGGGATCACTTAAGCTCATACTCATCACAACTGCCCCGATAATACTCGGCATTAACAACAAAGGCTGCCAGCCATCCGGTATATGATGACGCCAACCTGCAGGTAAACGCGTGTATAAATAGGCTGACAACAAAATAATGATGGGTGTGGCGACCAGCATTAAAACGATGCCAGGCAACTGTTGCTCAACCAAGGGCGCTAACCACAATCCCGCCAGAAACCCAAGAATGACAGTGGGTAGTGCAGCCATTAATTCAATGGCAGGCTTTACTTTGGTGCGTAAGGCTGGAGCCATAAAGTAAGCGGTAAAAATCGCTCCACACAGCGCCAACGGCATCGCCAACAACATGGTATAAAACGACGCCTTTAAAGTACCAAATGCCAGCGGCATTAGACTAAATTTCGGTTCAAAATCATTGCTAGACGCCGAGGATTGCCAAAGATATTGCGCGTGATCATATCCTTCGTACCAAATTTTTGACCACAAACTTTTCCAGGATACTTCTGGGTGCTCATTATCAATTTTATAACCTCGAACTTTCTCACCATCCAACAACCATAATTGATCCCCGCGAGGCGTCAGCGCCAGCAATTCAATTGGCCCAGCATGTAATGGCTGTTTAAACAATTCTACCTCGGCGGTGGTATTAAAATATCCAACACTACCAGTAAGATCGGCTGCCATAAAACCTTTGCGTCGATATTCTGGCCGCACCTCCGTAATTGCCTGATGACCCAAAGAAAATTCACGAACTTTAGAAAACCGATAATGATTGCTGTCATCACGCACCGGCATCCATTGCTGAATCTGGCCTTGATCATTACCGAGTATCAACGAAAAACCACCCAATAAAAATTGGCTCGCAGTAATACGCCCACTGCCAAACTCTACCTTGGCATACAACTGCACTGGATTACTCTTAAGGTCAAACACCTCCATGCCTTGCGTTTGGCTAATCACATACAACCATCGTGCATCACCGCTTAATAAAATATTTTGTGTTGACGCCAAGCTTGGCAATAAGGTGAACTGCTTATCTGCACGCAAGCTCACCTGCCCACCAAATGGACTGGTTTGTTTTTTCCAAGACTGCACTATTAATTCATGCGCATCCACTCGCCCAACGGCCCACACATCTGTTGCTGTATCGCGAAAGGTTAAAGACTGGAGTTGCGTTTTAGCATCGGCAAAAGCCAAAACAGCTTCACCATAAGGCTTATTGATTTGCGGCTTGACTTGTAAAACAGCGCCACTGTCGTAATGATTTTTAAACTCTATTTCGATAATCGACAGCTTACCTGCGGCATAAAAAGCAAAACGCCTATCTTTATCAGGATCAGCAGCGACTTGTTGCGCCGTAAAATCTTGTGTGGACATCAACAAGGGACTGGGTTGTAGCTGCCAAAATTGCACACGACCTTGACGCCCCATTATCACAGCAACTTGTGTCCGCTCGTCCGTTAGGAGAGAAAAAGGTACTTGAGATTGCTCATTTATGGCTTTATTTTGCAAAGCAAAGGTTTGCACCAGCGTTAATGTCGGCTTTTTAAATAACGGCACTACCTCATAAATTAAATAAGCAAAGATTAAAGTCACTGCCAAAATTACAGTGATGCCGCCAACATGAATTAGACATCTGGCAAGATGATCTTGCACTTTACGAACTGTCTTACGGCGTTGCGAAATAACTAACTTTGGTCGCTCGGTTAATCGACTGGCATCATCCTGAAATACAACGGCTTGATTCATGGTTAACCAACACAGCTTCTAATGTTATTAAAATGACAAAAACAGGACGTAGTTACACGCCCTGTTTTTGTCATTGAGGAAGGCTTTCTACCCAGCGCCATC
The DNA here is from genome assembly GCA_031409375.1 of Gammaproteobacteria bacterium. Classification (GTDB taxonomy): domain Bacteria; phylum Pseudomonadota; class Gammaproteobacteria; order Pseudomonadales; family JANQJO01; genus JANNXD01. The sequence continues at coordinate 11,412 of JANNXD010000029.1, read as the reverse complement.
ATCATTAACTACGATTCAACGACTACTGCATTACTGACTGGCTGTGGCTTCCAATAATTTGGCAGCTTCTGCAGCCCAGCTGGCTGGTAATGGAATATAACCATCTTTCACCACCACTTCTTGGCCTTGCTTGGAAAGAATCAAGCGCACAAACTCTTGCTCCATCGGCGATAAAGGCTTGTTTGGTGCCTTATTAACATACACATATAAAGAGCGTGCCAACGGATAGTTGCCGCTAATCGCATTCTCTGCACTGGCTACCACTAACTCACCGCCCTGCTCTTTACTTACTGGCAATGCTTTAACACCCGAAGTGACATAACCAATGCCTGAATAACCAATACCATTCAATGAGCTACTAACTGACTGCACCACTGAAGCAGAACCAGGCTGCTCATTAACGCTATTTTTGAAATCGCCACCACATAAAGCATGCTCTTTAAAATAGCCATAGGTGCCAGATACTGAGTTACGACCAAAAAGTTGAAAATCACGCGTTTGCCAGGCATCTTTTAAACCCAGATCGCCCCAGCGTTGCAAATCTTTGACATAGCCACATTTGCGTATCACTGAAAACACCGCATCAATTTCAGCCACGCTCAGGCCTTTGATTGGATTATCCTTATGTACAAATACTGCTAAGGCATCAATAGCCACTGGAATGGCGGTTGGCTTATAGCCAAAACGCTTTTCAAAAGCTTCCACTTCCTTGTCTTTCATCAACCGGCTCATCGGACCAAAGTTAGCAGTACCTTCGGTTAAGGCTGGTGGTGCGGTTGAAGAACCCGCTGCTTGTATCTGAATATTCACGTTAGGATATAGCTTCTTGAAGGATTCACCCCACAAGGTCATCAGGTTCGCCAAGGTATCAGAACCCACACTCGACAAAGTGCCTGAAACACCTTGAACTTTTTTATAATTCTCTAATTGCGGATCTACTTGGGTAACAGCAGCCAGAACTGATTGAGACAGCAAAAAAGCACCCAGCAACGCACTAGCCGACTGTTTAATACGATTGCCGATTAATATTTTCTTCAACATAAAATCTCCATTACTAGCGTGATTGATCCTTGCTTAATGCCTACCCAACGACTCCTGGCCGCAACACTACTCAGCGAACATGACAATTTAATGACATAGCAACAACAACCTTGCCAAGCGATAGTTGCTGTTATTGACTAAGATTGTTAGATTACCAAGCTAACATATCAACCAATACATCTTCTATCTGAAGTGTTCGAACACCACACACGGACAATTAACATGAAGCAACTTGGAAAAAAACGATTTCTGCTAATAGCGCAAATGATACTAACACTAACGCTCACAGTGTCGATTAGCGATGCAGCGCCTACGAGCGCCCCCATCGCCACGAGGGGCCCTACGATTGCCGCGACTCCTGGCATTTATAAACATGTCGATGCACAAGGCAACATCAGTTACTCAGACACCCCGCCTAACGCTGCTGCCGAAACCCTCGAGCTAGAACCACTTGGCACCATTACCATGCCCAAAGCCGCCAAATATGCTCCAGCCGAAGCCACTGCCGCACCGTTCGCTTATCAAAGCATTACCATCACCAGCCCAGCCAACGGCAGGACGTTTCAAAACTTAAACGAGCCCTTGCTAGTCAGCGCACAAGTATCACCTCCTCTTGAAAACGAACATATTATGGAATTATTGATGGATGGCCGTGCGCTTACCGTCAACGGGCTCGTTGCACAAGTCGAAAATATAGAACGCGGCAGTCATATTTTTACTGCGCAAGTGCGGGATGCTGTCGGCAAGGTACTGATTACGAGCTCCCCGGTCACCATTTATGCGCAGCGTTATACCATCAACAGTAACACCAAAAAAAATACCATCCCCCAAAAACCTAGTATTCAAAAGCCGATATCTAAGCCCTTAAACAAACCACCAATATAATAACGACCAGCTAATTCTTAGCCATTCTGGGTTTAGTATTAATTAGATTGAGTATTGGACCTCCGCCAAGGACTGCCAAGATGCAACAGGTCATAGGGACTGCACCTTTCACAGACATTTCAACTACTGACAATTCAACCTCGTTTTATCAGGCTATTCTCGACAACATGGCCACAGCGGCCATTCTATTGGATACGCAGCTTGACATTATCTACAGCAATTCAGCCGCCGATAGCCTTCTTGCCGCCTGCGATAACCACGTTATTCCACGCTCACTGGAGCGATTATTTGGACATAATCCACAAGCTCTGCAGGGCTTTCGACTCCTACTGGAAACTGGGCACCCTTTTACACAACGCGAGTTTCATTTACCAGGTGCGCATGTAACCGTCGACTACACCGTTAATCCAATTTTTTTTGTGCAGCAACCCATGATGCTGTTACTCGAAATTGTACAACTGGATCGCGCATTGCGAATGAGCCGTGAAGAAGCACTGATCAGTACACACATGGCAACGCGCATGCTCATTAAAGGCGTCGCCCATGAAGTCAAAAATCCGCTCGGGGGCATTCGTGGCGCGGCACAGTTACTTGCTCGACAGCTCGACAATGCCAATCTGCGCGATTACACCGATGTCATCATCACCGAAACCGATAGACTTCACGCACTCGTCGATCGAATGCTACACCCGCATCAACCACCACAACTGCGTCGCTGTAACATTCACCATATTATTGAACACGTCATACAAATCATAGAAGCCGAATATAAAACACCCATTGGCTTAGTCCGCGACTATGACGTCAGCCTACCCGAATTTAGCGGTGATGCCGACCAATTGATCCAAGCATTTCTCAACATCATCGGCAATGCCGCACAAGCGCTGCAAGAAAACCCCAACCAAGAAAATCCCTGCATCACCCTACAAACCAGGGTACTGCGCAAACTGATGATTGGTGGCAAACATCATCGCTTAGCCACTTGTGTGCGAGTAATCGATAACGGCCCCGGAATTCCTGAGCATTTACTCAGCAGCATTTTTTTGCCCATGATAAGCGGCAGACCGACTGGTACAGGGCTTGGCTTATCCATTGCACAAACCATTTTAAATCAGCATCATGGCCTCATTGAATTCGAGAGCCAACCGGGCAAAACTGAGTTCTTTATTTTTATACCGCTTGATTAGTTTTTCTTGTTAGATGGTTCTGTATTTACACGATTCAGTGTTTTCAAACAAGTCAGTGTTTTCAAACAAGGAGTAGTGCTTCAATGCCAAAGGATGCCGCCCGCGTTTGGATTGTCGATGATGATCGATCTATCCGCTGGGTATTGGAAAAGGCCTTTGCTCAGGCGGGCCTAACGTTTCGCAGTTTTGAACAAGCGTTTGATCTTCTTGAGGCGTTGATCCTCACCCAACCTGAGGTCATTCTCACTGACATTCGCATGCCCAATTTGGACGGATTAAGCTTGCTGCAAAAAATCAAACAGCAGCATGCGCAGATACCCATTATTGTCATGACGGCTCATTCTGATTTAGAAAGTGCTGTAGCATCTTTTCAAGGTGGCGCATTTGAGTACTTACCCAAACCATTTGATTTGGATGAAGCGATTCACATCACTGAGCGCGCACTGAATTTTTCACGCAAAAGCAATGTCATGTATTTACCTGACATGCCGTTTAGCAAAGATATTATTGGTGAAGCCCCCGCCATGCAGGAAGTGTTTCGCGCCATTGGACGCTTATCCCAGACGAATATTACCGTCTTAATTAACGGACAATCTGGCACTGGCAAAGAACTCGTCGCTCAAGCACTGCACAAACATAGCACCCGCCGTCAGCACCCCTTTATCGCACTTAATATGGCAGCCATTCCACGCGATCTCATTGAATCCGAATTATTTGGTCATGAAAAAGGGGCTTTTACTGGCGCTGCCACGCAACATCTCGGCCGCTTTGAACAAGCCAATGGTGGGACCTTATTTTTAGATGAAATTGGTGATATGCCGCTGGAAACTCAAACGCGGTTATTACGCGTCTTAGCTGATGGCGAATTTTATCGCGTTGGCGGACGCACCCCAGTCAAAGTCGATGTTCGCATTATCGCCGCCACCCATCAAAATCTCGAGCAGCTCGTTACCCTACATCGGTTTCGTGAAGACTTATTCCATCGTTTAAATGTGATACGCATTCATATTCCTTCGTTGCACCAACGCGCCCAAGACATTCCGCAACTGGCCTACCATTTTTTAAAACGCGCCGCACAAGAAATGGCTGTCGATAGCAAAATACTGCATCCAGAAACCGAAGCTTATCTCTGTCAACTGGAATGGCCCGGCAATGTTCGTCAGCTCGAAAATGTTTGTCGCTGGCTCACGGTGATGGTCACCGGCCGTGAGGTCATGATCAATGACTTACCCATCGAACTTAAACCGACTAGCACCACCCCCCCCAATGATTTGAGTTTTCAACAAACTTGGCAGCAAGCCCTGCGTACTTGGGCCGATCAACAATTAGCAAACGGCAATCAATCCATTTTAAACACCGCATTACCCGCCTTCGAGCAAACGCTAATTGAGATTGCATTGCAACACACAGGCGGTCGTCGTAAAGATGCCGCAGAATTACTGGGCTGGGGTAGAAACACCCTGACCCGCAAAATTAAAGAGCTGTCGTTAACGCCACAGCCAGATCCCTGCGAGCCGTAACGCAACCAGCGACAACCCAAAATGTCACACCTCTAACTGCTCACGCAAAAACGGTGGTAATACCGCCGCCGCTTTATGCATATCTGCCGAATAATAGCGCGTCGCTAGTTCAGGCATTAAGCGCTGCAAACTTAAGTTGGCTTTTGCGGATGATAGGGTCGAACTCCACCATCCAGTCGGATAAATCGGCTGTGGAAAACTTAAGGTTTTAACACTGTTCATACCCAAGGCACGTAAGCCTTTATGCAAAGGCGCCAATAAAGACTGGCCATGAATCAGTGGTGATTCGCTTTGTTGCACCAAAATACCGTCAGATTTTAAAACGCGATGACATTCACGTAAAAATTCACTGGAAAATAAAACCTCTGCCGGACCAATCGGGTCAGTGGAATCGACAATCAACACATCCAGTGAATCATCGCCCATCTGCTGAATCCATTTAAACCCATCGGTAAAAATCATTTCTGCCTTGGGATGATGAAACACCGCCGTTAGCTCAGGATAAAATTGCTCGGAGACAGCGCTGACACGTTCGTCCAACTCAATCTGCGTCACCCAACGTACACCCGGATGCTTTACCACTTCACTCATCACACCACCATCACCGCCACCGATAATCGCCACTTGTTGCGGATCAGCATGGGTGAGCAAGGCAGGATGCGTCATCATTTCGTGATAAATAAAATGATCTCGCTCGGTAAGCATGGTACAGCCATCTAACACCAATAAATGACCAAAGCTTTCGGTTAAGTAGACCTCTATGGTTTGATATTCACTGACTTCATGATGCAACTTTTCAACGATCTTTAAACCAAAGCAACTGTTAGATGGCTCAAAATATTCAATAAACCAATCACGACGATTCATGCTGCGACTCCCTCTGCATTCGGCACATAACCACTCGTCACACCCCAATCAGCATCAACGGCCGTTAATAATTTTTCTTTCATTGCAATACCCCAACGATAACCACCTAAACCACCATCGGTCCGCAGAACCTGATGACAAGGAATAATCACCGCAATTGGGTTGGCTCCCAAGGCATTCGCCAGCGCACGCGCACTATTGGGCATCGCCAGTTTTTCAGCAAGACCACCATAGGTAATCGGTTTTAAACCTGGAAACGTTTCAGCTTGCTGTAACAACAAACCTTGCCACACTTGATGCTGAAACTCCGTCCCCACCACTTGTAATTGCAGGATAGGAATAGTCTTTGATTGCAAGTATTGCTGATACCACCGGAAAACCACTGCATCATTGCGCTCCATACCCGCTTGCGCTGCATCATCTACCCCCGCTTCGACAATCGCCAATTTAACCAGTGCCTGGTCCATCAGCGTAATTCGCAGAAGACCCAGCTCATCGGCAACATAACCATAAAATAGATTGGCTGATAATGGCTGGGTATGCGCACGGTAATCAAGTTGAATAATTCCCCAGGGCGTAGGGAGTCGTACACTCACTTGCGAACGATGTGATTGCGGGCGATACGATGGAACCGCAGAATGTGACATAATCAGGGCCTTTTTGACGATTGATCGTTATGTTTTTTTAAAGCAGCACTCACTTGAGCCAGTAGCCCATGGAAAAAGTATTTTCGCCAGACCAAATTGAAGCGGCATTATATCAGCACTGGGAAGCCCAGGGTTATTTTCGTCCATCGAACCCCGATGCTGAACCCTACTGCATCATGATCCCGCCGCCGAATGTCACTGGCAGCCTACACATGGGGCACGCTTTTCAAGCGACACTCATGGACACGCTGATCCGCTGGCAACGCATGCAAGGACGCAACACCTTATGGCAGGTCGGCACCGATCACGCGGGCATTGCCACGCAGATGGTGGTCGAACGCCAGCTGGTCGCCCAACAACAAACCCGGCAATTGCTTGGCCGCAAGGCTTTTATCGATAAAATCTGGCAATGGAAAGCGCAATCAGGCGGCACCATCACTCAGCAGTTACGCCGCATGGGCGCATCAGTCGACTGGCAACGTGAACGTTTTACCCTGGATGACGGTTTGTCGGCCGCCGTCACTGAAGTCTTTGTGCGCTTACATCAACAAGATTTAATTTATCGTGGCAAACGCTTAGTGAATTGGGATCCCAAGCTCGAAACGGCGATTTCAGATTTAGAAGTATTACCCACGGAAACCGCTGGCCATCTTTGGCATCTGCGTTATCCATTAGCCTCAGGAAATGGATTTATTGTGGTGGCGACCACGCGGCCAGAAACCCTGCTCGGCGACACCGCCGTTGCCGTCCATCCTGACGACCCCCGTTATCAAGCCTTAATCGGCCAGCTCATTCAGTTACCCTTAACCGATCGCTTGATTCCCATCATTGCCGATGACGCTGTCGACCCCAGCTTCGGTTCTGGCTGTGTGAAAATCACCCCAGCGCATGACTTTAATGACTTTGCCATGGGACAACGACATCAATTACCGGTGATCAATATTTTCACCCGCACCGCCACGCTCAATGAGCAAGCCCCCACTCAGTATCAAGGCTTGGATCGTTTTGTGGTGCGTCAAAAAATCATTGATGATTTAACTGCGATTGACTTATTAGAAAAAATTGAAGCGCACACGTTAAAGCTGCCGATCGGTGATCGCTCAGGCGTGGTCATCGAGCCGTATTTAACCGAGCAATGGTATGTGAAAGCCTCGCCGCTCGCAGAACCCGCGATTCGTGCGGTGGAAAACGGTGATATTGAATTTGTGCCCAAAGCCTGGGAGAACACCTATTTTGCGTGGATGCGCAACATTCAAGATTGGTGCATCAGCCGCCAGCTATGGTGGGGGCATCGAATTCCGGCCTGGTATGATGAAGCTGGCCATATTTATGTCGGTCGCAATGAACTGGAAGTCCGGCAAACCCATCAATTGGCCGACAAGATCGCCCTGCGACAAGACGAGGATGTTCTGGATACTTGGTTCTCTTCAGCACTTTGGACTTTCTCAACGCTCGGCTGGCCAGAAAAAACGCTTGAGCTACAACGCTTTCATCCAACACAAGTTCTCGTCACCGGCTTCGATATTATTTTCTTCTGGGTGGCGCGCATGATCATGATGACGCTGAAATTCACCGATCAGATTCCTTTTCAGCAAGTATATGTGCATGGCCTGGTCCGCGATGGCGAAGGTCAAAAGATGTCGAAATCCAAAGGTAATGTCTTGGATCCAATCGACGTCATCGATGGCATTGAACTCGACGCCCTGATTCAAAAACGTACCCAAGGCATGATGCAACCGCATCTGGCGGAAAAAATTAGCCAACAAACCCGCAAACAATTCCCCTCCGGGATCGCCGCATATGGCACCGATGCTTTGCGATTTACTTTTTTATCGTTGGCCTCGACTGGCCGCGATATCCGGTTTGATATGAGCAGGCTGGAAGGCTATCGCAACTTCTGCAACAAACTGTGGAACGCCACCCGCTTTGTGTTGATGCATATTGAAGGACATGCCTTACAACAGCCAAATACGCCGATGTCGGTGATCGATCAATGGATGCAACAAAGCTGTGAACAAGCCGCCAAGCAGATTCATCAGCAATTAACCGAATACCGCTTTGATCTGGCTGCACAACAGTTATATGACGTCATTTGGGAACAGTTCTGCGATTGGTATGTGGAGTTTGCCAAAGTCAGCTTATTTAACGACGACGCAAGCCAACAAAGCGCGACGCGTTTTCAGCTAGCCAGCACATTAGAATACCTGCTGCGTTTAGCACATCCGATGCTGCCGTTTATCACCGAAACTTTGTGGCAGCAATTACGACACCCCTTAAATCTGACCGGCGAGAGCATTATGCTCGCCAGTTACCCGCAAGCCAGAAATTCAACCGTTCGAAATACAGAACCTCTGCTGAGTGGCAATGATGTCATGGCAAAAATTGATTGGCTCAAACGCGTCATCGTTGCGATTCGTACTTTACGGTCAGAACTCAACGTACCACCTGGCAAAAAAATTCAACTGCTACTGCAAAGTGAGCATCAACAAGATCTTCAATTGATCGGACAATTTACAGATCAATTAAAAAGCTTGGCGCGCGTAAACAGCATTAGCTGGCTCGAAAAATCACAAGCAGCGCCCATGGCCGCCGCCCAATGGATTGATGGCTTACAAATTTTATTGCCCATGGCAGGACTGATTGATGTTGATGCCGAACGTGCCCGCCTGCAAAAGCAATTGAGCGAAGCCGAGCAATGGGTTAACCGCCTACAACAAAAGCTGGCCAACGGCCAGTTTGTGAATAACGCACCAGCCGACGTCGTTCAGCGCGAACAACAGAAACTGAGCGAACACCAAACGTTATGCGGTCAATTGCAAAATCAATTACAGCAACTGATGGCACTGACGTAAGCACGACCTCAGCATGAATACAATCCCAAGACTGAAAGCGTGAACATGAAAAACCTTGTGCAACATGAACTCAAACACAGCTGGGTTAACCTCTGCGTCTTGCTCGTATGCTTGCTACTGTGGTTTTGCCGAGATTACATTAACCTTAATCAACTCGAGTACGAACGACAATACCTATTTACCCAACCTTGGCGATTGCTCACCGGCCATCTGGTGCATTTCACCTGGGCACATTTTGGCTATAACTTTGGCGGACTACTCTTACTGTGCATCGCTTTTACGCCTGAACAACACCCACGTTACGATGCCTGCTTCTGGTTAATGGGCGCTTTGCTACTCAGCATTTTTTTATATTTCTGCGTACCAAACATCCATATTTATCGCGGGCTATCCGGACTACTGTACGGCTATGCGATCTACCTCGCACTCGTAGGCTGGCGCAGCACGCCATTCATTAGCAGCTTGTTAATTTTTGCGATCACGACACGCGTGGCTTTTCACATAATATACGCACCAACCGGAAACGTATCCAGACTAGGTGGGGAAATTGCGGTGGGGGCACACATTGGTGGACTCATCACAGGCGTTTTGTGTGCAAGTTGGCGAATTAGGTATAGAAAATAATAAAGGGCTTAGACAAATCCGCTATGCCCATACACACTCAAAAAGATCAATAAAACCTCACTTTCAATATTAAAAATTTGTACTTTATCGGAGCCGTTGCTCATGAGCACCATCCTAGAGAAATTCAGCGTATTTCATATTATTACCCAACCCTTTACTTTCCAAAAATGCCTATTAATCACTACCTTAATCAGTTTGTTATGCGGTTGTGGTGGTGCAACCGAATCCAGTAGCGACTTATCCACCGAGAACGATTCTGTTGCACAACTGACTACGCCCGACCAATCTGCCAGCACAACGCCTAATGAGAAACCCACTTCGCGCACATGGCAATCTGACCCATCCGCGCTCACACCAGATTTATCGACAACATCAACACTTCCATCGGAAGCGATGCCGCCCAGTAGTAGTAAAACCATCAGCTCATTACCGACAGAAATCGTGAGCCCCCCGAACATGAGTGTCGACAACAGCAGTGAGAACGCCAACATCGATCTTTTTCATGAAGGACACATTCAAGGTGAATTCGAGTTGCAACGCGGCCTTGTTGCCGATACCAGCCGGTTAACGGCAATCAACAGTAGCAACCCTTTATACAATAATTACTATACCGATGGCGTTCATGCTTTTCGGATGCTCCCCAATAATGGCAATAACGACTTTTACCCCGTTCGCAGTCGTCTTTATGCGGGTTTTGATGAAGAACAAGTGACACAAGAATTATTCGGCATTTATCATAATTGGTCATCGATGACGTTATTAAGCCCAGCAACCCCGACTATTTCCAGTTATGTGGCGCTACGACAAAAAATATTCAATTACGAAATGGACTTTCAAGACAATCGTATTGATCTGGATAATCGCATTGTACACAGCGGAACAAAATCGCTGCGCGTGCTCGCCGTTAAACCAACAGCAGCATTACCCATCACCAAAACCAGTGTTGATAATGAAATACTCGCGCTACGCAAAAACACACTGGTCAATATCACCACCTGGTTTTACATTGCCGAAGGCTCACCAACTGGGCTGATTGATTTAGAGTGTGAGTTCATCAAAGAATCGCCAGGTATTCGACTTTTATTATCCGACCAACTCGAACCCCGCATTGAAATGAAGTGGGGCAGCAAAGCATCGTATCGGCCTCTCTCCAATATTGATGCCAAAATCCCCCGTAACCAATGGGTAAAATTAGCCTTATATCTTGCGTTAACTGACAACGCCAATGGAGTGATGCAAGTACGCATTAATAATAATCTGGTGATTGATGCGCGCGGACAAACCTTGTTTGACGCCAATGGTTTATATAACCGTATGCAGCTGGGCATCACCGCCAATACTGCCAACAGCAATGCAGTGGTGTATGTTGATGATGTTAATTTTAATTCGGCACAGTATTAGATTAGTAATGACTTATATTAATCGCCATTGAAAACATCGTTGATGAATCTGCTCACTCCACTGAACCTAAATTCCGCACTAGAGAAAACCTCTGCAAGCCCAGAGTCACTTGCTTTCCCGACCATTGCCTCCTTTTAACTTCTGAATTCATACTGAAAAGATCACTACTAATCCGTAAAGCAATGCACGTGTCAGGTAATATCAATACGAGTGAGCTGTTAAAAAGTCTATGCTCACGCCCACAACACTAGGGCGTGTTGACGATTCATAGTTTACGGTAATCACATTTTAATCCACATCATTGCGCAAGCTAACGCGACCACACCAACGAAATTTCTTTTGAGTTTATCGAAACGAGTGGCAACACCACGGTAATGTTTAAGCCTAG
>JANNXD010000028.1:0-3843 GCA_031409375.1 Gammaproteobacteria bacterium | reverse complement strand
TCTGTTGAATTTCCGTGATTTGTACCAGGCGATATCCTGATTGTGTACCACCCTCAAAAGTCTGAGCAGCAGCTAATTTTTAGCAATTTCCACTGGTACACTATGGTTGTCAAGATTACTTCTCTGACCCTTCTTTTTTCTGTATGATTCACCCTCTAAAACTATGTGCAAACTACCGTGTTGGAGTTTGTCGACAACGGTGTCTAACGCAAGTTCGTCATCGATAATTTCCTTCCAGTTTTTTAGCGGAAGTTGTGTTGTGATCAACGTGCATTTTTCCTGGCGTTCTTCCAATAGATCATGAAGGTCCTGAACAATTTGCGGAGGTAATTTTTTTAATCCGATGTCATCAATAATTAAAAAGTCAGTTTTTATTAATCGCTCTCGCAAGCGTAAATAAGTTCCGTCGGTTCGTGCCATCAATAGTTTTTCTACGAACACACTGATACCCATAAATATTGTCGAATAGCCGTGACGGCAGGCATGGTTGCCGATCGCCGTCGATAAAAAAGTTTTACCAACACCGGTAGGGCCGACGATCATCATATTGCGGGGCGAAGCTTTAATGAAATTCATTTGCATCAGGTCTCTGACCACGGCTTTGGTCAGTGTTCTTTTCGCTGTGTAGTCAATAGACTCAAAACTTGCCTGCGTTCGGAAGTTTGCGGCCTTTAATCTGCGATGGATTTTCGCAGCATCACGGTAAGTCTTTTCATCGGTTATCAGAGCCGACAACATTTCACTCGGGCTCCAACCATGACTTATCGACTCTTGCAGCCGCAAGTCTAACGATTTTAACATTCCAAATAATTTCATCTCTGAGATCTGGTTTCTAGTTTGTTCTAGCATTTTCTATTTCCTTCATCTAATGGATATTATTAACGCCGCGTAAGTGCGGATTGAATGACCTTTGGCTAATTTCATTTTCTAAATTCCTCTTGACCCCCTCTCTCGTTTTGATGACTCGTTCGAGGTACTGAATATTATGATTGTTAAATCGATTGGCCTGCGCGCAGGCTACTTCTAACAGAGCTGGAGTATAAGTCCACGCCAGCGCCACGATCCCTTGGCTGCGGCGAAAGTGTTTCAGTGGCTGCGGACCTTCGAGTAATCCCTTAATTAACACGGCTGTCTCTGGGCCCACTGCGACCGCACGGTTAATAATCTTTTGAACATCTTCCTCTGCAAACGCCTGATGGGCTGGTGGATAATGGCTGTTGTCGGTGGCAAATTTACTTTTCGTTTTATAGCGGGCGTGGATCGCTACGCGGTCGCCTTCAAAAAATATTTCTACCGTCTTTGCCGTCGCCCAAATGTCTAAATTCTTTCCGCGAAGATGATGCGGACTTGAGTAATAATTTTTGTCGAAATACAAATGACAGTCTCGGCTTAAAATAGCTCGATGATACACCGCTACTTTATACGGTGCTTCCGGTAACGATCTTAGATGGGGTTTCTCGTCTAAATACATCTCTTCGCGAGTACGTTTAAAAATACGATGCTGTTTACCGTTGAACACGATCAAGTGATCGCGCAAACACTGATTCAACTCCAACAGGGAGGTAAATGTTCTATAGCGTATCTTCATGAAAAAATACCTCTGAAAAATCTGAATAGTTCTTTCCACAATCGCTTTGTCTTTGGGCGTGCGCACTCGAGCCGGCACGACCGCCACTTCATAGTGCGACGCTAAACGCGTGTAGGCTTGATTGATCACCGGATCATAACGGTGAACTTTCGTGACCGCACTTTTTAGATTGTCTGGTGATAAGATCGGTGTGACGCCACCAAAAAATTCAAACATATTCACGTGCGACTGCAAAAAATCTGCACTACTTTGGGTCATCGTAAATTCTGCAAACGCATACCGACTGTGGCAAAGTACGCCAACAAATAATTGAGTCTTGCGAATTTCTCCAGTTGTGGGATCTAGTAGATCAATACCATCGGCATAATCAATTTCAATGCGCTCGCCGGGTTTAAAAACCCGAACCATCGTGGCTTCCGTAAGACTCATTCTTTTGTGAGCTTGCTTCCAAAAACCAGCGTACTGAACTTCGATTTTCTTACTCTCAACGAGTTCCTCATGAATAATATTTAGCGGCACGCCGCGAAGATATTCTGAGCGAATACTTTCCCAATCAATACTATTGGTCCATTTTGTTGCGTCTAAAATATTTGGTGATAGCAATTTGTTTGCTGGACTCGAATTTTCAAGAATAAATTCTTCGATGTATTTACTAACAGTGTTGCGGTGTACTTTCATCAAGCGAGCTATAGCTCGTTTTTTAAGGCCAAGTTTCCAAAGCCTTTTTATCTCGTCTGATTCCTTCATGTTGAGTCCGTTTCCCGCCATTGTGTACTCCCGATCTGATGTTGACCTTTAGGGTCAATGATCGCGGGCACTTTCGGCGATAAAACTGCTCAATATTCAATTATGACGTGGCACAACACGATGGAAATCGCCTGGTACACTATCAAGGAAATCAGGTGGTACACATCTTTGGATATTCACTGGTACACAATGGTGGAAATTCGACATTTATCGGCTTAGTCACTCTAATAATGTACTCTATAGAGTACATTAAAGCAAATGTATTTTTTTGAGACGCTTATAGCAAATAGGATCTACTTGAGAGGCAGGTCTGGGAAGAAAGTGCGGCCAAAATTAGTAGCCGCTCAAGTGAAATTTCCTCCGCTGTTTGTAGCTTTTCCAAGTTCTATCAAGTGTTGAATGCCCCATCCAAATGCTAATATTTTCAAATGTATGGCCTTTTGAAAGCATGAGATCTGAGAATCCTTTTCTACCACCATATAATGGATTGATTTTGTAGATTAAGTCTCCCGAATATTATCTGGCTGATATTCAGGATAAGTGAAATGATTATCTCGGTTGAACAGAATATTTCGTGAAGTTGCCTCTAGAAATCTGGTTAATTGATTTTTATAGCGACCTAAAAAACTATCATCAACTGAAAAAGAGATTTTTGACGACGCTTCAGCTTCCTTCCTAAAAAACTTCAAACTAATGCGTGAATATTCGACGTCTGCGGTAAGTTCATAATCCCCGGGCTCAAGTTGGACAAACTTTAACAAGTTTGCACCCACGTCAGATTCAATGCCGCTTAATTTTGTGTTGATCTCTTGCAAATACTTATCCTCATTGGACTGAATTTCTTTGAGTTTGCCTTGGAGTTCGTTTTGATAATCTATTACTTTTGACGTAAACCCATCCGCCACCTTTCTAAAACTGCCGGAATACTCCTCCAAAGATGATAAAAAAAGTATGTGCGTTGGAACATTTTCGACCAAATAAGTCTTGCAGCTTTTCGACCAGAAGTTATTTGAGGCGTATGGGTTTGGCGGGTTTGGAACTTTGTTCCCTATATTTTTAGGAGCAAACGTAAAAGTTTTTTTTGATCCAGATGTTCTGTTGAGAGTAAACTTAATATTTTTAATTTCAATCGGGCCATGTCTAGCTATGAAAACTGCATTCGTAAAAATTGTTTCGCCATCCTCAATCAATCTGAAAAAGACTTCTTTAGTTAACCGTACTTCAAGTTTTGGAATGTGAGTAAGTTTGGTAATCCAACCGGCTATCTGGAGAATTGCCCAAATTAAACCGGCCGATGATCCTGCATAAATCATCCACTGGGGGAGTATGGTGTTGTCCATTACATGACCCCCTTTTTCGCCACAGCATCGCCTACAGTGACCTCTTTTTGATATTTGATATTAAGGTTTTTATTTTGATCTACCGGGACTGGATTTGTTTTTGGAACGCTCTCGACAGTTTCTACTCGTCTTACGCCAAGGCCTGCAATAGAGGCTGCCAAGGAGGAG
>JANNXD010000027.1:0-10086 GCA_031409375.1 Gammaproteobacteria bacterium | reverse complement strand
AAAAGCAGGTGAGCTCCTGATGAAAAGCATAATTGAAAAGAGTTTTGTAGATCTTTCATTTTGGGGAAATATCAAAGATCGTACTCGAACGCCGGCGGCGGCTTCCCTCAGCAGTGCTCGTTCACATATTGACGATCAAGTCACTCCACAGACATTGACTCAGCTACGCTCAACGCCTGAACGAGCATCAAAACGCCCTCGAATTGACAATTTTCAACTGATGCTTAACTCATCGATATCCGATGAGATCACACTTTCTGAATTACAAACTGTCGACAAAAAACCCGCAGCAAAAGTAGATATCACGGCTGTGCAGCAGAGGATACATGGAAAAGATCTTAATAAAGCAGCAATCACTGAGCTTGCTAAGTTAGCTCATAGTTACCCCGATACTTTTCTCGATGATGGAGCTGCGATTCCCAGTGACGTAAACGCGGAGTCGGTGAAGACGTTAACCGAAATGCGGGAAAAACATTCAGACAACCCTAATTTGCTCGCTTTTGTTCAGCGCTGTTATGGCCAATTTATTAAGCGACCAGGAAAAGTAGCACCTGCGTTGAATAAACGTCATGAACTGATAGAGCATATGCTGACAGCAGAGCCAGTCAATTCGTATGAATTGGCAATATTGCAAAACGATCGGCTTCAAGAAGTCATCTTTCCAGAGCAGAAATACCGTAATGTTGACCTTAAAAAATTAATCCTGATGCGTGAGCTGCTAAGTTCAAGACATGATGATCATTATACTTTTTTGGTCGCTAACGCGAAGAAGCTTGCTGACAACGACAATACCCAAGTAATGCAATATGCGATGGCCGTGGTGGCTACACGTATTGCAAAATCGCAACCCTACGATTTTGGTGAATTACTCAAACAAAAGCCTATGACGCTTGCAAAAGAGCTGCTTATTAGCTCCGCTGAGGATTCCTTGCCTCAAGCATTAGCGCTCGCAGACAAAATGATGGCTGCGACTTCAAAAGACAAAGGGCAAATGGGTGCAAAATTGTTAGTATTTTTGGCAGAAAATCCTGACGTAATTGCAAAGCTTAACAATGTGATGCAACGCCCTGACATTACTGTGGGAGCAGATGAGATTTTAAGGCTAATCAACAAAGACAAGGACTGTATTCAACTTTATGGCGATTGCCTACGCCATGATGACCATGCCATTGAAGAAATGATAGTTTCTTACCCACATTTTTTAACACAATTGGATTGCAATGAGTTTATAAAGCTGAAAGAGTTGCTAAGCCAATATAGAGATCACGCTATTGCTAATTTTTATCCCCCGAACGAATCTCACGACATAGTGAATTTGTTTTGTGAAGTGATCCGTCGCCATGTCGAGTCAGGTGCACTGCAGGCAAAAACGTCTGATGAAAGAGACTATGTGACAGCGGCATCCAGTGTTAACAAAGCTTTGTTTCGTTCACTTGTTTTAAAGAGCAGTACCTTGGCTGTTCATGACAGAATTATAGATAGGGTAATTGCCTTACACCAATCTCTCAGCAGCGATATAAACGTTCATTCTGCAGAGCAGTTTCACGAATTGATCCATAAAGCAACGGTTTTGAGTAAATTACTCAACTCCGGGCAGTATATTGCTCACGATGTCCTACCACTAGTGACTGGTCATTTCGATCTCATCCGTAATCTGTCTGTTGATCAAATCGAACAATTCCTCAACATTCATCGACAGAGTCGTGAATTGATCATACACATGGCTAACGGTGAGATGGGCCCATTTATAACAGAACATTTGCCTGATTTATGTCAATTGAGTAATGCAACACTGAGAGAACTGGAGATGATCCGAAATCTTCCTCCACATATCCAAGTACCAAGATTGTTACGCGGTTTAGATCGGCAATGGCCTCAATTTATGGCGCTCGATGATATCAATAGGCAGCGTCATATTCGTCGGGGTATCGATATTTTAATACGACTTGGCGCCAGAAATGAGGTTGCTGGAGCTGATCGACAACAGGCGGATCAAGTGGGTATTCATAGCCAACAAGTTACATCGATGGTAGACAACACGATAAAGGCTTTATTGGCGGCGTTTAAAAAAAGTGGCTGGCAAGCGCAAAGTAGCGCTGGCGCCGCTGGCAGAGTTGTGGTTGAACCCATTTCGTCGGCTGTTTTGGAGATTGAATTGGCTACCTTTAAATCCAATTTACAGATCGACATGATGAAGTCTGCAGCACAAATTAAGGGTATTAATGCTGTGCCTGATTTTGAAAGCGCAATCGCCATTCATAGAAAAATCTATGATCAGATTAAACAATTGGCAGACAGTATTAGCCATTTACAAAATAATTTAAGACAACTTAAAGACCATCCGCAACCTTCGTCCGAGTCTGCGCAAAAAATACGGCACACGTTAGCGAAAGAGAAAAAACGATTAAATGAACTCAACACATTGACACGACCGTATGGGGCTTACCAGTATTTAACTTCCAAGCACCTTGAGAGTGATCCCAAAAACGTTGGCTCACTCAATTTTCAAATAACCCTTAAGCAACTATTGGGTATGGCGCTGACATCATCACAGTTAAATCATGATCATGTGAACTGGCACGAAGGCCTAGACACCCCAGAAAAAAGAACAGAGGCCGTTCATGAACGGCTAACAGAAGCACTGCATGACTCACACATTGCCTATCTGGGTACACTTCATGCCAACAGTGATTCTTGCTGGGATGGCGGGGTGAATAGAATCATGTTAGCGGTAAGGACCGTAATCGATTTTGATTTAATGCCAAACAGCAGCGATTTTGCAGCAGAGTTTCGGCGGATTGTTGTCAATACCTTGGAGCTTTTAGCGAAGCCGGAAATTCTGAATAATCCTGCACCAGATACAATCACGTTGCGACAGCAATTGCGTCAACAAATAACATCCGATCATACGGTAAGCGAAGGTTTATGGAAGCTCGTAAAACCTCGAGTACTTTTCGCTCTCGGGAAGTCGTATCCGCAGATGAGGAAAGATGTCAATTCAAGTAAAACCAGGAAAATGCTAGCAGAAACATCTCGCCAGGTAACTTATATCGATCTCCCACCATCTTTCTTGGCGGCTTACACAGCAGATGCCACGAGTGCGGAAAGTGATATCGTCACAGAGCAAGGCGATCATCTAGCTGCTTAAAAAATGGGTGGGGGATTTCACTGTTCGTGGCGACAGGTCCATGTCTTTGGCAGTAGTTTTTTTCCAATCCTCATCCGTGAGCTTGGTTATTGACATAGCAGACTCGCCTTCTTGTAGGTTTTGTCAAAAATCAATTTTACGAACCTGATATTTTAAAATTTTAAACAACGGTTCACTTTTTAAAATTGTCCGCCGGTTCACTGGTTTTATTTTCACCCCTAGTTCATATTGAGACGTCAACACATCCTAATCGCTTGCGGTAGTTATTCATCTTATTAACTGCATACTCCGCCTCTGCACCGGCTATATCTCGTAGTGCATAATCTTTATACAAGCCGTACGTAATAGAGTTATCTATAGCCTTAGCTTTTTCAAAGTCTCCCGGTTTGGCCTGTGCACCGGCAATATCTTGTAGTGCTGAGCTTTTGCACCCAGGGTCCCTAATAGAATCGGATGTAGCTTTGGCATCTTCAAAAAATCCTTTTTTCTTCTTCCATTTCGGCGCTGCTCCTGGGGGAACTGCCGCGATTATCTGTAAACCAATAACTCATTTTCAACTACCTTTAGTGAGGTGGCCCTGGTATTACCAATACTCAATCGGCCATCCTCTTTTTTTTGCAATGCGTTTTAATCTCGGATCGGGATTAATAATCACTTGTTTCTGCGCAGCTTCAAGCAGCGGTAGATCGGTTATGCTATCCGTGTAAAATACTGCTTGTTGCAAATCATTAATGCCTTGCTCAGCTAAAAATCGATGAATACAGGTAACTTTGCCGGCGCCGAAGCAAAGCGGGGAATGTGCTTTTCCAGTGAGTTTGCCATCCTCAATAAAAAGATCGGTACAGACCAGGTGGTGAATGCCAAAATGTTGCGCAATACGTTCGCTGGCTAAACGCGTTGCGGCGGTGACCATCACCACCATATCACCAGCCTGTAAGTGTTGATGGACGCGAGTAATGGCTTTTGGGCTAATATGAGGCAATACTTTTTGCAAAAACCAGTTATCAATGTGCACACGTAAGTCGCGCTCACTGCGGCCGCGAAACCATTGCAAGACCCGTTCAGCAACATTTTCTGCCGATAAAAATCCTAACGTATATTGCAAGCGCCACCAGGTGACATTTAATAGTCGCCAAGTACTGGTCATGCCCAGCTGATATTCATACATCATAAATAAGCCGGCGGTATCTTTGCGCACCAGCGTGCGATCCAAATCAAATAACGCAATCGTCGGTTTGTGCATAAATGCTCCCGGTCATCATTATTTTTAATCGGCGCTACTTTTAATTGGCAACAAGGTCAGAAAACGCGTGACGCGCGGCATTTAGTGTTTGCTCGATGATCGTATCATCATGCGTGATTGACATAAAGCCAGCTTCAAATGCTGAGGGCGCTAAATACACGCCTTGCTGCAGCATACCATGAAAAAATTGTTGGAAACGTGGTACATCACACGTCATGACATCAGCAAAACTGCGAATCGATTTTTTGTCGCTAAAAAAAAGTCCGAACATGCTACCAGCTTGCGCAGTTGTAAATGCAATGCTTGCATTATCAGCAGCCTGTTGTAAGCCTTTTAATAATTGAGTGGTGCGTGCCGTAATAGTTGGATAGAAAGCAGCATCGCGAATGAGTTGCAACGTGGTTAAGCCTGCCATGGTTGCAATCGGGTTACCCGATAAAGTACCTGCTTGATACACCGGACCGGCGGGTGCCAGATGATTCATTATTGCAGCACTACCGCCGACGGCACCCAGCGGCATACCACCACCGACCACTTTGCCTAAGCAGCTTAAATCTGGGCGAATGTTAAAAAAGCCTTGCGCACCCTGCTGACTAACACGAAAGCCCGTCATCACTTCGTCGAAAATTAATAAGCTACCATGCTGATCGCAGCAGTCCCTTAAAGTTTGTAAAAATTCGCGATCGGGCACCACCAGATTCATATTGCCCGCGACAGGCTCTACCATGATCGCCGCGATCTCTGCGCCGTATTGCTGAAACGCGGTGCGCACCGCTTCACTGTCGTTGTAAGGTAACGCTAACGTTTCAGCAGCCAATGTTGTCGAAATCCCCGGCGAGGTAGGCACGCCAAGGGTTAAGGCCCCTGAGCCTGCTTTAACCAATAAACTATCCACATGACCGTGATAGCAGCCTTCGAATTTCATGATTTTATTCCGACCAGTAATGCCTCGCGCTAACCTCAGCGCGGTCATGGTGGCTTCGGTGCCAGAATTGACTAGACGAATTTTTTCGAGATTAGGCATCAAGGTGCAAATGAGGCTGGCCAGTTCCGTTTCGCGTTCGGTGGGGGCACCAAAACTTAAACCTTGTTCACAAGCAGCTTGTACGGCCCGAATCACTTGTGGGTGCGCATGACCCAAAATCATCGGCCCCCAGCTGAGCACGTAATCGATATAACGTTTGCCATCGATATCAAATAGATGCGGGCCAACTGCCTTTTGCATAAATACCGGCGTGCCGCCGACGCCATTAAAAGCCCGCACCGGTGAGTTAACGCCACCCGGCAAAACTTGCTGAGCTTTTTTAAATGCTTCCGTAGATCGGGTAAAAACTTGTGTAGATCGGTTCATGACTGCACCTGATAATTTGAGTGGCATTTATTTAATAGCATTCATTTGAGCGGCAAACAGCTCCAGTGTATTCCTAAATTGGCTGGCTTCATGTAACACGGCCGATACCGCAATTATGTCTGCGCCGGCTTGTAATAATGGCAGTACATTATGCGGCGTAATGCCGCCAATCACCGCAATCGGACAACTGAGCTGTTGGCGTGCTTGTGTTAAAAATGCAAATGAAGCCAGTTCTGCATTAGGTTTGGTGGTTGACTTATAAAATGCACCGAAGGCAACGTAATCGCATAATGGCTGCAGCTCAATCGCGCGGGGTAAATCTTGATAACAGCTTGCACCGATAAGGGTGTCATTTGGCAACTGTTGGCGAGCGATGGCAATTGGGCAATCATCTTTGCCCAAATGTAGGCCGCAGTTGAGGCGAGCGGCGAGCGCAACATGATCGTTGATTATGAAATGGCAGTGATAAGTGGCGCACAACTGCTGTAAAGCAATGAGCAGCTCAAGATTGGCTTCGCTATGATTTTTCTTTCTATACTGCAACCAACCCAAACCTTGTTGTAAGGCATGCTCGACACCATCCAAAAAATGGGCGTCGCTATTAAATGCAGATTCATGCGTTAACCAATAAAGCCTCGCCAGTGGCGAAGCAATATCAAGTGGCACCGCTGCCGATGAAACTGACTGAATTAATGAGTTGCTCGTGGGTGACTGAGTCATGAGATACTGATTCGGTTATGGGCTGTTAGCCGATTCATGGCTGCTGGATCCAAAAAAACGCTGTGGCAACCGTTGGCCTTTTCCCAGTTGGTAGCCATTGCGCAACGCCTTCCACGTAAAAGCTTGCGCTTCCCTTGCGGCGGATAACACATCCAGACCTTTGGTGAGATAACCGGCCAATGCCGATGCTAAAGTACATCCGGAGCCATGATAAGTTTCAGGCAACCGATCCCATTGGCAATTTAATAATGCCTGGCCATCGCCCCACAGACGATTCAGGACACGAGGTGTGTCTTCATGGGTGCCGGTAATGAGCACGTAGTGACAACCTTGCTGCATCAAGTACTGCGCACACTCGGCCAGACTCGCGCTGCTTTGAAATAGCAGACGAGCTTCAGACGAGTTGGGCGTGATAACGTCCGTTAATGGACCGAGTTTCTTCAAGGCAGTTTGCATCAATTGCTGTGTTAATAAGGTGGTACCTCCGCCGGAGGTAATCACCGGATCCCAGATCAACGGAATATCGGGATAACGGCTAACCACGTTAAAAATTGAATTGATGCTGTCCAAGTTACCCAATAATCCGATTTTAAAAGCGCTCACTGGCATATCCTGTAAAACTGTGAGCGCTTGCTGAGCGATAAAGTCCCCAGGTACCGGGCGTGTATCTTGAATATCGATGGTGTTTTGTGCCGTAAGCAGAGTAATAATCGGCGCACAATGGCAACCAATACTGGCTAACGTTTCAATATCCGCTTGGATACCCGCGCCGCCAGACGGATCAAGACCGGAAAAACACATCACGACCGGCTTTGTAGACTTACTCATATTTACACTGCCATATTAAAACGATTGCACTTCAACAAGAACAACAATCAGGATTAACATCACAACTGGCACTTCATTAAACCAGCGAAAAAAAACGTGACTACGTGGATTTTGGAAGGGTACACACTTATCACCCTGTACAAACTTGCGCACAAAAGCCCCACAAATGTGGTGATAACCGATCAGGAAAAAGACCAATAGTAGCTTAGCGTGCATCCAAGCGGCTTTTTGGTAGGCCGGCCAGTTCATAAACAATAATAAGCCGCCAAAAACCAAGGTGAACAACATTGATGGCATCATGATGCCTCGATAGAGCTTTCGCTCCATTATTTGAAACCGCTCACGACTGACTGCATCTTCACTCATGGCGTGATATACAAATAGGCGTGGCAAATAAAATAAGCCCGCAAACCAACAAACCACTCCAATAATATGCAGCGCTTTTATCCACAACATAGATCGTCCTCAAATCGATAGCGGTTGATACTAGCGGGTTTGAATGACATTGCAAGATGTTTAGGTGGGACACAATAAAGGCTAGCTGGGCGAACGATCCAACCACAGACTACGAAATTTTCTTTTAGCGGGTATATCGGCCGGAAGCGCAACTTCAGTCGTTAAGCTTTGATTGATTAACCGCCCCAACGCAGCCACCATTCCAAACATTAAATAGGTAATCGCCACATAGGTAACATTACCCAACATCCAAACCCACATCAAACAAGCCAACATCATAATCGGCCCCATGAACAATCTTTTGTCATGCCACAGAGCAACTGACAGTCGATTAAACTTTAAGAGCGGCTGAATTAATGCCCACAAAAACCCTAAAAAAACGCCAGCCCCCGTTAAGCCCGTTTCTCCGAGCGTTTGCACATAACCGTTATGCGCTGCCAAAGAATGATAACGCCCCCATTGCTGTCGGCCAAACCCAAAAACTGGGTAAGAACGTAACATATGCAAGCCTTCCTGCCACGAAGAAAAACGGCCTTCCATGGACTCATCTGGCCCGCTTTTCATAGTGTCCAAGCGATCTTTAATGGGACTAGGCACATAGGTAGCTACACCCAGAATCAACACAAAAACACCGGTTAGCGAGGCTATTTTTGTGAAGATATTGCCTTTGGATAATAAAACCCAAGCCAATGCCACGACCATAGCCGACGTCATCAACTGACTCCTCGACAAAGTCAACGTGACCACATAAACATTTAATGCCATTAGTAATACGTAAAACGTTTTGAGCCACAGCTGCTTCGCGTAAAAAAATATCGACAACCACAATGCAAAACCAACATTCAGAATAAAACCAAAGTCATTGGGGTTCGCAAAATAACCAATGTTCTGTAAGCGAGAAGGCGCACCTGTTTCAAACTCTAACCAAAAGGGATGGGGCCCATGCTGCAAATGAATCGCATAAAAAGCCTCAAATGCTAAGCACGAAATAGCGCCAGCCATGACCCACATAACACGATACAGCTCAGCCTTGGTGGAGATTAACCAGCGGCTAGCAAAAAAAACAGCAAGGGAGCTGATATAACTTGTCATCTCTCCAACAATTTGGTCCTGGTGTCTTAACAATACACCCACAGAGGAAATCGCTGCAAAACCCAACAACCATTTATCCACGCGTGCCCATTGTAGATTGAGCTGCTGATGGGCCATTCCAATACCCACCGCTAAAGCGCCGAGCTGCATAAAAAAAATGGGAAATTGTGCAAGCGGTGGCAAACGATCTTGAAATCGAAAAAAAAAGCTGCCCACAATTAATAAAAAACCCAGTTTGGGCCGTAAAACACACAGCAAAACACTGATGCCCAAGTAGACATAACCAACCGACACCGGCAGCCAGTCCAAAAAATTACGCTCAACCATCAACTGGTGAATCGCTAAATCACTCAATGCCTCAGAATTCAGATAAGCCTCTAGCGACATAAATTTCCTTCATTCACAATCGGCTTTTTATCCATCTGAACATCCGAAAATGTACAAGATTGTAGCATTGATAAACATCTTTTATGTTTTTAGGCACAAAAGTGAAGAGAGGCTGATCAATAACGAAGAGCGAAGCGCCTAAAAATGCTTCTGCCGAATAATCAGTGCGTCCAATTAATCATATTGGCAAAATGCAAATACCCAAAGCCCGCCGCCAAAACATACAGCGAGCACTTTCAACCCCCCATTAAGGCGTTGGCTGCTTATACCAATAAGAACGCCGCAATTTATCATCGATACCCAAGTCCACGCCCAGTATGTTTGGACCAATAATGGGGACAGCTTTTCCGTCTTCACCAACTATAACCTGTGGTTGCGAAGCAATAACCGTGGTTGCTAAAAATTGAGATCGATCCAGTTTATCAATGTCTCCGTCAGCATCCATATCACCGACGGGATTGCCATTGATCAGATTCACAACAAAATAACGTGCTTTGCCTTGCGCCAGACTGCAAGCCGCCACAGGAGCGGGAATGTATGTGGTAAAGATCAACTTCTGATTAACGGTTAAACTTGGGGCTAAGACTTTTTCACCAGCGCCTTCCATGCGAATAAACCAACTAGTCGAAGCGACTGGCCCACTCACTATGTCGGTACGGTCGATGAAGCCTGCTTCGGTTAAAGGAGTCAACGTAGCATAATCTGGGGCATTACTACCACCGGGCACCTGAAACACATAAAAACGATCTTGCGTCACGCTACTTAATGGCTCAACCAATGATCCCGAGCCCATCGCCAGTACTATCTGTATGCTGCCGTTATTGGCCACGAAAGAAATATCGGGCTTAAAGAAAAAACGTC
>JANNXD010000026.1:0-4848 GCA_031409375.1 Gammaproteobacteria bacterium | reverse complement strand
CTTATCTTTCTACTTGCCAAAAACAGGAGGTTGAAGCCGCTGTTGCTCTTGATCTGCTTTTTAATGGCAAGTGGCCTGACTTTATTCAGATCATTATTGATGCTAATTCACTCTATCCAAGCGCTGCTGAATAGTTACAATTATTTTATTAAGCGTGCTTTCTGCTGTTGACGCCATGCTTGAAACATAATCACTGGCCACAAGGTATATTGCCAATTGCGAGTATGGTTTTGATGTTCATGCCAGGCGCGCTCTAATGGAGCGAGTGCGAAAAATTCGCTGATATTATGCTGGGGACTAAATAATAAATCGTGTGCCCAGTCTTTTAGATCTTCACGCAACCAGGCGTATAAAGGTGGAGTAAAACCTTGTTTTGGGCGGTCGGTGAGGGTGGTCGGTACATGTTTGGCGAGCAGTTGGCGCAGCGCCCATTTGCTTTTTCCGTCGCGGACTTTAAACCGCATGGGGGAATGCCACGCCAGCTCAATTACGCGATGATCCAGTAACGGTACGCGGACTTCTAAACTGTGATGCATGCTGGCGCGATCGACTTTCATTAAAATGTCGTCGGGCAATAATTGATGCATGTCGGCCCACATCATGGCATCGACAAACTCAAGCTGTTTGGGCCAGCGTGAATTGTGTAATAAAGTGCTAGCCTCTGTGGTAGTGGATAACAGTAAGCTGGGATCTTGCCAATGTGACATAAAGTCGGCATAAAACGCTTGCTGGGTATCGGCATTTAATAACGGCAAAAATTTATGCATCTTGTCGCCCAGCAGCCAGCCGGTTTGCTGGCTGCGGTTTCGCCAATTGGGAGCCAGTTGATTCAAAACGGCTGCGGGTATTTGACTTAGTAGATGCTGTAAGCTGCGTTTGAGGGGCCGAGGGATTTTGTCGAGCTGTTGCCACAAACGCAATCGTGAATGGTATTTGCTATATCCGCAAAACAACTCATCGCCACCATCTCCCGATAAACATACGCCGACTTGTTGACGGGCCAACTGACACAACATTGTGGTGGGAATGGCCGAAGGATCGGCCAGGGGTTGATCATAAACTTGTGCTAAGTGTTTAGCGCCTTCGAGCGCATCGTGAGCACTGAACATGTGCACGTTGTGATGCGTGCCTAAATGTTTGGCAATCGCGAGCGCATGTTCGGCTTCATTCAAATGCGGGTTATTAAAGCCAATTGTAAAGGTATCAATCGGTGTGGTTTGCGCATGCGCCATCAAGCCGACAATTAAACTGGAGTCGATGCCGCCGGATAAAAATGCGCCCAGCGGCACATCCGATAAACAGCGCAGTTGAATGGAATCGAGCAGTAAGTTTTCTAATTGTTGCAAATAACTGTGGTCAGTTAAATTAGCGGGGGTACTTCTCAATAATGCAGAAGTGCCCAATGTTTTGGTGTCTGGTAACTGCCAATAGGCACTCGGTGGTGGCACTTGATTGGATTGATTCAACACCACTGTATGGCCAGGCGGCAATTGCGCAATGCCTTGCCATAAACAATAAGGGTGGGGCACAAACGAATGGCGTAAATAAGCGGCGAGTGCTGGGCGATCAATTTGTCCTTGCCAGCCTGGCAGGGTAGCGAAGGCATGGGTTTCGGATGCAAACACAAATGCATTGCCCACGCGGCCATAGTACAAAGGTTTTTCGCCAATGCGATCGCGCGCTAATGTCAGTTGTCGCGTTTGTGTATCCCATAACGCCAGTGCGAACATGCCATTTATGCGCGCTAAAGTGGTCTCCAATCCCCAGTAGGAAATGGTGGTTAACAGCACCTCGGTATCGGCATGACCGCGCCAAGTGATGCTCGGATATTGTTGTTGTAGCTCGGTGCGTAGCGCCCGGTAATTATAGATTTCACCATTAAAGACCAGTTGATAACGTTGGCATGGCGACGCCATGGGTTGATGCCCCGTCGGACTTAAATCCAAAATCGATAAGCGTCTATGTCCTAAAGCCAGCACTTGTTGCGGGTCGACATAAGTGCCGTGATCGTCCGGCCCGCGATGTTGTAATTTTGTCAACATGGCGCTGACATCGGTGGCCATGCGGCCAGAATGATCGCGCCAAATACCTGCTATCCCACACATAAAAAAATGCCATGTCTATGAAAATAAAAATCTATCGATGACTCTGCATGCTGAGGTCATCAACATAGATAGTCGTGTTGGTGTTTTTAGGGTTGGCGGTGATACCTAATTGCAGGCGATTATAGATGGCGTCCGTGATGGGCAAGGTTTGACCTTGGTTCTCAATCACCACTTTATCATTCATGGACAAGCGCACCATGCCGTCCGATTTTTCTGATAAATACAAATACATCGATAGCTTTACCCATTGGGCGCGTGGTAGGCGTGCATTGCTGCCGCGCAGGATGCGGTAAGTTGGTTTGTCGGCCCACTTTAATTCAATCCGCGGCTCTAAATCTTCGGAAAGCAATAAGCGCATGCCGGGGCCTTGGTTAATGTAATTGCATTCGATATCCATTAAGCCAATGGGTGTGCCTTGAGCAATGTAAAACCAACCCGTCATGGTGACATGGTCGCCGCGTTGTAAAAATAGTAGTTCGTTATCCAGTGAAGTTTTGGTGATGTCCAATTTACGAGAAGGTTTAACGGCGTATAACTTTAATGATTTTTTTCCTGAATGTACGATCTCTTGACTGATCGAGATGGCGTTATCTTTAAAGGCTGCGCCTTGATAAATAATTTGGTTGCGTAGTTTGACGTAAGCGTCAACGCCGGGCGCTGCTGGGCTTAACAAAGTCATCGAGGACCAATTTCGCCCTGGTCCAATTAAATCCTGTACTTTATTAGCACTTTCAAAACCTTCTTGAAAGTCTTGAATAACCGCGTAGTTTTTTCCGGTATCTGGATCGCTACGAAAGATGGTATGTCCATCGGTTTTATAGTTTTTATTGACAAAGTCACCTTCAAATAAAGTATCTCGTAATTCGCGTTTTCCATTGCCTTTTACTTCAAATACTTGGCCTTTGGAGACCATGTATTGTTTGCCGTCATGGGAGATTGGGGTTTCCACTGGCGGATACGCCAATGATTTTAATTCACTTTTGGGTTGCGGTCTGGCTGCCTGAACTTGCGTTGCCCATAAAAGAATAGGCATGATTAGGCTGACTCCTATTTTTTTTAAGATAATTTTTTTCATGCTGAACTCCAAGCTATGCGTTTTTGTGTGGTTATACAGCAAGCAGCCAAGATTAATTGGTGCCGACAATATTTAAACTAGCGCTCGTACCGTTAATATTGGCTTTGAGGATTAGTTCTTTTACTGGTCCTAAATTGGGCGATAAGTAGGACAAGGCATAAGTGCTTTTAATCAGGCGGTAAATTTCTGAGAATTTGTCATTCAACGCATTTTCATCGGAGGCATTCACAAAAGCGCCTTTGCCTAATGTTGCAAGTTCAGTTAATTTGGGAATATCAATATCGCTGCCTAAGCCGATCGTATAAAGGGCTAGGCCGCCATTGATTGATGGGATAATGGCCGGGATGCGATTGCTTAAATAACTATAAACAGCCTCATTTGTTGGCGGATTGGGTGCGGTTATGTTGCGATAATCAAGATCATTTTGACTGTAATTATCTTTGCCATCCGTAAAAACAATCATGATTTTTTGACTGGAGTCTTTGTTTTGTGAAATTTCCGTTAATGTTTCATCGATTGCAGCATATAAAGAGGTAAATCGATCAGTATCGTCATATTTTAAGTCACGCACACTCTCTAATTTTTTAACATCAGTAGCAAATTGTCGATAAAACAATTTGCTTACTGGCGCTAATGAAATAACCATTTTGGAAACCGCTTCACGCACTGCTATTTCGCTGTTGGCTTTGCTAATACTGTTACTGGCGTCAATCACAAAATAACAGCTTAAGGTTTCGGACTGTTCTGTAGCTTGATTGATGGTTTCGTTTGAAGCATCTCCGCCATTTTCGCTAATCGAAAAATAATCATTAAATTGAGTTTCTAAACCACTAACCGATGAACCATCCTGATCTAACACTTTAAAACGAAATTTATGCTCGTTAGCTTTGTACAGCTCGTTGTAGGTGACGGTATAGGTGTTAGGAATTAATGCCAGCTGAATTTTGGTAAGTTGCGTGGTTTGTCTGGTGGTATTGTTGGGGAAGGCCAGATTGACCTTGGCGTCCGCAAACCCAAAACCATCGCCTTTCGATTGGCCAAGCGAATCACTCATCCACGCGCTGATGGTGGCGCTAGTGTTATCGGTTGTGCTGATGCTGCGATGCGCAATTAAATCAACATTTCCTGAACCTGAAGCGATTAATTTTGTATCATCATAGTCTCGAGTTGACGGGCTTTTATCGCTGGCCGTTTTCAAATAAGCAGTGCCGTCTGACAAGCTGTAACTAATATTGGCGGTGAGGTCGACCTCTGTGCCATCGGCATTGGCGGCTAGCACCTTCACGCTATTAATATGGGTGTCATCATCCGAGGAACTGTCGCCACCACCGCAGCCGATCAGTGTAGCGATTGTGGCGATGAGCAGTATGCGTCCTAATCTGGTGCGTTCTAATCTGTTGGCAGTGTTCATGTTAGCTGTTGAAGTGCGCATGACGTTCTCCTTGAATGATGTATGCCCTTGACGTACTTTAAACCCCGCATCTTACCTCAGTTACCTTGGCGTAACTGAGTGCTGTGTCAGAATTTTAATGTGGGTCGTTTTTTTATTAAGAGTTTATTAAAATATCGGGTCTTATTAATAAAGGTTATAAAAAAAATATTTCTTGCTAATAAAAAGATCAAATAAATGAAAAAATATTTTAGTGTGTTAAAATTTAACAAAATTTA
>JANNXD010000025.1:0-15661 GCA_031409375.1 Gammaproteobacteria bacterium | reverse complement strand
ACCGAAGAAGGTACCGGCATCGGACTGGTGGTGTGTAAGCGCTTGGTTGAATTGATGGGCGGCTCAATTGGCGTTACCAGCACCATCGGTGTTGGCAGCGTGTTCTGGGTCGAGTTGAAAACACCTGAGCCACCGCCGCTGGAAACGCTCGATGATGCGATCAAATTATCGGCACCGATGCCGATGCCGATGCCGATGCCGATGCCGATGCCGATGCCGATGCCGATGCCGATGCCGACCGGCTCAAGCCAGCAGACCTTGCTCTACGTCGAGGACAACCCGGCCAATCTACTGTTGGTCGAAAAACTGATTGCGCGCCGGTCGGACATCCACCTGCTCACTGCAACAGACGGCCACCGGGGCATCGAGATTGCCCGCTCGGCACGACCTGATGTCATTCTGATGGACATCAATCTACCGGGCATCAGCGGTATCGACGCCATGAAGATACTTGCCAACGACCCAGCGACTGCGCAAATTCCGGTGGTTGCGCTGAGCGCCAGTGCGATGCCTCACGATATCACCAGAGGCATGAGCGTGGGGTTCTTTCGCTACCTAACCAAACCGATCAACGTCGATGATCTCATGGACACGATTGATCGTGCGTTCAATATTTCCGTCACTTTGCCCACTGGTGAGCCTGAATTGGAGCTAGTTAATGGGAGCACGAATGAAGTTTAATACCACCGACATCCTTGGCGCGAACATCCTGATCGTCGACGACAAGCCTGCCAATGTGTTGCTACTCGAGAATCTCTTGCGCGATGCCAGCTACACGAATGTGGCTTCCACAATGACGCCGCAGGATGTGCCATTTTTGCACCGCAAGAATCACTATGATCTGATTCTGCTGGACCTGCATATGCCTGGCATGGATGGCTTCAAATTAATGGACATCCTAAAATCAGAGGCCCAAGACAGTTACCTGCCCGTTATTGTGCTCACGGCTCAGCCCGCTCACAAGCTGCGTGCGTTACAAGCGGGCGCCAAGGACTTCATCAGCAAACCGTTTGACCTGCTCGAAGTCAAGACGCGAATCCACAACATGCTGGAAGTACGTCTCTTGCACAAAAAACTCGAGGCCTACAACGAGGTGCTAGAGCAGACCGTCCGGGAACGCACGGCCGAACTGGCTCAGAGTGAGGAGCGCTTTCGGCGTCTCACCGAACTGGCCTCAGACTGGTATTGGGAACAGAACGAAACCGGGCAATTTACTCAGGTTTTCGGCCCTGTGTTCGAGACACTGGGCATAGGCATGAGCGCCTTCCTGGGTAAACCCGATGGCGACGAGCCAGTGGGCTGGGATAATGCCGAGCAGGCGCAGCTTCAAGCAAAGATTGCCGCGCGACAACCCTTCATAGACTTTGCCTTTAGCCGCGTCGACGCCAGCGGTTCGCGGCACTACTATCGGGTGAGCGGCGAGCCGATGTTCAATGAGGCATGCCGCTTCATCGGCTACCGAGGCATCGGTGTGGAAGTCGACGCAGCTCAACTGCCCACAGGAGTTCAACTACCCGCAGGAACCCACTGCCCGCAGGAGCCCAAAACCTAATCATGATTAATCAGCACAGTCCTGATCAAAATCACCTGCTCGCCGCGCTATCGGCCGCCGGTATCGAGCCTCTATTTTCACAGTTAGAACTTGTCCAAATGAAACTCGGCGACAGGATTTATGAGCCCTACGAACCGTTGACACACGTTTATTTTCCGACATCCGCGATTGTGTCACTGCATTACGTGACTGAATCTGGCGCGACCTGCGAAACGTCGGGTGTTGGCAACGAAGGCGTTGTCGGTTTTCCGCTGATCATGGGCGGGGAAAGCACGCCCAGTTCAGCTGTCGTGCACACCGCTGGATATGCGTATCGGCTGCAACGCCAGGTAATAAAGCAGGCGTTTGCACACCATGAATCACTGCAGCGTGTACTCCTCAACTATATCCAGGGATTGATGACTCAAATATCGCAAAACGCGGCCTGCAACCGACACCACTCGGTGGAGCAGCAAGTGTGTTGCTGGCTGTTAATGACGCTCGACCGAATTCCCTCGAACGAGTTGGTGATGACACAAGAGCTGATTGCCGGCGTGCTTGGTGTACGCCGGGAAGGTATTACGCAAGCAGCGGGGAAACTACAAAGTGCCGGCTACATACGATATCGTCGCGGTCACATCACCCTGCTTGACCGACACGGATTGGAAACCCACGCTTGCGAATGCTACGGCGTGGTCAGAAAAGAACTTGACCGACTCGCTCGTGTTGCCAAACCATTGATCGGGTAAAAGGATAATCTAAGTAATCCACCTTGATTGTCAGATTAACGCCTACCTTTTACACCTTATCCCCGCGTAAACACTACCTCATTACTCGCATTCAACCTAGCATGAATACGATCACCACCGACAAATTCACCTTTTAATAAAGCTTGTGACAGGGGATTTTCCAAGTAGCGTTGAATGGCGCGTTTCAAAGGACGTGCGCCATATAATGGATCGTAACCCACGTCGGCTAACAACTGCATCACTTCTGGTTCGATCAGTAAATCCATATCCCGTTCTTGCAAACGGCCGCGCAGACGATTGATTTGAATCACCGCAATGCCCTGTATGTGTTCATTATCAAGCGCATGGAACACCACGCTGTCGTCAATACGATTGATAAATTCAGGCCGAAAATGCTGACGCACCACGGTCATCACTGCCGCTTGCATATCTTCATACGGCTTATCGACTGGCATTTGTTGAATCACGTCGGAACCTAAATTAGAAGTCATCACGATCACGGTGTTTTTAAAATCCACCGTACGGCCTTGACTATCCGTTAATCGGCCATCGTCCAAAACTTGCAGTAAAATATTAAACACATCTTGATGGGCTTTTTCGACTTCATCCAACAAAATAACCGAGTAAGGTTTGCGACGCACTGCTTCGGTCAAATACCCGCCTTCTTCATATCCAACATAACCCGGAGGTGCACCTACTAAACGCGATACTGAGTGCTTTTCCATAAACTCGGACATATCAATACGAATCAATGCATCTTCGGTATCAAATAAAAAACTCGCCAAGGCTTTGCACAGTTCGGTTTTACCCACACCCGTTGGCCCTAAAAATAAAAACGAACCGCTAGGGCGATTAGGATCGGACAATCCCGCCCGACTTCGACGCACTGCATCCGACACCGCTTTAATAGCAGGCTGTTGACCAATCACCCGTTGCTGTAACAAAGATTCCATTTGCAATAATTTTTCTCGTTCGCCTTCAAGCATTTTGCTGACCGGAATACCGGTCCATTTCGATACCACTTCAGCTATTTCTTCACTGGTGACTTTATTGCGCAGCAAACGCATTTCACCCGGCTGACCGTCCATTTGTTGCGCCGCTTGTGAAGCCTCCAGTTGTTTTTGCAACTGCGGCAAACGCCCATATTGAATTTCCGACATTTTGGCCAAATCGCTGGCGCGCCGAGCGGTTTCCATTTCATTTTTGGCTTGTTCAATCTGTACTTTAATCTGCGCACTGCCTTGCAGCATGGCTTTTTCAGCATTCCAGATTTGTTCAAGATTGGCGTAGGCTTTGGTAAGACTATCGATTTCGACTTGCAATTTTTGTAAGCGATTTTTTGCCGCTTCGTCTTCTTCTTTTTTCAGTGCTTCGCGTTCCATTTTTAATTGAATCAAGCGCCGATCCAATTTATCCATTTCTTCCGGTTTGGAATCAATCTCCATGCGAATCCGCGACGCTGCTTCATCGATCAAATCAATGGCTTTGTCAGGCAACTGACGATCTGTGATGTAGCGATAGGATAATTTCGCTGCTTCTACTATCGCACCATCAGTGATAGTGACGCCATGATGCACTTCGTAGCGTTCTTTTAAACCGCGCAGAATCGCAATAGTGTCTTCCACACTGGGTTGATCGACCAACACTTTTTGAAAGCGTCTTTCTAACGCAGCATCTTTTTCAATGTACTGACGATACTCATCTAAAGTGGTCGCCCCCACACAATGCAATTCGCCGCGTGCTAGAGCGGGTTTTAACATATTGCCCGCATCCATGGAGCCTTCTGCCTTACCAGCACCCACCATGGTGTGAATTTCATCGATAAATAAAATCACCTGTCCTGCTTGTTTAGATAATTCATTGAGCACTGCTTTTAAACGCTCTTCAAATTCACCGCGAAATTTTGCACCCGCGATTAGAGCACCCATATCCAGTGATAACACACGTTTATTTTTTAAACCTTCGGGTACTTCGCCATTAATAATGCGCTGTGCTAAACCTTCGACAATCGCCGTTTTACCAACACCAGGCTCACCAATTAACACCGGATTATTTTTAGTGCGACGCTGGAGTACTTGAATAGTACGGCGGATTTCATCATCGCGGCCAATCACCGGGTCCAGTTTGCCCTGTTCAGCGCGGGCAGTAAGATCAATGGTAAATTTATCCAGCGCCTGCCGATGTTGTTCGGCATTGGCATCTTTTACCGATTCACCGCCACGTACCTGATCAATGACTTTAGCCAAGCGTTCGGCAGTGACGCCATGCTGATTCAGTAACTTCGTCACATCGCCTTTGGCTTGCAACATCGCCAACAATACCCACTCGGATGCCACGTATTGATCACCTTTTTTTTGCGCGAGTGCATCGGCAAGATTTAAGGTACGTGTAAGTTCAGAAGATAGTTGCACATCACCAGTCGGTTGACCCAGCTTGCCCAGCGATTGTAGGCGTTCATCCAACGCCACATTCAGGGTATTAAGGTTTGCGCCTGACTGCTGCAATAACGGCCGCGTGCCACCGCCTTGTTGATTCAGCAAACTTTTTAATAAATGCAATGGCTCAATCTGCGTATGGTCTTGCCCGACTGCCAAAGATTGGGCATCTGAAAGCGCTTCTTGCAATTGCTGTGTCATTTTGTCCATACGCATAAAGAAAGCCTCGCTTAGAAGTCGAAAAGTTAAAAAAAAGTTACCCCACCCTAGCCCTTCCCCTTGTCAGGTGAGGGAACTGTTATGCTACTCGCCCTACCAAGGCGGAGTCTGGGAGGGGATTGAATAAAACCTTTTAACCGATATAAGTCCCGCATCCCTTTTTTTCAAGCATCAAATGCGCGTAAACTTCCGTAATCGCCAACAACCTTTAGTTATTTATCATGCTGTCACGCTTATTTAATTTTTTTGAATCGTTAATCCCACCCTTTCCAACGGAGCAGCCAACCACCCCGCCAAAAAAATTGCTGGCGTTCTGTTGGCATTATGCGCGCGGTGCCAAACGTTATCTGCTATTGATGGCTCTGCTCAGTGGTTTGATTGCGGTGATGGAAGTGTCGCTGTTTGGTTTCCTGGGCCAAATTGTCGATTGGCTCAATCAGCAGGATCGCAGCACCTTCTTACAAAGCCAAGGCGTAATGCTGCTAAAAATGAGCCTGATGTTACTGCTGGCTCTACCGATCACCGTGCTGCTGCATTCCACCTTGATCCATCAAACCCTGATGGGTAATTTCCCGATGCGCATTCGCTGGCAGGCGCATCGCTATTTGCTGCGCCAACCCTTAAGTTTTTTTCAAAATGATATGGCCGGTCGTATTGCCACCAAGGTGTTGCAGACTTCATTGGCCGTACGCGAAACCTTAATGAAGGTGCTAGACGTACTGATGTACGTCAGCATTTATTTTTTATCAACGCTGGTATTATTGGCCAACGCGGACATTTGGTTACTATTGCCGATGCTCACCTGGTTAGCAGGTTATCTCTTATTGTTGAGCCATTTTATTCCGCGCCTCGGTAAAGTTGCCAGTTTGCAAGCCGATAAACGCTCGCAAATGACCGGCCGGATTGTCGATAGTTATACCAACATTCTTACGGTGAAATTATTTTCACACTCACAACGTGAAGATGCCTACGCCCAAGACAGTATGCAACAATTTTTGGATACCGTGCATCCGCAAATGCGCTTGGTCACACGCCTGCAAGCCAGCCTGTGGAGCATGAATGCCGTCTTGATTTTTAGTGTTGCCGCCTTGTGCATTTATTTGTGGTTGCAGCAACACATCAGCGTCGGATTAATTGCCGTTGCCGTGGGCTTGGTGTTGCGCATGAACGGCATGTCGCAGTGGATCATGTGGGAAGTCTCCGCGCTGTTTGAAAATATCGGTACTGCCCAAGATGGTCTACAAACGCTCTCGCAAGACAACACCTTACTCGACCAACCCAATGCGAAAGCGTTGCAAGTGACGCATGGCCACATTGAATTTCGCCAAGCACAATTTCGTTACCACGCCGAACAAGCGTTATTCGAACAATTTAATCTGAGCATTGCCGCCGGTGAAAAAATTGGCTTGGTCGGCCGCTCTGGCGCTGGTAAATCTACCCTGGTGAATTTGCTGCTTCGTTTTTATGATGTGCAAGGTGGCAGTATTTGTATTGATCAGCAAGTCATATCCCATGTTCAACAAGAAAGTCTGCGACAACAAATCGCCATGGTGACACAAGACACCGCCTTGTTGCATCGTTCAGTGCGCGACAATATTTTGTATGGCAATGTTCACGCCAGCGAAACCGATATGCGACATGCAGCACGATTGGCTTTGGCGGACGATTTTATTCAACAGCTACAAGATGCCGAAGGCAGACACGGTTATGATGCGCACGTCGGCGAACGCGGCGTCAAACTTTCGGGTGGCCAACGTCAGCGGATTGCCATTGCACGCGCACTGTTAAAAAACGCACCCATTTTAATTTTGGACGAAGCGACTTCCGCGCTCGACTCCGAAGCCGAGATCGCCATTCAAGCCAACCTGCAAACATTGATGAAGGGTAAAACGGTGATCGCCATTGCACATCGCTTATCGACCATCGCAATAATGGATCGACTGGTGGTATTGGATCAGGGACGCATCGTTGAAACTGGGAGCCACTCAGAATTGCTACGGCATCAAGGCATTTACGCACAATTGTGGGCGCATCAGTCAGGTGGGTTTATTGGTACAAACGCATAGCAAACTGTTAACAACCGGAATATCTTCACGCTTTTAATTTGAACCCATCACCCATTAATAGTCGCCATCCATATATGTACATCAATATTGTCATGGTACATATTTACGCTTTTTTACGCTTTCAAAACAAATCTAGCAGGCTAGGTTGTTAGAAGCTCACTATTATGTAAACAAGTGATTAAATTTTTGCACAACCAGAAAGCGACAAAGTTGATGATAACAGCGAGCAAACTCAAAAATACTTTGTATCATGCAACCAATTTGATGAGCTGGATAACTAGCAATATCGAAGTCAACGCTACATTTTCTTCTTTAGTTAAAAGACGTCTATTTCGACAGCGGCGACATAACCTAAGCAGTGCAGCCATAATACTAATTGCTCTCGCCCTAGGGATAGCTTCGGCAGCAGCAACAGAAAATAACGTCGACAAATGTAAGGACAAATACTACCAGGAATCAGCGAAGGCCAAAACAATAAAAAAAAATTGCCTTCGAAAATCTAAGAGCATCACACTGGCTAAAGACTGTAATCATGCTTATAGTTACCGGCTCTCAATTGAAAATAACAATAAATACAATTGCATGACAGCCGGACGCGGCAACTGAAATAAGTATTCAATACCCACAGTGATAACTGCATACGACTGCATATAGAATCTTATTCTTGATAAACATCGGCGCCCGTCCAGGCTGTTAAAAATTCTTGAAAATGCGCCTGCTCACTATGCGTTTGCAAAAACTCAGCAACACGGCGCTGCTCTTGCGCAAAGGCTTCGGGGGATAAATGGCCGCGCAGTAATAAAAAATGCAGATATACCAGATAGGTGTTCAACACATCAGTTTCGCAATAATCTCGAATGGCTTTCAGCTCGCCATCCAAATACGCATCCCACACTTTTGCGCCGCTCATGCCCATCTTGCCTGGATAACCCAACAACGTGGCCATTTCATCTAACGCTACACATGCTTTGGCTTGATACAAGGACAAAATATCCATCAAATCCACATGCCGTAAATGATAACGGTTGATGTAATTGTTCCATTTAGAACTTTGATCGATTTCGCCCAAATCCCAATAAATATCAGCCGTAATTTGATGGCGCATAGCGCGATAATTTAATACCGGCAAATCAAAACCCCCTCCATTCCAGGAAACTAAGTTCGGCCGATATTTGGCAATACCGGTAAAAAAACGTTCGATCAATTCTTTTTCTGATGACTGCTCATCGCCTAACGACCAAACTTTAAATTGATCACGGGTACACAGCACCACCGAAATAGCAACAATACGTTGCAAATGCAGTTTTAAAAAATCATGACCGACGGCTTCACGCCGACGCGCCTTCATCGCATTAGCGATATCACGCGGCTCAAAATTTGCGGGCAAATCATAAAAACGCGCGCCCGCTTCAACATCTGGCACCGTTTCAATATCAAATACAAAGACGTTCATTCTTAAACACCCACACTGAAAACAATCGCTCTAAAAACAATCACTCTAAAAACACGCACACCGAAAACAATCATACTGAAAACACCTGTGCTAAAAACATCTGCGCCGTATCACATTCTTACTTCGAATAAACACCTGTCGACAGATAACGATCACCTCGATCGCAAATAATAGCGACAATCACCGCGTTGGTTAAATTTTTTGCAAGCTCCACTGCGGCCCAAACCGCAGCCCCTGAAGACACGCCCGCAAAGATACCCTCTTCTCTAGCCAATCGGCGCATCATATTTTCCGCTGCGTCCTGTTCAATATCCATTATATGATCGACTCGCGACGGCTCAAAAATGCTGGGTAGATACGCTTTTGGCCACCGGCGAATGCCAGGGATAGACGCTTGCTCGGTGGGTTGCAACCCGATAATTTGCACCGCCGGATTTTGTTCTTTTAAATAACGCGACACACCCATAATGGTTCCAGTGGTGCCCATCGAGCTGACAAAATGCGTAACAGTGCCAGCTGTATCGCGCCAAATTTCAGGACCTGTGGTGCGATAATGTGCTTCGGGATTGTTTGGATTGGCAAACTGATTCAGCACCCGCCCCTCACCCTTGGCTTGCATGACCTGAGCAAGATCACGCGCACCTTCCATGCCCTCATCCTGGGTGACTAAAATCAACTCAGCACCATAAGCTGCCATCGCATCGCGCCGCTCAGCACTCATATGCTCCGGCATAATTAACGTCATCCGATAACCGCGTAATGCGGCAACCATTGCCAAGGCAATACCCGTGTTACCACTGGTGGCTTCAATTAAACGATCACCTGGCCGTATTAATCCTGATTGCTCAGCTGCCGTAATCATTTGCAACACCGGCCGATCTTTAATTGAGCCGGCTGGATTATTGCCCTCCAATTTGCACAAAATACGATTACACAAGATCTCGTTAAAACGTTCGCCAGGCAGACGTTTTAACGCCACTAACGGTGTGTTACCAAAACAAGCGTCAAGGGTTTTGACGGACAAAGACGGAGCGTGCATAGTGCGACTTCAAGGCTGAGGTTTAAATGAATGGGTATGATCTGGCAGTATGGTAACAAATTCAGCTTATGACTTCATTACGACGTTACTTATGGGCACTCACTCTCTTCCCGAGTCTACTGGTTGCGGCTTTGGTGTGTGGTTTATATGGTCATGGCCACTTAGAAAGCGCTCGCGCGCAATTACGCTTTCAAGCTAAGGTGATTAGCGATTGGTGGGTACCTCAATTAGGCACCGCACTTCAGCAGAACAATCAAGACTGGCAATTATTATTAGCGTCACTGGCAAAGCAGGAGGCTATTCGAGCCGTTGCCATACGCAACCGTCAAGGTGATGTGTTAGCACAAATTGGCCTCAGCTTACCGGAGATCAGCACCACTGAGCTGGCTGTAGAAACACATTTCATGGCGGACCAACCTTTTCGACTCTTAACACCGATTCCCCTCCCAGCAAACGCTAAGTTAGCAATCTCTACGTCAACAAGCTCAACGCCAAGTGATCCATTACCAGGTTGGCTGGATATTGAAATGTCGACGGCTCCACTAACCGTCACCCGTTATCAAGTAGCCATTGTGTGCTTACTGATTTTTTTGGGAAGCTTGTTATTCAGCATATTTATGGCATGGCATCTCACGCGTATCACCTTAAAACCCTTAAAGTTGTTACGTCGCATCATGTCTCCCATCGCGCAAGGCAACACCACATTACACGCCGTTCCTAACATGCGGTTCAAAGAGCATCAAACTTTAATGAGCGAGCTATCACACATGGTGCAGGGCTTAAATGCGGTTTATCAGAACTTACAAGATCACGCCAACCAAGCCAATCAAGATTTACGGCAAACCTTGGAAACGATTGAAATTCAAAATATCGAGTTGGATATAGCTCGCAAAGAAGCACTGCAATCCAGTCAAATCAAGTCGGAATTTTTAGCCAATATGAGTCATGAAATTCGCACTCCCTTAAATGGCGTCATCGGTTTTAGCAAACTATTGATGAAAACTACATTGGATCCCCGACAACACGAATACCTTTGCACTATTTTTAAATGCTCCGAAAGCTTGCTAACCATTATTAATGACATATTGGATTTTTCAAAAATAGAATCCGGAAAATTGGTACTTGAACAGGTACCGTTTAACTTGTGTGATTTAGTGGATGAAGTCCTGACTATGTTGTCGCCACAAGCGCACGAAAAAGGTCTGGAGTTAGTGCAGATTTTTTATATTGCAGATCAACTGATTTATATAGGTGATCCGTTGCGCATCAAACAAGTGTTAACGAATCTGGTGAATAACGCCATTAAGTTCACCGAAAAAGGCAGTGTATCCATCCGCGTGACCTGCGAAGAGCAAGGCCATCGCGGCGATTTTATTAAAATCACCGTCACCGATACCGGCCTTGGCCTACCCCAAAATCACGAGCGTTTATTTATGCCTTTTAGCCAAGGCGATGCCAGCTCTGCACGCAAACATGGCGGCACAGGATTGGGTTTAGTGATTAGCAAACATTTGATTCACAGCATGCATGGTGATATCGGCTATCAAAGTGAGGCCCAGCAAGGCACCACCTTTTGGTTCACTTTACATCTACCACAAAACCTTGATTTACACGCCAGT
This sequence comes from Gammaproteobacteria bacterium, assembly GCA_031409375.1. GTDB lineage: Bacteria > Pseudomonadota > Gammaproteobacteria > Pseudomonadales > JANQJO01 > JANNXD01. The sequence goes on along the minus strand of JANNXD010000025.1, from coordinate 4,550 downwards.
GCACCAGCCGAATCGCTACGAGGTCGCAGTATTTTAATTTGCGATGATGCACCGCTGACGCGTTTATCCCTGCGTCAAATTTTACAGCCTTTGCAAATGCAGATAACGGAGCTTAATAGTCTCGATCGATTATTACCTACCATTGAACTGACTTATTCACATTCAAAAATATTTGATGCTGTGCTCATTGGTGGACAAAATTTACCGCTACAAGGTCGTAGCATCATTGACACGTTAAACCATATTGAAAAAGAATATGGTATTCGCTGTTTATTAATGGCGAACACGCAGGAGTTGCACTACTGGCAAGCGCATGAAGGCTTAGACATTGCGCATTGTGTTGCTAAACCCATCACCCGGTCACGTTTATTAGGGGCATTAGCCACGTTAATTCTCGATGAAACCAACCCCATTTCACTTCCTTTTCAACCACACGCTGCTTTACCTCATCAACACCCATTAGCGACACATCGCATACTTTGCGTTGACGACAATCTCACTAACCTACGTTTATTAGAAGCCATGTTACAAGATATGGGACTACAAGTTCACAGCGTCACCTCAGGCAACTGTGCATTGGCTTTAATTGCAGAAACTCAACAAACTTTTGATGCGATATTGATGGATATTCACATGCCACAATTAGATGGGATTGCTACCACCAAACAATTATGCAGCTTTTATCAACATCGGGATCAAGCTATACCACCCGTTATTGCCGTGACTGCCCATGCACTGATTAGCGAACAACAAATGTTATTAGCCCAAGGGTTTGACGATGTTCTGATTAAGCCAATTCAAGAAACTGAATTAGCTTCTTTGCTACAACGATTGGGATTTCGTACCCGCCGACACAACTCACCTGCTCCACGAGAAACGGCCATCAATGCTCAGCTCACGTTAGCGCTGATTAACAGTTTAGATAGCACGCTAATGGATATTAAAAATGCTTGGGAAGCCGACGACCTGCCCAACTTATTGGAAATTATTCACAAACTACATGGTGCCGTGTGCTACTGCGATGTGCCGCTGCTCAAAGCTTCTGTGAATCATTTAGAGAACCTGTTGAAAAAAAGACCGCAACAAGCATCTCTACCACAGGCCGTTAAAGATGTGTGTGCACAGATTGAGGTGTTACGCCGCTGGCAACACCCAGAATGACAAACATTAATCATGCTGTCTGTATCATGGCTTTAATGCGGCTGACAGCAGCGGGTAAACCAACAAATAATGCATCCGCCACAATGCTATGGCCAATATTTAATTCGACAATACCGGAGATGCGAGCAATCGCCTGCACGTTATGACTCGTTAATCCATGCCCAGCATTGACTTGCAAGCCCAAGCTCTGGGCATAAGCCGACTGGTCTTGTAATAGCTGTAATGCTTGCTGTTGTTGCTCGGGTGTTTGCGCATCGGCGTATTGGCCTGTGTGCAATTCAATAATAGGGGCCTGACATTCGGCAGCCGCTTCAATTTGTTGTTCATCGGCATCAATAAATAAGGAAACATCAATACCCACGGCTCTTAAGCGTTTGCAAGCGGCAATGATTTGCGTTTTGTGCGCCATCACATCTAACCCACCTTCGGTCGTTAGCTCTTCACGTTTTTCAGGAACCAAACACACATAGGCTGGTAATAATTTTTCAGCAAACTGCAACATGGATTCAGTTAAGGCAATTTCTAAATTTAACCGCGTATGAATGCTCTGCTGTAATTTTAAGACGTCTGATTCTTGAATATGTCGACGATCTTCGCGCAGGTGCACGGTAATACCATCGGCACCAGCTTGCTCGGCCAATAATGCTGCCAGCAATGGATCAGGATAAGGCGTACCACGAGCTTGTCGCAGCGTGGCAACGTGATCGATATTAACGCCGAGTAGCACAGAATGAGGCATAAGATTTTTCTCAACAATTAAGGTGTGTGGACGATTAAAAGTTTACAGCTTTCAGATTTCAACTGAATGGCCGCATAGCGATTGGAGACATACGCATAACGTTTCGTACGCTGCCATGCTGCGGAATATTCGGCAATTAAATTTTCATTATCCCATGTCAAGTTTATGGATGTCCTAAGCAGCGACGCCGCAATAACGGCTTAGCCTCGCCTCGTTTAGGAGTACCCTTACAACATAGTCGATTCAATTTAAATCGACTGAAATTGCAACGATCGAATTATCAGGACCCCTGCATAAAAAACCATTTACATTTTTTTGAGTAGTTGAGTGATCACTTTTAATTTTTATATAAAAACAATCACTATCCTTATCAAAACTCAAATCAGCCTTAAATTTTTCTTTGCATGCCATCTTAATTCTTTCAAAGCTGACACCATTTAAAAATTCATTAAAACCAATATATTCAATTCCAACAAGATCACCTTCAGAATTAAAATCCAAAACAAAGTCACAGTTTTTACAGGTTGAATCAGCAACACTTCCTTGCCTAATATCAATCAACATTTGATTATCTCCTTATTGTCCAGATCTTGGCGGTCCTTTACGAGCACTAACTATTACACCCCCATCGCCAGTAACAACTGTGACATTATTCCCTGAGTCATAATGCATTGTTTTACCACCACCAGCATCTTTACCTGGATTATTTTTAATAACCGAATCAATCACAGAACCTGGAATATTACGCTTAGGTCCAGTTTCAGTACCATAATGATTAGTAAAAGGCCTCCCTTCTGGCGTAGATCCATATGGGGATATTGGAGGCTCTTTAGGCTTTGGCGCAAGACAGTCTGGTTTACTTTCTGGAGGCTGGCCGAAAATTGGATAGCCTCCACCGGCGCTAGGAAGGCCCTGCTTGGGAATACATGTTTCTCCCTGATATTCACACCCAGTTCCATCAGCATTAAGACCAAATGCATCAACCCAATTTAAAGGATTCCCACCCACATACCCATACAAATTAATCCCCCCATCCAACCCAATCGGATCACTCTGCAAATACCTCCCCGTACTGGGATCATAATCGCGATAAAAATTGTAATACAGATTGGTTTCAGTGTCTTGGTATTGCCCTGGAAAACGTTGATTGTAGATGATGGCAATGCCGTTGGCATCTGGATCTTGATTGATATTGGTATTTCCAAAGGCTTGATAATTCGCTTGCCACACAATTTTCTGCGCTGAGTCGGTGAGCTGCGTCGGCGTATCCAGATGATTGGTGTGCACATGATAAATGCCGTTGGCATCTTCAAGTTGCAGAGCCGCATAGCGATTGGGAATGTAGGCGTAGCGTTTGGTGCGCTGCCCTGCTGTATTGTATTCCGCAATTAAATTTTCATTATCCCAAACATAAAACGTCGTAACACCGCCGCTGTTTTTTGTCACTCTTCTGCCGAAGGCGTCGTATTTGTAGAGCGTGGTGACGCCAGATTTTACGGTTTGGGTTAAACGCTGTTCGCTGTTGTAGGTGTAAGCACTGGTCCCGTTTTGGGTCAGGCTGCCGGCGTTGTTGTGCGTGATTACCGTTGCACCGATTTTCGTTATTCGATTGTTGTTGTCGTAGGTGTTTGCTGTTGAATTATTTTGCGTGCGATTACCGCCGCCGTCGTATTGATAATTTTCATTCGGCAACGCAAAAGCAGCGGCATGGGTGGCAGTGATCACTTGATCAAGCGGTTAAGTAAAGTTCACTCATCAAAATAAAACTCTCCTGTTGGCCAATAGAAATCATATTGTTTTTTTAAACCCATTAAATACGCATCAACATCAACTGCAAGAGCTAAAGCTTGTATCGCGTCGGCGCCATACACAATCTCTTCGAATTTTTTAGGAAGCCCTTGAAATTCAATTGTGCACGCACAGGTACCTGGATCAAAATTAAAACTCACCATTTTTTTATTAACTGGATAAGGCCCACTAATTCTTATTAAGAATTTTTTTCTAATTTCATCTCGCTTTAATGAATATAAAAGTTCTCTTTCAGCAATAAATTTTTTCATATAACACCTTTTTACTCATAGCCCATACACTGGCGATACGATTTATTCGCCGCCTCAAAACACGCAAATTTTTTTCTACCGGTTAGTCCATAACAGGTGTTTAAAATACTTTGTTTAAGTGCTTCGCAATCTTTTTTATCTGGCGGCGGCTCAATAGGGCATTCTTTTGGTTTTTCGCGATCATCATCTGGATTATCTGCTGATGGTTCATCAGTTGGATCAGAAAAAGCGTCAGACAAAGCATCCAAATTTTTTGGCCACAATTTGAAGCATAGCAGGCTGCTCCCGCTGCAATTGCACCGGCACCGCCAATAAATATTGCATCATCAACAAGCGCAATTTCACCAGAAGGATCAATATGGAGAACGGGATTATTCAGCACATACGAATAAAGATTAATCCCCCCCTTCAACCCAATGGGGTCTGCCTGCAAATACCTGCCCGTACTCGGATCATAATCGCGATAAAAATTATAATAGAGCCCTGTCTCCACATCCGCATACTGCCCCGGGAAGCGTTGATTGTAGACGATGGCTTTTCCATTCGCATCTGGATCTTGATTGATATTGGCAACACCGAAGGCCTGATAA
>JANNXD010000024.1:0-69979 GCA_031409375.1 Gammaproteobacteria bacterium | reverse complement strand
GCTCACCTGCTTTTGTGTTTATTTAGTGTTTTTGTGGCAGTTGGTATTTAAACTAAATTGAGTAACCCATTGATCAATTATCTAATCTCGACAAGTTGCCTGTGTGGATGCATAGGAATGAACGGATTGAATAATACAACGAATCAATATTGGCTGTTCAATATCGGCCGTACTTGGTAAACACGCGTCGAGGTATGAGTATATTGTGTTTTGTGTACCCGTGGCAACTTTCTCAGTCTTCTCTCCAGGGCCACTTCACTAAAAGTAGTTGAAAATGAGATATTGGTTTACAGATAATCGAGGCAGTTCCCCCGGGAGAATCGCCGCAAATGGAAGAAGAAAATGGATTTTTGGATTATTTTGAAAGACTAGAAGATCCAAGGATAAACAGACAAAAGCAGCATCTTTTTCTAGCATCTAGCATCTAGCATTAAGAGCGATTTTTTATATCAACAAATACCGTATTTAGGTGTGCCTTGTCTCGTTCCGCCGAACTGAGTTTGCTGAAAATATAAATCAAAACACCAGTCAGCCGCACCACCGCTCATGCCCAAATAAAGCGTAGCCTTGTGCTCTCCGCTAGGTGGCAGGAACTCTCTCTTGGCATTAAATTCATTGCTCTCTGGATAAGACATTAACCTCGAAACGAGGTAAACCCCCGAAACGAGGGAAATAGAAATGCCACCAATTGCAGCAAGAATCCAATTATCTGTCAATGGATCTAACCAATTGGCAGTGGGGTAAAGCGAATCTAAATTTTTTAGTGCTGAGCGCGTGCTACAAAGGGGTAGCGATTCCGCTGTATTGGTTAGCCTTGAATAAAAAAGGCAATTCGGATACAGGTGAACGCATATTACTGATCAATCGTTTTATTGTTGGCTTTGGTCGAGAAAAAATATTAGGGTTGTTGGCAGATCGCGAATTTGTAGGGAAAGAATGGTTTGCTTATTTGATCAAGATGCAAATTCCTTTTGATATGAGGACGGCAATTCCTGAGCTATTAAAGTGGTTAGATATCACAGGTGCGATTGTCACCATTGACGTCCTGGGCTTCTAAAAAAACATAGCGGCCACTATTCGCGACAAACAAGCGGATTACGTGTTGGCGCTGAAAGGCAACCAAGGAACGCTGCAAAATGATGTGATGACCTATTTTACCGAGAGCCGAGATTATCCAGCTGAGCATCAGTGCATTGATATCACCAAAGGGCATGGCCGCATTGAAGAAAGAGAGTGTTATGTCATCAACGATATTCAATGGCTCAAAGAACAGCACCCAGGATGCCGAGATTTGACCAATATTATCAAAATTAAAAGTACGCGCATTATTAATGACATCAGCAGTGTTGAAGAACGCTTTTACATTTCCAACTGCAATTTCAGCGCACAACAAGCGCTTCACGCCATTCGTCTTCATTGGGGTATCGAAAATCAGCTGCATTACGTGCTGGATGTGAGTTTCAATGAAGAGCCAGACAAATTCGCAAAGGTAATACGCCTCAAAGCATGGCGATTCTTCGACATATCACCATCAATATGATCAAACGCGTATTACCCAAGCGCTCTAGTATTAAGGGTTTTAGAAAAAATGCTGGAAGGGATGACTCTGCTTTGGCTTCTGTCATCGATCAGTCTTTTTAGTGAGGTGGCCCTGTTGGTAATACGCTATTATTTGCGTCATGAATAAAACATGGTTAACAGCACTAAAAAATGTAGTAATAGTTGCCATTGCTGGTTGGATAGTCGGTGCGCTGTTTGGTTATGCCTGCTGGGGATTTGCGATTGCAATGTCGCTTTACTTGGTGCATTTTATTTGTCAGCTACAACGCCTTGATGTTTGGCTTGCGCAGTATCCGGGCGAGCAACCCCCAGAATCCTTCGGTTTATGGGGTGCTATATTTGATCGATTATATCGATTGCAGAAAAATGGCCAGCTAGCTGAAGACTCAATGGACGCGTTGTTGGCAAAAGCACAGGCCGCAGCCAATATGTTGAGTGACGGCGTAATTAGCGTTGATCAGTTAGGTAATTTACAGTGGTGGAATTATGCGGCGGCTGAGTTAGTGCAACTGCAATCGCCTGAAGACCAAGGCCGTAACATTACCCATTTAATTCGTGCGCCTGAATTTGTTTCCTATTTTAATCTTGGCAATTTTCAACGTCCCTACGAGCTGCGGCCAATCAATAACGTAACGACCATGTTGCAAATTCATGTGACCTTATTTGGTGATCAGCGACTATTGCTAATTCGTGATGTTAGCCGCTTACACCACCTACAGCAGGTGCGCACCGATTTTATTGCCAATGTGTCGCATGAATTACGTACACCGTTAACCGTGCTGAAAGGCTATCTTGAAACATTTCAAGATGTGCCCATCTTTGCAACACATCTTCAGGGTCTAAATGCCATGATGGCGCAAGCACGGCGTATGCAAGCCTTGATTGATGATTTGCTCATGTTGTCTCGTCTCGAGCATCAGGGCAGCAAGCTACAAATTGAATCGATTAATATCGTCTCCTTGCTCCATGTTTTAATAGAAGAAGCCTGTGTGATTGGCCAACAAAAGCAGATTGTGACCGTATTAACAATTCAGCAGGCATTTTACGTGCAGGGCAGTTATAGCGATCTGCATAGTGCGTTGATGAATTTAATAACCAACGCCATAAAATATTCACCAGAAAATACAAGCATTAAGTTGGTTGCTGGCATCCGGCATAATGGTGAAGCCTTTGTTGCCGTTGAGGATGCAGGAATTGGTATTGATCCTGTGTTGATCCCGCGTTTAACTGAGCGTTTTTTTCGGGTCGATACAAGTCGTGATAGCAGTACGGGTGGCACCGGTTTGGGTCTTGCGATTGTTAAGCACGTGCTGCTGCGACATGATAGTCGTTTGGAGATCGTTAGCCGTCCAGGCCAAGGCAGTCACTTTAGTTGTGTATTTCCAAAGTCAAGAGTAAGTGCAATCAACTAAAGTTATTTTTTTATGGTTCTGTGTTTTGCACGAGGGTTTTGTTATGGATGAGGACTTTGTGTTTTGCATAAGTTCTTTGTCAAGCGTTTGAGCTTGATGTATAGTGGGGTTGTTTTTTTGGGCCCCTTTTTGGGGCCTTGTTATTTCTGAGTAAGTTATTAGGCCGGTATTTAAAAAAGCCTTGTAAAGTGACGGCAGTTAACTATGAAAAGTCAGATAACGGGCTTAGAGCAGGCGCTGCGGCCAACAGTCGAAGCCATGGGATATCAGTGGTGGGGGATGGAGTGGGTGGGTCAGGTTGCCTCCAGAACCCTGAGACTTCTTATTGATCACGTTGATGGTATTTCTGTTGAAGATTGCACTGCAGTTAGTCGACAGATAAGTGCTTTATTAGATGTTCAGGACGATATTAGTGATCGGTATCATCTTGAAGTTTCTTCACCAGGAATGGATCGAAAATTTTTTAGTTTTGAACAATTATCCCCTTATGTTGGACGGATGATGGTATTAAAAACGCGGCAGCCTGTACAAGGGAGAAGTCGCTTTAAAGGCAGGCTAATGGTGTTAGATGCAATCAGTAAACCGGTACTAACCTTGTGTACTGATGAGGGTCAAACAATAGAACAGATTCACCGTGTGGAGTTTGCTAACGTAGACTCACTCCGATTGATTCCGGTATTTTAATTCGGTACAGCTGTGAGATGACGCATTATGAGCAAAGAATTATTATTGGTTGCGGAAACGGTTTCCAATGAAAAAGGCGTAGACAGAGGCTTGATTTTTGAGGCGATTGAGTTGGCATTGGCGACCGCGACCCAAAAGCGTTATGCCCCTCAAGATATAGAGGTTCGTGTTGATGTAGACCGAAAAACCGGTAATTATAAAACCTTTCGTCGTTGGAAAGTTGTGCATGACGATGCAGAAGAGTGGTCAAACCCAGCGAGGGTATTAACTCTAGTCGAGGCTCGTGAAGAAAATGCTGCCCTGAATTATGGCGACTTGTTTGAAAAAGAAATTGAGTCGGTTGACTTTGGTCGGATTGCCGCGCAAACCGCTAAACAGGTTATTGTACAAAAAGTACGAGAAGCAGAGCGTAATCAGATTATCGAAGATTATCGCCATAAGATGGGGCAATTGGTGAGCGGCGTCGTCAAGCGTACCCAGCGGGAAGGTATTATTTTAGACCTGGGTAATAACGCGGAAGCCTTGATAAAGCGCGATCAGTTAATCCCCAAAGAAAATATTCGTATGGGGGATCGTGTGCGCGGGGTTTTATATGGCGTGAATGAAGAGCACCGAGGGCCGCAGCTATTGGTCAGTCGTACGCGCTCTGAGATGGTAATCGAGTTATTCAAAATTGAAGTGCCTGAAATTGGTGAGGAAATGATTGTCATCAAGGCGGCTGCGCGTGATGCTGGCTCGCGTAGTAAAATCGCAGTCAAAACCAATGATCAACGCATGGATCCAGTGGGTGCTTGCGTGGGTATGCGTGGTGCGCGTGTACAAGCCGTGTCGAATGATTTGGCTGGTGAGCGCATTGACATTATTTTGTGGGACGATAGTCCCGCGCAATTGGTGATTAATGCGATTGCACCAGCTGAAGTGGCTTCGATTATTGTTGATGAAGATCATCATTCGATGGATGTTGCGGTTGAGGAAGATCAATTGGCGCAAGCAATTGGTCGAAACGGTCAAAATATTCGTTTGGCCAGTGAGTTAACCGGTTGGCGCTTGAATGTAATGACCGTAGCGCAAGCAAAAGCTAAACAGCAGGAAGAAGCTGGCAGTGTTATTGAAATTTTTATGACTGAACTAGGCGTAGATCAAGAGTTGGCGGAAGTATTAGCTGAAGAGGGCTTTACCAGCCTAGAAGAGATCGCTTATGTGCCTGTTGAAGAAATGCTTGGTATTGATGGATTTGATGAGGAAATTGTTGAGCAGTTGCGAAGTCGTGCTAAAGATGTGTTGCTCACCAAGGCGCTGGTCAGTGAAGAGCGTCTAGAAAAAACTGAGCCAGCCGAAGATTTGCTTAACATGGATGGCATGGATAAGCGTTTAGCCCAAGAGCTTGCTGGTAAAGGTGTAATTACCATGGAAGATTTGGCTGAGCAGTCAGTCGATGATTTGATGGATATTAATGGTATGACTGAAGCAAAAGCGGGCAAGCTTATAATGACTGCACGCGCACCTTGGTTTGCTGATTAAGTCAGACTATCGCTTGCTGGCCAAGCTACTTGGTTATGCGGTTCGATCCGTCGTGTGAGCAAAAAAAATGAAATGAATTGAAATGAAATAAATTGAAGAGAGAATGAAGCATGGCAGAGGTCACAGTAAAACAACTGGCTGAAGTGGTCGGTGTCCCGATCGAAAAGTTGTTGCAGCAGATGAGTGATGCCGGTATTAAGCATCAGCATATGGAGCAGTCAGTAACCGATGATGAAAAACAGCAATTGCTGACGTTTTTAAAACAGGCGCATGGTGCTGTTGGCGCGGATCGTAAAATTACCTTGCAGCGCAAAAGTATGTCGACAATTAAGGTTGCTGGTGCGCAAGGTAAAAAAACCGTTAACGTTGAAGTCCGTAAAAAACGTACTTATATACAGCGCAGTACGCAGCAGCAAGAAGATGTAGTAGAGATTGAAGAAGCTGTTGAGGTTGCACCACCAGTAGTCGAAGAGCTGCCTATTATTCAGGCTGCCGCTGCTGTGGTGCGAGATCGAGATGCGGTTGACTTGGACGAGCTAAGCCCTACAGTTTCTCGACATGATGCTGGTGAGCGAAGTAAAAAATCCAAGGCTGCTCCTAAATCAATACCAAAACTTAAGCCTGATACCGGCGCAAAGAAAAAGTTAGCCGGGTCTTTACCTGAGGAGATTAGGCCGGAAGATCAAGCTAAGCGCAAAGCTGATGAGATGGCGCGTCGTGAAGCAGATGAGAAGGCAAGACAAAAAACGCTAGAAGATGCGCAGCGCGTGGCTGATGAATTGGCAATGCGTGGTGGTACTGAGTTGCCGATTGATGAAGAGATTGCTGAGCCTGAAGAAGAGGATGTGCTGGTCAAGCAAGCTTTTGAGGCGAGTTTTGAAGAAGAAGAAAAGCGTCAAAAACGTACGCGTAAATCCATTAAACACAAAATGCGTGTCGCTAAAAAACTTGCTGAAGAACACGGTTTTACTCAGCCCACCGCACCGATGGTGCGCGAAGTTCGTGTCGGTGAAACCATATCGGTGCCTGATTTGGCTAATCAAATGTCAGTAAAAGCGGTTGAGGTAATTAAACAGCTAATGAAGATGGGTGTCCCTGCACACGTCAACCAGTTTGTTGAGCAAGATACCGCAATATTGGTCATTGAAGAGCTGGGCCACAAATATATTTTATTGAAAGAGAATACATTGGAGCACGCGTTATCTGCCCATCTTGAGCAACAAGACGAGCGCACCACTTTCACGCGAGCGCCGGTCGTCACTATTATGGGGCACGTTGACCATGGTAAAACATCCTTGCTCGACTTTATTCGTCGTACCAAAGTTGCTTCTGAAGAAGCCGGTGGCATCACGCAACATATTGGTGCCTACCATGTCGAAACGGATAAAGGCGCGATTACCTTTTTGGATACGCCTGGCCATGCCGCCTTTACCGCGATGCGTGCCCGTGGAGCGCAGTGTACCGATATTGTTGTGCTTGTTGTCGCTGCGGATGACGGTATGATGCCGCAAACCGAAGAAGCAATCGATCATGCGCGTGCCGCTGGTGTTCCGATTGTGGTGGCAATCAATAAAATTGACAAGCCGCATGGTGATGCAGAGCGTGTAAAAAACGAACTGGCGACGCGTAAAGAGTTGGTGCCAGAAGAGTGGGGCGGTGAAACGCAGTTTATCCCGGTGTCGGCGTTAACCGGTCAGGGTGTCGATACTTTATTAGAGGCCATTTTATTACAGGCTGAATTAATGGAGCTGATTGCGCCACCTGAAGGTTTTGCGCAGGGAGTCGTGATTGAGTCTCGTCTTGATAAAGGCAGGGGGCCGGTGGTGACCTTGTTAGTTCAGCAGGGCCAGTTACATATCGGTGATTTGGTATTGGCCGGCCCTCATTATGGCCGTGTGCGAGCCATGAGTAATGCGTATGGTCGTACTATCGATGTAGCAGGTCCGTCAATCCCTGTCGAAGTTTTAGGATTGGCCGGTGTCCCGGATTCGGGTGATGGGTTTGTAGTGCTGGCGGATGAGCGACAAGCCAGAGAGGTTGCCGGTGAGCGTGAGCAGCGGCATCGATTGCATAAGCTCGCACGACCTACCACGGTTAATATGGATAACTTGTTTGAAAGCATCGCTGCCAAGCAAGTCTCAATGATCAATATCATATTAAAAACCGATGTTAGGGGTTCCTTGGAAGCGGTGCAGGCCTCGCTACTGGGCTTGGGTAATGATGAGGTTAAAATTAATATCGTCGGTTCTGGCGTTGGAGCAATTACGGAATCAGATGCAAACTTGGCAGTGACCACACGAGCGATCGTTATTGGCTTTAATGTACGAGCAGATGTGTTGGCAAAAAAAATCTGCAAAGATGAGGGTGTTGATCTCCGTTACTACAGCATTATTTATAACGCAATTGATGATATGAGAGATGCGTTATCAGGCTTATTGCAGCCAGAGCGGCGTGAAAAAATTCTGGGTGTCGCGGATGTGCGTGATGTCTTCCGTTCGTCGAAATTTGGAGCTGCTGCAGGTTGTTTGGTTCAAGAAGGGAGTTTGTTCCGTAAGCATCGCATTCGTGTACTGCGTAATGAAGTCGTCATTTATGAAGGCGAGCTTGAATCACTTCGGCGATTTAAAGATGATGTCAGCGAAGTGAAAAGTGGTATGGAATGCGGCGTCGCGGTAAAAAGTTATAACGATGTGCAAGTTGGTGACAAGATTGAGGCCTATGAAGTCACTGAAATTGCACGCTCACTATAAGATTTTATAGATTATGGTAGAGGTGTTGTAAGTGTCGTCGAACAAGCCTTCTAACCGCATGCAGCGAGTCTCTCAGAGTATTCGTGAGCAGATGGCGGTCATTTTACAGAGCGAGATGAAAAATCCGCGCTTGACGATGTTGAGTGTCACGGATGTAAAAATGACGCCAGATCTGCGACAAGCACATGTGTATTTTAATCGAATTGGCGAAGTTGACTTAACGGTCGATGAGCAGCAGGCATTGCAGAAAAATATGCAAGGTGCTGCCGGATTTTTACGTAATGCGCTGTCTCAAAAACTTGAAATTAAGTATTTACCCGAATTGCATTTTCATTATGATGATCAGCCCGAAAAAGGTGCAAAGCTGCGCCAATTAATTGAAAAAGCGGTTGCACAAGATAAGCGCTTAAAATCAGATGATGTTCGCGCCGACCCAAATGAACAGGTTGATTGATATTGACGGCTGTAGCCGTCGTGCTTGGCGCGAGATTAGTGGCATGTTGGTGATAGATAAGCCGCGGGGCCAAAGTTCGAATGCGGTTTTGCAGCATGCTAGGCGTTTGTACGGTGCTCGTAAAGCAGGGCATACCGGGAGTTTAGATCCGCTTGCAACGGGCGTTTTACCACTGTGTTTTGGTGAGGCAACAAAATTTTCACGTTATTTGCTCGAGGCCGATAAGGCATACATGGTTACTGCTTTATTAGGGGTCAGTACGAGTACTGGTGACGCAGGTGGTGAGGTGGTCGCGACAAGCTCGGCTTCACATATTACCCAGGAGCAACTGAATCATGTGTTAGCAAAGTTTGTTGGCAAGATTCATCAGTTGCCTCCGACATTGTCAGCGGTAAAATTCAAGGGTCGACCTTTATATAAATGGGCTAGGCGTGGGGTAGTGGTCGAGCGAATCGCACGAATGGTTGAAATCTATCATTTACAAGTGTTGAAATGGCAAGGATCCAGTCTGACCTTGTATGTCCGCTGTAGCAAAGGTACTTATATTCGTAGTTTGATTGAAGATTTAGGGCATGCGCTGGGTTGTGGAGGCGCGCATGTTGTCGCATTAAGGCGTACACAGGCAGGTTCGTTCGCGCTGCACCAATCGGTTAGTTTGATGACGCTTGAGCAGGTCTACGAAAACGCAGGCGTTTGTGCGTTAGATCGTTTATTATTGCCAGCGGCAAGTGCTGTCAGTCATTGGCCAGAAATAACAATTCCAACTTCAGTAGCGCATTTTTTATTGCAGGGCCAGCCGGTTAAGCTTAGTACCCTGTCTGATTTGGCGAGCACGGCAAATGGTTTAGGCTGGGTGCGAATTTTTAAGCAAGGCCAAGAATTTATTGGTATAGGTGAAGTTCTCGAGGATGGTCAATTAGTCCCGCGTCGAATGATAGTGACAGGAACCTGAAACAAAGACTTATTTTTATTGCAGAAACTTAATTATGCATCAACTGCCAGTGTGCGTGGTTGATGTGTTCATAAAAAGCACACTTACTAGGAGTCAATATGTTAACTGCGGAACAAAAGCAAAAAGTGGTAGAAGCATTTCAAAAGGGATCAAAAGATACAGGCTCTACTGCTGTACAAATCGCATTATTAACTGAAAGCATCAATCAATTACAAGGTCATTTTCAAGCGCACAAACACGATCATCATTCACGCCGTGGCTTAATTCGACAAGTTAATCAGCGTCGTAGCCTGTTAGATTATTTAAAGCGCAGCAAGAATGAGGAATATAAAGAGTTAATTGTACGTCTAGGTATACGCCGCTAATACGCGATGATTGATAAGCAATACTTTTGATGGTGGACGCTTTTTAAGGGAAAATAGTACATGTTTAATATTGTCAAACAACAGTTTCAGTATGGTGATTTGTCGTGTGAATTAGAAACTGGCCGCATAGCACGACAAGCCGCCGCGTCTGTATTGGTTACCTTGGGTAAGACGACGGTTCTGGTGACAGTTGTTGCCAAAAATGATGATCAAAGCCGTGACTTTTTCCCGTTGACCGTGAACTACCAAGAAAAAACCTATGCTGCTGGTAAAATCCCGGGCGGATATTTAAAGCGAGAAGGTCGCCCTAGTGAGAAGGAAACGCTCACTTCGCGTTTAATAGATCGTCCGATACGGCCCCTGTTCCCAGATGATTTTAACTCAGAAGTGCAAGTCATGGCGCAGGTGCTGTCAACGGATAAGCAGTGTGACCCTGATATTGCGGCCTTAATCGGGGCTTCAGCTGCCTTGGCAATTTCGGGGCTGCCTTTTAATGGCCCGCTGGCTGCCGCTCGTGTTGGCTTTATTGATGACTGTTATGTGTTAAATCCCAGCTACAGCGATTTACAAAAATCGGAATTGGATTTGGTGGTTGCAGGTACTGATTCGGCAATTTTGATGGTTGAGTCTGAAGCTAAAATGCTACCCGAGGATATTATGTTGGGTGCCGTATTATTTGGTCATCAAGAAATGCAGGTGGTTGTTGCTGCTATTAAAGCATTTGCCGCTAAATTGGTGATTAAACCTTGGAATTGGCAACCCGCCCCAAAAAATTTGGTGTTGGCTGGCAAGGTTAAAGAGGCGTTTACCGATGCGGTCACGCAGGCTTACCAAACCATGGATAAACAAGCGAGGTATGCAGCGTTATCCGAGATTAGAGATGCTTGTGTCGAGCAGTTTAAGCATGAAGGTTTTGAAGCTGACCCTGTTAAGCAGGCCTTTTCCGCCCTCGAAAGCGCAATTGTCCGCGATAACGTATTAGCTGGTAAGCCGCGAATTGATGGTCGATCACACGATTGCGTGCGTCCTATCAATATTCAAGTCGGTTTTTTATCGGAGACCCATGGTTCTGTATTGTTTACGCGCGGCGAAACTCAAGCCATTGTGGTGGCAACATTGGGCGGTACTCGTGATGGTCAAATGATCGATAGCCTAGAAGGTATGCGTACCGACACCTTTATGTTGCACTATAACTTTCCTTCTTATTGTGTGGGTGAAACTGGACACTCCAGTGGTCCAAAGCGCCGTGAAATTGGCCATGGTCGTTTAGCGCGTAGAAGTTTGCAGGCGGTATTGCCTGAGGCTAAGCAGTTTCCTTACACCATACGGTTGGTATCCGATATAACGGAATCGAATGGCTCTTCTTCGATGGCCTCTGTTTGCGGGGGTAGTTTGGCATTGATGGACGCAGGTGTACCGCTGAAAGCGCCGGTTGCTGGTATTGCGATGGGCTTGGTAAAAGAAGGCGAGCGCTTTGCGGTACTCACTGATATTTTGGGTGATGAAGATCATCTCGGCGATATGGATTTTAAAGTGGCCGGCACCGCTGAAGGCATTACTGCGCTGCAAATGGATATTAAAATTGACGGCATCACCGAAGAAATTATGGAGGCCGCACTGGCTCAAGCTAAAGTGGGTCGCTTGCATATTCTGGGCGAGATGGCAAAAAATCTAACGACATCTCGTATTGGCGTCAGTGACAAGGCTCCGCAATATATCAGCATCAAAATTCATCCTGACAAAATTCGTGACGTGATTGGTAAGGGTGGTGCGACCATTCGCAGCATTACTGAAGAGACGCGTGCTAGTATTGATATTAACGATGATGGTACTTTGCATATTTATGGCGAAGACAAACAGAGTTGTGATGCGGCGGTTATACGTATTATGCAGCTCACCGCTGTGCCTGAAGTGGGCAGAATATATGATGGTGTGGTTGAGAAGGTGGTCGAATTTGGTGCATTTGTGAATTTTATGCCAGGCATTACTGGCCTCGTGCATATTTCACAAATTGCAGATGAGCGAGTTACTGATGTCGCTGATTATCTATCTGCAGGCCAAGCTATCCAAGTTAAAGTATTGGAAGTTGATCCGCGTGGTCGTATTAAGTTAAGTGTCAAAGAAGCCAGGCGTGAGTCTTCAGCAGGACAAGATGCCATTAGCGCCGACTAATTTCGAGGATGACGAGAACTGAGTCCTAATGTCTGAAGCCGTTTATTTGGATTACGCCGCCACCACTCCGGTTGACCCGCAGGTGGTGGCGGCCATAACACAAACGCTTAACTCACCGCAAATCTTTGCTAATCCTGCATCAAAGACCCATCTGTATGGCTGGCTAGCGGAGCAAGCGATAGAGAATGCGAGAGTGGATTTTGCCAGTGCCGTCGGGGCTGATGCCAGTGATGTAATCTGGACGTCAGGTGCGACGGAATCGAATAACCTTGCTATTCAAGGCGTGATTAACGCTGCACTGGCAGCTGGACAGCATAGGCGGCATCACGTCATAACATCAGCCATTGAGCACAAGTCTGTGCTGGACACCTGTCTAGCTGTTGCTCGATCGCATGATGTTGATATCACCATTTTAAAGCCAGATGACCAAGGGCAGATTAAGCTTGAGGAAGTGCAATCTGCGATAACGCCTCAAACGCGTTTGATCAGTTTAATGCAGGTGAATAACGAACTGGGTACGATTAACGCCATCGCCGAAGTTGCAAAATTGATTGTCGGTGGTCCGATTTATTTGCATGTTGATGCGGCACAGAGTTTAGGAAAGGTACCTTTGAATTTTAAGGACCTAGGTGTGGACTTGATGTCTTTGTCAGCACATAAAGCTTATGGGCCGAAAGGGGTTGGTGTATTATTAGCGGCTGCCCGCGTACGTAACCAATTAAAGCCGTTATGTTTTGGTGGTCGTCATGAGTTGGGGCTTCGTCCAGGTACGTTGGCGACACATCAAATTGTGGGTATGGCGCTGGCGGGTTGCTTGGCCAAGCAACGTTTTGTTGAAGATTATACGCATGTACTACAGTTGCAACAGCAGTTTTGCGCAGGCTTACGACAATTGCCGCATATGGTTTGGCATGCTGAGCAAGCACAAAGTCGGGTGCCGCATATTGTGAATGTAGGTTTTGCGGGTCTGCCCGGTGAGTCGTTATTAAAAGCACTCAATAACCTTGCCGTTGCGAGTGGTTCAGCCTGTAATTCAGTAACCTTGCAGCCCTCACATGTGTTAACCGCTTGCGGCGTATCACCAGCGCTAGCGGGTAGTTCATTGCGATTTAGTTTTGGTCGCTTAACAACTAAAGATGACATTAGTCGTGCACTTGAACAATTGAATCAAGTCATCAGTCGGTTAGTCAGCTAATTTTTTTTAACGTAACCTATGTTTTAACGTAACCTATGTAAGGATGTTTTATGAGTAAGCAACAAACCCTGTCGATTATTAAACCTGATGCCGTCGCCAATAATCATATTGGCGCCATTATCGGACGCTTTGAGAAAGCCGGCCTCAATATCGTCGCGGCCAAAATGATGCAACTGGATGCCGCTATGGCGGGCGGATTTTATGCGGAACATAAAGAGCGCGGTTTTTTTAAAGACTTGGTTAGCTTTATGACGTCAGGACCCATTTTGGTTTTGGTGTTGTCTGGCGAAAACTCAGTCTCGATTAATCGTGACTTAATGGGCGCGACCGACCCTCAAAAAGCTGCAGCGGGTACTATTCGTGCCGATTTTGCCAAAAGCATTGACGAAAATGCGGTGCATGGTTCGGATTCGGAAAGTTCAGCTGCTCGTGAAATTGCTTATTTTTTTGATCAAGCTCAGGTATGCAAGCGCACGCGCTAGTGGCTGCCAATTAAAATTGGCCTTGAAAATATGACGGATCAACTGCCGAAAAAAATTAATTTGCTCGGATTGACACGTGTTCAGTTCGAGCAGTTTATGGCTTCCATTGGTGAGAAGCCTTTTCGTGCGCGTCAAATTATGAAGTGGATTCATCACTATAATTTGACGGATTTTGAGCAGATGACTGATCTTGGCAAAGTATTACGTCAAAAGCTAGCCGTTATTGCTGAAGTTCGCTTACCTAAAGTTTTATTCCACCACTACTCAACTGATGGTACTCGTAAATGGGTGCTTGATATGGGGCTTGGTAACGCCGTTGAAATGGTTTATATCCCCGAGGCGAAGCGCGCTACCTTGTGTGTATCGTCGCAAGTTGGGTGTAGTTTGGATTGTGATTTTTGCTCAACGGGTAAGCAAGGCTATCAGCGAGATTTGTCTAGCGCGGAAATTATTGCGCAGGTATGGATCGCTCAACAATCGTTTATGCCGATTGCCAACATGGGGATGCGGCCGATTACGAATGTGGTGATGATGGGTATGGGTGAACCGCTCTTAAACTTCGAGCAGCTGGTGCCAGCGTTGGAAATCATGTTGGATGACTTAGGCTATGGTATTGCTAAGCGGCGGCTTACGGTCAGCACTTCTGGTGTTGTACCGAAAATTGATGCGTTGACCGATGCAATTGACGTTAGCCTAGCGATCTCTTTGCATGCACCTAACGACGCTTTGCGCGATCAATTGGTACCCATTAATAAGAAATATCCGATCAAAACGTTATTGGCGGCTTGCCAGCGTTATCTGGATCGATATGGTTCGCGGCGTCGAATTACGATTGAATATGTCATGCTCGAACAGGTTAATGATTCTGTTATGCATGCGAATGAACTGGTTCAATTACTAAGTAACTTGCCATGTAAAATTAATTTGATTCCTTTTAATCCCTTTCCGCATACGCCATATCAACGATCAAGCGAATCTCGTATTGCTGTTTTTCAACAACGCTTGATTGATGCGGGTTTTACTACAACAATACGTCGTACACGTGGCGAAGATATTGATGCTGCGTGTGGGCAGCTGGTTGGACAAGTTCAAGACCGCACACGTCGTCAAAAGGATTGGCAAGCGGTAGTGCTGCGACAAGCAGCGTCAGGAGAAAGCAAGCATGCAAGCTAAAAAGAAAGGTTTTATTCGTCGGATATTGATCTGTGGGTTGTGTTGGTTAGCCGTGGCTTGTGTTACTGAAAGCAATAGTGACTTAATGAAAAAAAAAGATAAAGACCGCTATATTCAAAATTCAGTTGCCGCTGCACTTGAATACTTGCAAGCAGGCGATACGAAAAATGCGTATAGACATTTGAATAATGCCAGAGAAAGCGACCCCAAGTCTGGCGAAGTGCACAATGCGTTGGCGTTGATGTACCGCTTTATGCAAGATTCTGTAAATGAAGAAAAAGAGTTTAAGCTGGCTATTCATTATGATGCCCAGTTATCTAAAGCTCGAAATAATTATGCGGTTTTCCTGTTTCAACAAGACCGGTTTAAGGAGGCATTATTTCAGTTACAGAAAGCTAGCAAGGATCCATCCTATGAAAATCGTGGATTGGTATTCGAAAATATGGGGCGAGCTTACCTCGGATTACAAGATGTTGTTAAAGCAGAGGCGTCCTTTAAAGAAGCGTTGCGGCTAGATAGCGAGCTCGTACGGAGTTATTTAGAGCTGGGGCAAATCAGTTTTATGCGCGGAGATTTAAAACAGGCCAATCAATATTTACAGCAGTTTGGTAACCGAGGCCGCCATACCGCACGTAGCTTATGGTTAGGCATTCAGATAGAACGTGTGCTTGGTCACAAAGATGCTTTGGCTAGCTATGAAGTTGCTTTGCGAAATATATTTGCTGACTCTGCTGAATATAGAGCTTATAGGGCTTCACTGAACCAAGAGAGTAGCGTTGACCAATACAAAGAAAATATAGCTGCACCAGCGGTTATAAATGAACAAACAGAGAGCCTTCCCGTTGACAAATCGGTCGAGAATAAAAGCTTATTAGTAACACCAGATGATTTAATGGATGTTTCAGCGCCGCAACCGGCCAAGAAGTGAGGATGAATATGTCTGCAGAAGCTGTGGAACAGGAAGTTACACATGGTGGTTGGTCTGGCGATCAACTGCGTATTGCTCGCCATCGGATGGGATTGACAGCAGAGCAGGTAGAGCGCCAACTTTTTTTTCAGCCGGGTTATGTTGATGCTTTAGAAGAAGGTAATTTTAAACGCTTGCCTGGCGCGATCTTTGTGAAAGGCTATATTAGGGCTTATGCAAAACTGCTTCATGTGTCTCCTAATCTTTTATTGCAGGAGTTTCAAGAGCGCACATCGCATCACGCTCCTTCGCTTGAAGTAGAAGCTAAACCTGCGCCTGCGAGTCATGCTGTGTGGGATCAAAAAACTGTGCGTACTAAGGAAGGAATCAATTGGCGTCTTTGGGTAGTAATCACCTTAGTCATGGTTTTACTTTTGGCGATGTGGTGGCCACAACTTTCTCCCGCGATTAACCGTTGGTTATTACCATTTAATTTGAGTTTACCTGCAATGCATGTGCAGCAGATCGTTGAATCGAATCTCGCAGAAGATTCATCAGGGTTGTCGCGTAATGCGGATTTGGTTACAGCGAATGACGAATTAGTGGATAGTAAAGTGTTGGATGATTTAGGGGGATTGACAGCTTCATTACATGAAGGAGGCTCCGTAGCAACTGAAGTGCCTACAATAGAGGTGCCTGCACACGTTGTAGAAGATTCGTCCGTCGAAGAAGCTGATGGTGCTGCTGATGATGATAAGAGTGCTGCCGCTGATAAGGTGGCGGCGTCTATCTTAGAGGATGGTCGTTGGCAAATTGGTGCGCATGATCTAAATGCTGCTGAACCTGATCGCTTGCAAGTTAAATTTAGGTCGTCAACTTGGCTGCAGATATCGGATGCGAAAGGCGTTAGTCAACCGCTAAAGTCTTATGCCAAAAATACCGAGATTAATATTAAAGGAATCGCACCCTTTTCCTTAATTGCGGGCGATATTAAGGCCGTGGACATTCAATTTAACAAAAGAGAAGTCGATTTGTGATTAGTCCATCTCCAATTAAGCGCCGACAGTCACGTAAGATTTATGTTGGTAAAGTTGCTGTGGGAGGTGATGCACCCATTAGTGTGCAGAGCATGACGAATACTGAAACGTGCGATGTCACCGCTACGGTGGCGCAAGTACAGGCTTTGGACGACGCCGGTGCGGATATGGTACGCATATCGGTACCCTCAATGGAAGCGGCGGAAGCCTTTGGCAAGATCCGTGCGCAAGTTAATGTGCCGTTGATTGCCGACATTCATTTTGATTACAAGATCGCGTTAAAAGTCGCAGAAGTTGGCGTGGATTGTTTGCGTATTAATCCCGGTAATATCGGTAAAGAAGCGCGGGTACGGGCGGTGGTTGATTGCGCGCGGGATTTGAATATCCCAATTCGTATTGGTGTGAATGCCGGCTCATTGGAAAAAGCATTGCAACGCAAGTATGGTGAACCCAATGCAGCAGCACTGGTAGAGTCGGCTATGCGACACATCGATATTCTCAATCATTTGAACTTCGAGAATTTTAAAGTTAGCTTAAAAGCTTCCAATGTATTTATGACCGTAGAAGCGTATCGTTTGATTGCGAATCAAATCGAACAGCCTTTACATTTAGGTCTGACAGAGGCCGGCGTTTTGCGTGCAGGCACAGTAAAGTCAGCCGTGGCACTGGGGATTTTATTGAGTGAGGGTATTGGTGATACCTTGCGCATATCATTGGCAGCGGACCCTGTTGAAGAAATACGCGTTGGTTTTGATTTATTAAAAAGTTTGAACCTGCGAAGCAAAGGCATCAATTTTATAGCCTGCCCAAGTTGTTCAAGGCAAAACTTTGATGTCATTAAAACCATGAACGAATTGGAGCGCCGCTTAGAAGATGTGCGTGAACCCATGGATGTCGCTGTGATTGGGTGTTATGTCAATGGTCCCGGTGAAGCCAAAGAAGCCGAGATTGGTTTAACCGGTGGTGCACCGCAAAATTTACTGTATCGTGATGGCAAACCCAGTCATAAAGTTGATAATGCCGATTTGGTAGATGAAATAGAGCGTCAAGTGCGGGCGCGATTGGCGCAACGTGAATTAACCGCCTCGCGCGCTATTGAAGTAAGTCAATTGTGAATCTGGATGTGAATCAATTATGAAGCTGGAGGCGATCAGCGGTTTTCCGGAATGGACACCCGCACAGCGGCGTATAGAGCAACAGTGGATGCAGTTGCTGCAGAAGCAATTTGAGCTGTATGCGTTTGTCAGTATTGAAACACGAGCTATTGAGCCGCTGGATGTGTTGTTGAACAAAGGTGACGATAAAGAAATTTATTTGCTCAAGCGCTTACATGCGACCGAGGACGAGGCGGATAAATTTGGTTTGCACTTTGATTTAACAGTACCTTTTGCGCGGTATGTTCAGGAGTTTGAAGCGCAACTCATTTTTCCATTTAAGCGCTATCAAATACAAAAAGTGTGGCGTGGTGAACGCAAACAAGAGGGGCGTTACCGCGAGTTCTATCAGTGTGATTTAGATATTATCGGTAAGGATCAGCTTCCTTTGCACTTTGATGCTGAGCTCGCCTATTTGCTCGTCGATAGCTTAAAGCGGTTACCCATTCCACCTGTGGATTTAAAAATCAGTCATCGCAAAGTCTTAGAAGGATTTTATCGAGGATTAGGCATAGAAAATATTCCGGCAACTTTACGGATACTGGACAAATTGGCCAAAATTGGTGCCGAAGCTGTACTGGAACAATTGCAGACACAACAGCTCACCAGCGCGGTGGCGCAATCTTGTATTGCCTTAGCACAAATTCGCAGCCAACATTTGGATGTTATCGATCAAGTACGGGCATTGGGTGTCCGCCATCCGCAATTAGATGAAGGCTTGAACGAGTTGCAACAGGTCATAACGACTTTGCATGATATTGACCAACGTGAAGTATGGGTGGACCTGAGTATTGCGCGTGGCCTTGATTATTATACCGGTACAGTGTACGAGGGTTACCTGCGTGGGTATGAGTCGTTGGGTGCAATCTGCTCGGGTGGTCGTTATGATCGTTTGGCAGGTTCAGTACAAAAACCCATGCCGGGTGTGGGCGTGTCAATTGGGTTAACGCGGCTGTTGGGTTTTGTCCTACAGCAAGGTTTGGTGGACATACCAGCGACCAGCGGTGCATTGGTATATATTATTTTGCCGGATGAATCGGCTCGCATTGAAGCTTTACGCGTGGCTACCCAGTTGCGTGGCCGTGGTATTGGCGTTGACATTCATCATCAACCGCAAAATTTTGGCAAGCAAATGCGACAGGCAGAAAAGCGCGGGATTCCTTATGTTTGGTTTTTAGCAGGAACCGCCGATGTGCCAGGGCATGTCATCAAACACTTAGCCAGTGGAACGCAGCAGGCCGCTGATCCTGCGAGCTGGCTTCCTTAAATCAGCATGGTCTAGCAATTATTGGGTGTATAGATGAATCAAACGGAAGAAGAGCAAATCCTCGCGTTAAAAAACTTTTGGCAACAGTATGGCCGCTTATTACTGATTGTCGTGGTGGTGAGTTTGTTGGTGGGCAGTGGCTGGACCTATTGGCGGCAACAGCAAAATGCACAGGCAGATGCCGCGTCTCAGTTATTTCAATCAATGAGCAGCGCTTATGAAGAAAGTCAGAAAGCGGATGCCAAGCCGCAATTGCAGGTAACCTTAAAAACGCTTGGTGAGCAGTTATTAAAAGAACATCCAGATACCGTGTATGCGCAATTTGCAGCCTTGATGCTGGCCAAGCAAGCCGTGTTTGCCAAGCAGTTACCGGAAGCGCGGCAGCAGTTGGAGTGGGTGGTCGCGCATGCGAAAGATGAGGCTTTATTGATGACGGCCTATCAGCGCTTGGCGCGGGTTAGGTTAGCAATGCAGGACTATGCGGCTACCGCACAGACGTTAGAAAAAATGGTGGCACCTAATTTTGCGGCTGCCAAAGCAGAAATTAGCGCTGATATGCATTATCAGCAAGGCAAGTTGGATCAAGCACGAACGGATTATCAAACAGCATTACAAGCAGATGATAATCGCCGTGTTTTTGTAGAGTTAAAACGTGATGATATTGCCAACTAAAGTTTTTATGAACGGATCTTTTATTAGGTGGAGTTTCCTAGCCCTGATCGTGCTGTTGGTGGCTTGCACAAAAGATGATGTCATCAAGCCTGCGGAATTAAAGGCCATTAAAGCGGAATTTAAATTACAAACGCTTTGGTCGGCTGATGCAGGCAAGGCCTCAGAAAAAGGGTACTGGACCTTACGACCAGCGGTGGTTGCTGATCGTGTTTATGTCAGTGATCAACAAGCAAGCGTGAGTGCATATTCCTTTGATCGGGGTAAGTTGTTGTGGCGGAAAGCCTTAAAATCACCCGCGAGTGCGGGTGTATTTGCAGATGCTGAGCAAGTCTATGTGGCACTGACCACCGGTGATCTGGTGGCTTTGAACGCCAGTACAGGTGCGGAGTTATGGCGACAGCCACTTAGCAGTGAAATGTTAGCCCCAGTCACCCGTTTAAGTGATTATGTGGTCGCGCAAACTATTGATGGTCATGTATACGCGCTTGACAGTCGCAGTGGCGTAATTTTATGGCGGTACGATACGGTATCGCCAGTTTTAACCCTATGGGGTACTTCGGCACCCGTGATTGATTCGGGTTTAGTGTTAGTCGGATTTGCCAATGGTAAGTTGGTCGCGTTGGAATTAACCACGGGGCGTCTGGTGTGGGAACGTTGGATTGGTATTCCCAAAGGCCGTTCTGAGTTCGAGCGCTTAACAGATGTTGATGGTCAGTTTTGGGTGCAGAATAATACCTTGTATGTCGCTGGCTATCAGAGTCGCGTAGCTGCTTTGGCGTTACCGCAGGGGCAGCCCTTGTGGACGCATGAATTATCATCTTATGTGGCGTTAACAGCTGGTCCGGATTCGCTGTATATAGCCGAAGCGGACGGTAGCGTCACTGCGTTGAGTTTAGAAAATGGCGCTGTCCGTTGGCAGCAAAAAGCATTGGCAGCGCGTCAGCTGTCTGGTTTGGCCGTGTTTCAAAATCAGTTGCTGGTAGGAGATCTTGAGGGTTATTTGCATGTGATGAGTGTGGATGATGGTCGCTTCGTGGGTCGTAGCAAAATAGCATCAGCACCTTTACGCGTGGCACCTTTACTAGCAGATGAAAAGCTGGTGGTTTATGCCAGTGATGCTCAATTAAAAATATTGAATTTAAAAATGCTTAAAACGAAAAAAAAAGGCAATGAAAAATGACAAGCGCTCCACTGCTGGCGCTGGTCGGCAGGCCAAATGTTGGCAAATCAACTTTATTTAATCGATTAACGAATACGCGTGCCGCCCTGGTGTCGCAATGGGCGGGGCTTACGCGTGATCGTCAATACGGCGCTGGAACTATTGGCGATCAGCCTTACTGGGTGGTGGATACCGGCGGCATTGAAGGTTCAAGTTATACCGATACGCACGATGTGCTAACGACAGGATTAGTTGATCAAGTCAATACCGCGCTGCAACAAGCCAGCGCGATATTAATGTTGGTAGATGCGCACGCAGGATTAACGCCGATTGATCTGAATGTTGTCGAAGAATTACGTCGGTTAAATAAACCCATGTTTTTGATCATCAACAAAACTGATGGCATCGATATTGGTGCTTCCATCAGCGAGTTTGCTTCAATTGGTTTACCTTACTTTGCAATTTCCGCTGCCAAATCACGCGGTTTGCTACAGATGATGACAGCGATTTTAGATGCGTCTATGCCTGCTGCGGCAGAAGATAACGCGTTGCAAACCTTGCGCGGTACGCGCATCACCCTGATGGGGCGACCCAATGTCGGCAAATCTACCCTTGCCAATCGTTTATTGGGTGAATCCCGCTTGTTGGTCAGTGATCAGCCGGGTACAACACGCGATGCGTTGGCCATACCCCTGCAGCATCATGGTCGCGACTATGTACTCGTCGATACTGCCGGTATTCGTCGACGTGCACGCGTAGAAGAAACCGTTGAAAAATTTTCCGTGGTGAAAAGCTTAGAAGCGCTTAAACAAACTGACGTGGTCTTGCTGTTAATGGATGCGCACGAGCCATTGGTTGATCAAGATGTGCATTTGCTGGGTTTGGTATTGCAGTCGGGTAAAGCCTGTGTACTGGTGATGAATAAATGGGATGGCTTAAGCCTTGACGATAAAAAAGCCATCAAAGAAAAATTGCATCGGAAGCTTGAGTTTGTCGATCATTTAGATACTTTATTTATTTCAGCAAAACATGGTTCCGGTGTTGGGCATTTGTATGATGCCATTGATGTTGCTAATCGTAGCGCGACGCTCGAGCTGACCACTCCGCAGCTCAATACTGTGTTGCAGCGTCTCGTTGAGCGGCATCCGCCACCCATGGTTCAAGGTCGGCGTATTAAGTTGCGCTACATCCATCAAAAACATCAGCGCCCCCCAACATTATTGATTCATGGCAATCAAACCGAACATTTAACCGATGCCTATAAACGCTATTTGGCGAAACAATTTCACCAGGCGTTCAAAATTCGGGGAGTGCCAGTGGTATTAGAGTTCAAAACTGGAGAAAACCCTTATGCACACAAACGTAATAAATTAACGCCAAGACAAGAGTACAAACGCAAGCGCATGATGCGGTTTCTTAAGCGCTAATTCTATTGAAGACCTATCCTGGCATCAGCCAAACTGCACTTAGTTGAGTTAATGCCGAGAAATTATGGATCGGTTCTGCCACTTCAGCTGGCACATTATTCTTTGTTGTTAACATTGGTCGCATGATGTGCCAGCAAATTAATCCCTTACTGATCTTTTTTCTGCATGAATAATGTGAGTTCAGCGACAGTGATGCCGAACTTTTTTAAATAGGATCTATTAATCAGTACGCCATCATTCATCAAAAACATCCAATCATCAAATGTGATTTTATAGGTTTTATCACCCACCGGTAGATCCATTTGATAAGCCCAGCGCATTGCATTGCCTTCAATCTTTCCATCGGCACTGCCAAGGATGTCACCTGCTGTGCCTTTATATTGCATAGGAGTGATTTTTTTTATTGTCCATGTGCGCTTTTGAGTTTCGCCATCATAATATTGAAAGCTTTCTTCCAATGTGCCGACATCGCCGCGCCATCTACCTACCATGGTGACATCAAAGCGACGCGTTACGTGGCCCTTCCGATCCTGTACTAGACCCCATGCTTGGATGGGGCCAGAAAAATATTTTTGGAGATCAAGCGTTGGTGCTGATCCTTTATAATGATCCAGTGTTGGCCCACCCATACAGGCGCTAAGAAATGTGATGAGACTCATTAGAATGATTCCTTTTAGTGAGTTGTTTGATTTGTGCATGAATATCTCCTTTATGTTGGTAAGTTTGCCATAAGACATAGGCTGCGAATGTTTTAAAAAGAGAAGGAATTAATGCGTAGGTGAAGCTCAGTGCTTGTAGCGCGTGCTCGCTATTTTCAGTGGCGGGGGTAAATAAAGCTTGCTCAAGAACAAAAAATGCAATGAAGCTCCCGAGAGCCAATGCAGCTTTGGATAGGAAAGCTAAAAAAGAAAAATATAATAAGGTTTGATCGCGGGTTTCTTGTTGGTCAATCATGTCAGAGAGGATGGCGGGTGGTAGCGCAAGTTCAGCACCCAATGCGATACCAGAAAAAATGCATATCGTCGCATATTGCCAAATATCACCGGACCGCAAAAAATAGGCTCCAATGAAAGTTGCGATGGACGCAATCATTGCCGTAAGCCAAGCGTTGTGCTTATTGGTACGTTGTGCAATGTACTGCCACAACGGCATTGCGAGTGTGCCGGAGAGGAAATATAAAAGGAGAAATAACCCCGTAAACCTTTCCGCATCTAGTCTATCGCGGATGAAGAAGAGTACCAGAACGGCTGGGATGGCAGATGCCAGCATACTGAGGCTGTAGATGCCAAAAAACTTTATATTGGGGGCGGTTAAAAAACGACACCAATTGATTGGTTTTGACGGCCCTTCATTGTGAATAATAATATCGCTGTGAGTGGTGCTCCAATGCAGGAATACAAAGCCGGCGATGGCCAGCAAGCCTGCAAAGATAATTGAAGTCAGCGATAAACCTAAAACACTGGGCAAGATTGCGGCAATCAGTAAACCCATTAATCCGAGTGCTTCGCGCCAGCTGGTAATTCGCGTTTTTTGTGAAGCATCAGTGCTCCACAAGCTTCCGACGGCGTTAAAATTAATAGCAAGTACGCTGAATGCGGTTGTTGTGAAGACAAGGCTTAGGGCAAACCAAATCAGTGTAAAGGTTCGCGGTGGATGAAACAGCATTATCAATCCTGCACCCATCATCAGCAGTGAAACTATCATGATTGCGGGCCGAAAATAAGCAAACTTATTGCTAAGAAATCCTATCAGAGGGTCTTGTACCGCATCAAAAAAGCGAACCAATAAAAGAATGCTTCCTATCGTGGCAAGTGATAGCCCTGCATGCGTTGCATAAAAGTCTGGCGCATGAATGTAAAGCGGCAGATTTGCAAAGGCAAGCGGCAGGGCGAGAAGGCTATATTCAAAAAGCGAGCGGCGTGAGAGGGTTACATTCATTCAGAGCCCAATAGCTTCCGCCGTAAATCTGGTTGGCTGGTTTTATCGCCAAGCCAGATGTTGAAAAAGGCGGTGCTAAATACCGGATCAATGATGCGGCCAATCTCAGCATTGTCTTTATAAAAAATAGTCTCCCCAAGTGTGGTTTTTATACCGGTAATGCTTACGCCATTATGAACATCTGGAAATATCTTTCGCATCTGCGTGTACCATGCTGCAAGCTTAACTTCATCGGTAAAACCTTGTCCTCTCATCTCTTCAATGGAGCGGCTAGCGATTTTTTTACCTTCTAGGTGCCTTAAATAGTAAAGCTGCAGTGCGAAAGGTTTGTCTTCTTGCCATGTACCTTCAGGCGCGTAAAGTGTGGCGTCATATACGTCCCAGAGCATAACCGTCAGGCGAGCTTGTCCAACTTTTTGTATGCTTGGGATGCGGCTGCATGGAATGAGGCTACATATAGGCTGCAGTGCGTAGGCCGGAGTAGTGCCTAGAAGCGTAATGGTTAGAATAACCACCAGGCAAGCTGCAGGTATCACGCATTGGATTTTTAACTTAGGCATGGCACAACTCAACCTGTGTGACATTGATGCGACTGGTTTTAAAACCTGCGATACAGGCTGACAGATAAAAACGCCAAAGACGAATGAAGCCCTCATCAAAACCAAGCGCTTTAACCTGTGGACGATTTTGGTCAAAAGCGTGAAGCCAGTGTTCAAGCGTGCGCGCATAATCCTGGCCGAAATAAAATTCGTGTCCGGCATTAAGGCCCGCCTGATTGGCTTCTGCCCGAAAACGTGAAGGGCTGGGTAGCATGCCGCCGGGGAATATAAAGCTGCGTATAAAGTCGCCACTCTTACGATAGTGAGGGAAACCTTGTTCATTCATGGTGATGGTTTGGATAATTGCTTTGCCGTTTTTCTTAAGGAGGCTGCTAATTTGCTTGAAGAAGGTTGGCCAGTAGCGCTCACCGACGGCTTCAAACATTTCAATGGATACAATGTGGTCAAATTTTCCGCGCTGGTGGCGATAATCCTTCAGCACAATGTCGGCGTTTGGACCCAGTCTTTTTTTTGCGTAAACGAGTTGCGCTTCGGAGAGCGTGATCCCTTTTAAATCAAAATTACTGCGGGCGCTGGCGCGTTCTGCAAAACCACCCCAACCACAGCCGATTTCAAGCAGGCTGCCAGAGTTTTGATTAAGGCATTCAAGAATGCGGTCATATTTATGATGCTGTGCTTGTTCTAGCGATTCATTTGGGTTTTTAAATAGGGCCGCTGAGTAGGTCATTGAAGGGTCCAGCCATAATTTGTAAAAATCATTGCCCAGGTCGTAATGGGCATGAATATTTTTACGGCTACCACTGAGTGAATTAAGGCGGAGCAAATAGGACAGTATGGACAACTTGCGTGAAAAAGCACTGCCAGCGACAAAGCGATTCAGTGCTTGCTGGTTAGTTAGGCCCAGAGTCGTCAGCGCAGTTAAATTATCGGTTTCCCAAAGACCATCGCGGTAATCCTCGGCAAAACCGATATCACCTTTAAGCATCATATTCCGGATAACTCGCCAGTCATGCAGTTCAATACTGGCTTGTTCGCCGCGGACTTTACCCTCAAAGACTCGGGTATTTCCGTCTGGCGTGGTGAGTTTGAGTGTGCCTGACTCAAGCAAGTCCAAGTATTTAAATAATTGTTGAGTTGCAAATTTTGCTAGCATGACTAGACCTTAATCTAAAGTGTTTAAACTAAGCATTACCCTAAGATTACATTTTGGTAAGGTTGTGCGTAGCGCTTATGCGCTCGTGTTTTTGTGTTGGTTTAGCAATGTATTTTATGCCTTTAATGAGTAATTTTAGGGCTTGCCAGTGAATGAGTGTGATGGCTTTGAATGTCACCAGAGGATAGCGCCAAAAGGCTTTGCGTAAGGTAACGGTGTTCATGGTTTCAAAATTTCCGACCAATGATGTTATGAGTTGTTTCTTGCTGTTTTCATCATAAAAATTGATCCAAACCCCGAATTTTTCATCGCGCACATCAAAGCGGAATGTGTAGCGCCCCTCGCGTTTCAGCATAGGTGAGACGTGGAAGAGTTTTTCAGCTTGCAGAACATCCGTGTGCTCAATCGGTCGATGATCTTCATGGCCGCATAAATAAGTGTGACGTTCTCCAAATGTATTATGAACATGGCAAAGCGTGGCTCGCAATCGGTTAGATTGATCGTAACAAAGCCAAAAGCTGACTGGGTTGAATGTGTAGCCTAAAACACGTGGCATGCAGATGAGCGTGATGTCGCCATCGGCTTCTGTAAATCTGTAATCGTTGAGAATGCTGCGAGCCCATTGTTGTAAATCACTGCCGTCACACGCGCCATGATCGCGATCATAAAAACTTAATGGAGCAAAGCGGTTGTAAGCGATGGGCAGATTGTCGGTAAGTGAGAGCGGAAAAGCGAGGTAGTAAATACCGTAGGTAAAGTTATTTCGTTTGGGTAATAATCTACCGTGCATAACTTTGCCAAAGAGAATTTGTGGTTCTATTCCCATGGAATACTAACCTTCATTGCTTTAGCAATATTAACGGCGCTGAGTAAGCCATCCTCGTGAAAGCCATAGCGTTGATAGGCACCGCAGAACCATAGGCCGTTTTTACCCTGAATGGCTTGGATTTGCTTCTGTGCTTTAATCGCTTTGAGATCAAAGATAGGGTGAGAGAAGGTGTGTTCATCGAGTATCAAATCTTCCTGCGGGCGGCGACCTGGATTCAGCGTAACAATAATCGGGTAATTCCGATCAATGCCCTGTAAATTATTCATCCAATAACTTAAAGAAACAGATTCTTTTTTATCTTCACGGGTTTCGGATAGATATACCCAGCTTGCCCAGCACTTTTTATGCTGTGGCATGAAGCTGGTATCGCTATGGGTAATAATGTGGTTGTCTTGATATTCAAATGCGCCTAGCACGCCTGTTCCCTGATTAATCAACCGCGCAGCCTCATCAGCGTGGCAGGCAAAAATAATCTGATCAAAGACTTCGCTGTTCCCCTGCGCATCGGCGAGCATGATTTTTTTGCCCTCGTGCATGACCCGCTTAACCTCGCAATTTAATTGGATACAGTCCTTGAAGCTTGCGGTCAGTCGATGCACATATTCGCGGCTGCCCCCAGTGACGGTATACCATTGCGGACGGTGATTAATGCTGAGTAATCCGTGGTTTTTGAAGAATTGCAAAAACGAGCGGGCAGGGAACTTCATGATGGTATCAATCGAGCAGCTCCAGATCGCAGCCCCCATCGCCAGCAGATAATACCGACGAAACCATTCGCCCATATTCAATTGATCCAGACATTCCTGCAGCGATATATCAGTGTCACGCTCAATATACGCTAGTGCTTGCTTGTTAAAGCGCAGAATATCGGCGAGCATGCAGTAATAGGCGGGGCGCACCCAATTTTTTTTCTGCGCAAACATCCCGCCGGAACCATATTCCAGCCAGCCATTATCAATGCTGACCCCAAATGACATATCGCTTTTCTGGTAGGGCACATCAAGCTTTTTGAATAGCCCAAGCAAATTGGGATAATTCCAGTTGTTAAAGACAATAAAGCCAGTATCAACCGACGCTGTTGTATTGCCTGTGGGTACGTCAATCGTTCGGCTATGACCGCCAAGATAAGCATTTTTTTCATAGATCGTGATGTCATGATGCGGTGCTAGCAAGTAAGCTGCACCCAGACCCGATATACCTGTACCAATAATTGCGATTTTCATGACGATAGTTTGCAGTGCCTAGAATTACGTGTACATGTCATCAAGATGACAAACTGGTAATAATGGATAGTCCAGGATTTTTGTTTTTGACCTGCACTTCGCCGCAATGCAGCTTGATGACGGCCCTGACAAGGCCTAAACCTAATCCTGTTCCAGTTGTGTGGCGGCTTTTTTCGCCACGATAGAAGCGATCAAAGATCTTGTCTTTTTCATTGTCATTTATACCAGGGCCGTTATCGGTAATCTGAATCTGTATGCGTTCATTGTTTTTGTACAGGCTGACATGAACCGACCCGCCATCGGGTGAGAACTTCACGGCGTTATCCAGCAAATTGGCGTAGGCCTGAAAAAGAAGATCACGATCTCCATGGTATGACGCTTCACTCAGATCGGACTGAAGGCTGATGTTTTTCGCTTCGGCCAAGGGTTCATAAAACTCAACCACATCTCCAAGAAGCGCTTTGAGATCAACTTGTACAAACTGGCTCTGTTGTTTTTCAGATTCAATGCGGGATATGCGCAGGAGGGCATTAAATGTGTTGAGGAGCTGATCGGTTTCTGCTAGTAACGTATCATAGGCTTCGTTGTCGTTATCAATTTTAAGCGCTTCGATTTTATTGCGTATGCGAGTAAGCGGCGTGCGCAAATCATGAGCAATGTTATCCGAAACTTGTCGCACGCCTTGCATCAGTTCTTCCACCCGCGCTAACAGCATGTTGAGAACAGCCGCCATATTGCTGAGATCATCCCAGCGTGAGCCAATCTCGACGCGCCGCGACAGGTCGCCTGTCGCAATAATATCTTGCGCTGTGCTCGCAATTTTATTGGTACCGCTGACAACAAAAATGCTGATGAGATAAGCGAAAAAGGCGATCATCATAACGAAACAGATGCTAGCGATGCCCAGCCATTGCATAAATTTAAAATCTTGCGAAATATCTGTGATATCAAACCCGATCAGTATTTTTCGACCATTGTCAAAGGTATGAATTTTAGCGGCATAGCGGCGGTTGTTTTCAGGGAGGTCAAAGACAATAATGCCTTCTGCCAAGCGCGAGACAGAAGAAGGCATATTATTGGGCAAAGTTCCATTTTCGCTCAAAGAAAGATAGAGCTGGTCCGTGCCTTTAGCTTGTGCCTTGGCGCTCTCTGGACCAACCGCTTCTATGTATTTTATTTCTGCGTTTAGAGCCGCTTCCGTACTAAGCGCAAAGTGGCCCTTAGCAAAGTAATTGATGAAATAACCCAGACCTAGAGCGGCCGCCCCGCACAGAATGGTGAACAGTAAGGCCATAACGAAGCTGGAGCTTTTTGTGTAGCGCCGATGTTCAGTCTTCAATAATGTATCCGGCACCGCGCATAGTCCTTATCATTTGAGTCTCAAAACCTTTATCCACCTTACTTCGAAGACGGCTGATATGAACGTCAATGACGTTGGTCTGCGGATCAAAATGATAATCCCAGACGTGCTCCAGTAGCATGGTGCGCGTGACGACCTGTCCTTTATGTTTGAGCATATATTCAAGAAGCTGGAATTCTCGTGATTGCAGATCAATGCTTTTACCAGCACGCGTTACTTTGCGGGACAAGAGATTCAGCTCTAGATCTCCGGCGCTGAGCTTAACGTCTTCGCCCTTGGCGCTGGCCCCCTGTCTGCGTCCAAGAATTTCAATTCTCGCGAGCAACTCTGAAAAGGCGAAGGGTTTTACCAGATAATCATCCCCGCCAGAGCGCAACCCTTTAACCCGATCATCAATTTCTCCAAGCGCGCTAAGAATCAACGCAGGCGTTGCATTCCCGGTGCCGCGTAGGGTTTTGATGAGGGTCAGGCCATCAAGTTCGGGCAGCATGCGATCTACGATCATGGCGTCATAGTTTTCAGTTGCAGCTAGAAACAGGCCTTGCTTGCCATTATCAGCGGCATCCACAGTATGCCCAGCCTCTTTCATTCCCTTGGTGATGAAAGCTGATATTGCATGATCATCTTCAATGATGAGTAAGCGCATAATTTTACCCAAATAAATTTACCCAAAATAGGTTGGTGGGTTGTGTCGCAAAAAAAACGGTTCTGCTCTTTTTCAATCAGCGGTATTTGAGTACCGTCAGCGTGATGCTAAGGCAACTCTACGTTTTCAACATTATGCAAAGGCATTAACACGGCATCGGTCGTTCGAACAAAAGGTACGAGACTTGATGTCTGCCGCTGAGTGTACATCTAAAGATGCGTATGGTGGCCAGAGAGGGAATCGAACCCCCGACACGAGGATTTTCAATCCTCTGCTCTACCGACTGAGCTATCTGGCCAATTAGAATTTGTTAGGCGGGTAACAAGGGGACGTATTAGACCAATCAGCAGTGCGTTCGTCAAGCACTACTCAGTTTTTGTCATGATTGAGTTGTTTCAGTCGGTGGTACATAGCCGCTAATCACATCGAGTTCACCATTGTTGAAAAATAATTCGCGCTGCTGTTGTAAATAGGTTTGGGTCGCAGGGTCCATCAAGCGCAAATGTTTTTCGTTTATGAGTTTAACTTGGTGGGCTAGCCATTCTTGCCAGGCTTGTTTGGAAACGTGTTGAAAAATGGCATCGCCGTCAGCGCCCGGAAAAGGTGGCGTCGTTAAACCTTCTAAGGTTTGTTGATATTTACGACAAAATACGTGGCGAATTTCAGTCATCCATTTAAGTCCGGTTCAGTTTAAATCAAGGGCAAATTCACGCAGAATCGCAAGCGGAATCCATTTTAAGGCTTGTTGATGACAGGCTTGCAAACGTACGCGCGGTGCCATGCCTTCTTGGTAGGCTTGCCACCAGCGCGGTGCGCATAAGCACCAGTAATCGCCGGGTTTTAAGCCAGGGAAGCCCGATTCAAGATTGGGGGTGCTCAAATCATTGCCTTTGAATCGCGAATATTCCAGAAATTCTTGCGACATCTTGGCGCACACGGTGTGAGAGCCGCCATCTTCAACATGGGTGTTGCAACAGCCGTCGCGAAAAAAACCGGTTATTGGTTGGGTTGAACACGAGATTAACGGTTCACCCCAAACATTGAGCGAGGGAAATTCTTCTTGGGTTTCGATCATACAGAGTTCTCTTTTTTCATTTCAATCTATTCAACGGTCGCTGCAATTACCCTGTGCAGTAATGGGCGTGTTCTGCAATTAATTGCTTCACGGGGGCGGCCAGACCAATTTTTGTGTTGGCGTTGGGATCATACCAGACTCCCAGCGTGCTCGGCACTAACGCGGAGGTGGTTTGTTCATAAGCTTCAATGTCCAAATGAAAGTGCGTAAAAGTGTGGCGAAACTCGGGTAAAGGCTCAACCGCGATGGATTGAGTCATGGTTTGCAACCAGGCATGCATATCAGCGGGCTGTTCAAATTGCGGCAAACTCCACAAGCCGCCCCAAATACCCTTAGCGGGGCGCTGTTGTAACCACACATGCCCTTGCGGATTTTTGAGCAGTAACATCTGCCAACGTTTAACCGGTTTATTTTGACTGGGTTTGCGCTGCGGATAGTCGCCTGTAGTGCCGCGCTGATAAGCCAAGCACTGCGCTTGCACAGGACAGATCAGGCAATCGGGCTGACGCTTACATACAGTAGCGCCCAAATCCATCATCGCTTGATTGTAATGCGCAACTTGTGGCTGACGGGTTGGCGTGAGTTGTTCGGCGTGAGCCCACAGCAGCTGTTGCACGCGGGGATTGCCTGTCCAGCCTTCAATACAATAAACACGCGCTAATACCCGCTTTACATTGCCGTCTAAAATGGGCGCGATACCTTGGCCGCTTAAACTTAAAATGGCACCGGCTGTCGAGCGCCCGACGCCGGGCAATGCGTACAAGTCTTCAAGCGTATTGGGAAATTCGCCAGATTCTACAATTAGCATGGCGGCGCGATGTAAATTACGCGCCCGTGCGTAATAACCCAGCCCGGTCCATAAATGAAGCACTTCATCGATGGGTGCGACCGCTAAGCTATCTACATCGGGAAAGCGTTGCATAAAGCGCTCAAAATAGGGAATAACCGTGTTGACCTGAGTTTGCTGCAACATGACTTCCGATAGCCATACTCGATAGGGTGTGGCCGGTTGTTGCCACGGCAGCGTTTTGCGGCCATAGTCGGCGAACCAAGTGAGCAGATTTTTACTGAAAGCGTTTAATGACATGATTGTTGATAATTTCGTATACTGCGTGACCATTGATATTACGTGACCATTGATGATCTGGAGAACTGGCGTGACCCATCCACGAATTGCTGAAGTTGAGCGTATCACACAAGAAACGCAGATTCGCGTTAAATTAAATTTGGATGGCACGGGTGTTAGCCAGCTCAATACCGGTTTGGCGTTTCTGGATCACATGCTCGATCAAATTGCTCGCCACGGTTTAATCGATTTGGATATTCAGGCCAAGGGTGATTTGCATATTGATGCGCATCATACCGTTGAAGATATTGGTATCACGCTTGGGCAAGCGTTCATGAAAGCATGGGGCGATAAACGCGGACTGACGCGTTATGGTCATGCTTATGTGCCCTTGGATGAAGCATTAAGTCGTGTAGTAATTGATCTATCGGGCAGGCCAGGCTTAGAGATGAAAGTTCCGTTCACGCGCAGTCATATTGGCCAGTTTGATGTCGATTTATTCCATGAGTTTTTTCAAGGCTTGGTGAATCATGCGTTGATCACGCTGCATATTGATAACTTGAAAGGTGTGAATGCGCATCATCAAGCTGAAACGGTTTTTAAAGCTTTTGGTCGCGCACTGCGCATGGCAATCATGGCGGATGCTCGCATGTCAGGCACCATTCCCTCGACCAAAGGCAGCTTGTAATTCTTTGTTCGATAGATAAATAGATAAAAGGTGCGTTGTAATCGCTGATGAAAACACGTATTGCAATACTCGACTACGGCATGGGGAATTTGCATTCGGTCGCCAAAGCTGTGCAACGCATGGCTGATGGCGTTGAGGTGCGCATCGTTGCCGATAAACAGGGTTTAGCCACAGCGGATCGGATTGTTTTTCCCGGTGTTGGTGCCATGCGCGATTGTATGGCGGCGCTTCAACAACAAGACTTAGTCGCCACGCTGCAATCGTGTTTGCGAAATAAACCGGTACTGGCCATCTGTGTCGGCATGCAAGCATTATTGGCCAGCAGTGAAGAGAATAATGGCGTTGAATGTTTGAATTTTTTTCAAGGTCAAGTGATTCGCTTTCAGAAAAAAAACGAGCACACATTAAAAATTCCACATATGGGTTGGAATCAAGTTAAGCAACAGGAGCCCAGCCATCCCTTGTGGAAAAATATACCCGATCAATCGCGTTTTTATTTTGTGCACAGTTACCATGTGGTGAATGTGCATGAGCAGCAAGTGCTGGCCACTTGCACGTATGGCGACACCTTTCCCTGTGTCATCACACAAGAGAATGTTTGCGCGGTGCAATTCCATCCGGAAAAAAGTCAACAAGTTGGTTTGCAGTTGTTGCATAATTTTGTGCACCACGTTTAGCGCCTCATATTTAAAGCCCCACGTTTAGAATAAGGACGATCATGTTAATTATCCCGGCAATTGATTTAAAAAATGGCCAGTGTGTGCGTTTAAAACAAGGTCGTATGGACGATGCAACCATTTTTGGTGATGATCCTGGAGCGATGGCGTTGCAATGGAAAAACCAAGGTGCCAGACGTTTACATGTGGTTGATCTTGACGGGGCCTTTGCGGGCCAGTTGGTTAATCAAGCAGCCATTACCGCCATCATCAATGCCTGTCCACAGTTACCGATTCAACTGGGTGGGGGTATTCGCACACTGCAATCCCTCGAGCAAATTTTTGCGCTCGGCGTCAACTACGCCATCATTGGCTCGCAGGCCATCAAACAGCCCGATTTTGTTGCCGTTGCTTGCAAAACCTTTCCCGAGCGAATTTTGATTGGTCTGGATGCCAAAGATGGTCAACTTGCCATTCATGGATGGGCTGAGGTGATGACAGGCAGCAGCGTAATTGATTGGGCAAAACGTTTTGAACAAATGGGCGTGGCGGGTATTATTTATACCGATATCGGCCGCGACGGCATGTTGCAAGGTTTAAATATTGAAGCCACACATGCCTTAGCACGCGCGACTCGCCTGCCGATTATTGCGTCTGGCGGTTTAAGTCAGCTGGCGGACATTGAAGCCTTAGCTCAGGGAGCACCAGATAATATCCTCGGCACCATTGCCGGGCGTGCACTGTATGAAAATAAATTTTCACTTGAGCAAGCGCAAGCCATGGCTGATCGATTGAGTGAAGTGTTGTGATGCTCGCTAAACGCGTCATTCCTTGTTTGGATGTCGACAAAGGACGTGTGGTTAAAGGCGTTCAATTTGTTGATATAAAAGATGCAGGTGATCCCGTCGAAATCGCTGCTCGATATGATGCTGCAGGGGCCGATGAAATTACTTTCTTAGATATTTCCGCCAGCCATGAAGGTCGCTCTACCACCCTCGCCACCGTTGAACGCATGGCCAGTGAAGTTTTTATTCCGCTGACCGTCGGTGGTGGAGTGCGTGCGGTGAGTGATATTCGGGCGCTGTTGTCCGCAGGAGCGGACAAAGTCGGGATTAATAGTGCTGCGATTAGTCATCCACAACTGATAAAAGATGCTGCTGAAAAGTTTGGTAATCAATGTATTGTGCTGGCCATTGATGCTAAACAAACTGCGCCCGGTCAATGGCAAGTATTTAGTCATGGTGGCCGCACGGCAACTGGCATTGATGCCATTGAATGGGCGGAGCGCATGGTCAGTTATGGCGCAGGCGAAATCTTGCTAACCAGCATGGATCGCGATGGCACCCAGGCGGGCTTTGATTTGGAACTGACAAGGCGCATTAGCGAAGCCGTGGAAGTGCCGGTGATTGCCTCTGGCGGCGTTGGCAATTTGCAGCATTTAATTGACGGCATTTTAATTGGCAAAGCTGATGCTGTATTGGCGGCGAGTATTTTCCATTTTGGCCAATACAGCATTCAACAAGCCAAGCAAGCCATGCATGCTGCGGGGATTTGTGTCAGGTAATAAAGCAAAGAAAAACCAAATGAACCCGTTAAAAAAATTGCACAATCCAATTCGTCATCCCCGCGTAGCAATCATCCCAGTTAGATGGGCTTATTGATCCGGTAATGACCAAGGTGATTATTTCTCGCCTCTGATGCCGCTTTTACCGCCATCCATAGCACCTTTGCCATAATTACCCATAGCGTCTTTGCCATAATTACCCATAGCACCTTTGCCGTAATTACCCATAGCACCTTTGCCGTAACTACTCATGCTGCCCTGTTTAAGTGTCCTTGGCGAGTAATCATGACTCTTAGAGGGTTCGCTATGAGACGTGACTTTCGATTTCCCCTTCATGCCACCCATACCACCCATACCACCGTAATTGCCATAATTGCCATAATTACTCATGGTTCCATGTTTCCCAATCATGCCTGGCGAGGAATTGTGATTTTCACTAGTTGCCCTCAGTGGAAAATGGTTAATCGCTGAATGTCTAGCCTCTGGTATATCCTGGCCAGGTTTGAGTGGTTCCAGTTTTTTTGAAGCTAAATAGTTGGCGCCAGTGCTAACGAGTAATGCTAAAGCAGTTAACTTGATGAGCCGATTAGCGAGTGCTGGCGGGTTGTTCGCTAAGGGAGATGCGTTGTTATTCAATACTTGTCTCGGCCTATTTTGTATTTTCATTTTTATAATTCCTCGGTTTAATAAATGTGTAGTAATAAATATGTAGTAAAAGTTAATGACACGCTCATCCCTGCGCGTTATTGATTCATTAATTTAGATGGCCTACGTACCCAAGATCTTGCGCAAATCGATTCAAGCATTGAACGAATCCAGGATTATTGGCCAGACCTGATGTGTGCAAAAATAAAGGCATTTTTCCAGTTTCGTGATGAGCAAGCCGGTTGGATGTCTTGTCTTTCTCATAAAGGCAGCCATCCCGCCAATTGTTTCCTTCCCACTTGTTGTTTCCAAATAGCTCTCCGGCATAATCTAAAGCAATGAATTGTGGAAAATTATTGAGAACATCTGTCGCAACGGCTTGATCGTCTTCTTGACCCTGAAGATCCATAAGATCCAGAAACCGCACTAGATCCTTCTTCTTCGCAACGATTAAGCCCATATTTAAATAAGCTGTTTTAAGTAAAGGATTATTCGTTCTCGTTTTACCTAAAAACAACATAACTGCCTTCCAAGGCTCAGCAAACTCATCCCCCGCCCAAGTACAACCTTCCTTTCCAGACTCGCAAGCTCGCTTATTGCGAGCACCAGAAGTTGGATCGAAATATTCACCCGGCTTTGCATAGGTAAGTGCTCCGACGCAACAGCCTTCCTCCGCTGATATAACGACAGCGCCAGGATATTCCTTGTTCATTCGCTCAAATGTATCAAGAAACTGTTGCACAGGTGTCGTGTCAACACTGCTAGCTGCTATGTTGGGCACCACGTCGCGATTATCGCTAATAACAAAAACCGTGTCCTCGGTAAAGGTCTGACCATTCGTCACGGTATTAAGCGCTTGCCGAACTAGTCCCCATTTCGTACTCCAGCCGGTGCGCTCATGTCCTTCCCCTACCTTGTGCACCATTAAGCCCGGCAAAACCTCTGCTTTAGCAATAAAATCTCGAGCCGCGTTCTTGGGCGACGCTGGACCTGTTTCATAAACAATAACCTGTAGCAAAGGGGTATTTTTATTTGAGGTAGTAAGCAGATCGATAGGTATTAGACGCTGCAAGGAAGCGGTGAGTGACTTTCCAGATACTGCAAGCAAGGCCGAATAACCGCAAAACAAGGCAATTTTTTTTGTCCTGTTACGAATGGGGGTGCAATTGTTTAGCTTGGTTGTAGCAGCCTCATCAACATGCCCTTGTGGAAGGGTACTTGTCGCGTTATTCGATGAAGTACGCCCTGAAGCTTGCCTCCTGCGTATGCTGTTTTCTCGCTGGATAGCTGGTGATTGTAGTG
The DNA here is from genome assembly GCA_031409375.1 of Gammaproteobacteria bacterium. Taxonomy (GTDB): domain Bacteria; phylum Pseudomonadota; class Gammaproteobacteria; order Pseudomonadales; family JANQJO01; genus JANNXD01. The sequence continues at coordinate 32,931 of JANNXD010000024.1, read as the reverse complement.
GAGGTCTTGGCGGCTCGGAAATATGCATTGTTGTTTTTCTAGGTACATGATTTGCCATGCTGAATCCTTGCAATAAAAAACGTTACGTTAAGCGAAATTTTGCGCGAATATATCGATAATTCGGCATAGCGTCAACATGCGTATTTTAATCGTTTAGATTGATTCGCTGTCTTATTGTCGAACAGTCGATCATAAAATGAGTTATTATTGCTGCCTTTAAAAAGTAGAGCATCGGCTTGCTCGCGGTTTCGATTTTATTAACACAAGGAAAACCACTATGCCTTTCATGCAGTATTGGATTGGCCTGTTGTGCGTGTTTTCGCTGTTCTCGATACAAAGCAATGCGGCTACTGAGAGCGCTGCGTCTAATTTGGAGTTTACAGGTGTTGCTGTGGGGTCACCGCAATGGATCAGCGCGTCATTAACTTCACAAAATCTGTCATCAAAAATCTTGCAAATTAACAGCGCGGATGATGCCATCGCGATCGACAACAGTACCGCAATCAATGTTGGCAGTGGCGATTTTTCGGTTTCGTTTTGGTTTTTTTTAACCGAAGACGCGAACGGAAATTGGCGCAGCTTGATGCGCAAGAGCACCGCAGATACCACTCGTACTTTTTCTTTGTGGCTACATCCTGACAGCAATCGGGTACATTTTCGCATCAGCACCAGCGGTAGTTGGAATGATGGCGGCGACTCAACACGCGCGCTATCGCTGCATCAATGGACGCAGATCGTTTATGTGAAAACCGGTAGCAGACTGAGCTTATATCTCAATGGCGTACTGGACAGCCAGGTGGATTTGCAAGGCACGGTCATTGATAATAACGGCTTACTTTATATCGGTGCTTCACCATGGAATCAACCCGCGCTAGGCAATTATCATCAGGTAAATGTCTATCCGCGTAGCTTGAGCATTTTAGAAATTGATAGCTTATACCAACAATCATTTCCTCCTGTTGATCTTGAAGAAAAGGCGCAGTTAAGCGGCACGCCCGAGTGGATTCTCTCACCGAAAGGTTTAGGTGAAGCCCTACAAATTAACAGCGATGATGATAGTGCCATCTTGGAGAACTCCAGTATTTTTGCCAAGGGCAGCAATGACTTTTCGGTTGCCTTCTGGTTTTTATTAGAAGAAAAAGAACCGAGTGGACGTTGGCGTGCACTGATGCACAAGGGAAATAATTATGACGAAAGAACCTTTGGACTATGGTTATGGCCGAATGATAACCGGCTACATTTTCGGATAAGTACATCTGCGCATTGGAATGAGGGTGGAGATTCACAAGCAATCATTGCGCTCAATCAATGGACGCATATTGTCTATGTCAAACAAGGCAACACACTCAATCTTTATTTGAATGGCGCATTAGATTCCAGCGCTATTTTAAATGGTAATGTGATCAGTAATGAGGCCCCCCTATATATAGGTAAAAATCCATGGGCTGCACCCGCTTTAGCGCAATACGACAACATCAGTTTGTTCCAACGGGCTTTGAAAGCAGACGATGTTACTCGCTTATATCAGAGCCAAGCTTTAGCCAAGAACGTCGGTGGGCAATGGAGTGAAATTATTCCCTGGCCGCACATTGCGGTATCCGCAGCCAATTTACCGGATGGTCGCGTATTAACCTGGTCGGGTTCCGAGAGAACAATTACACCGCCTACCGAGCGTACCTACAGCGCGATCTGGAATCCGCTCAATCAAAAATTTTTAGAAGTGATTCATTCCAGTCACAACATGTTTTGCGCACATTTGGCAATGACGGACGACGGCAAAGTATTTGTCAATGGCGGCAATAATATGCAGAACAGCCCCTGGACCAGTTTATTTAATTTCCGCGACAACCAATGGACGCAAGTTGAGAACATGGCGACGGGTGGACGCTGGTATCCCACCACATTAGCCTTGCCTTCCGGTGAAATCATGACGGCGATGGGCACAGCGAGCAATGTTGCCAACCCTGAGAAATGGTCAGCGAATAAAGGCTGGCAGGTACTGAATGGGGTGGACTTCCTCAGCATGCGCAAAAATAAAGAGGGCGCCAGTGGTCAACACATCTGGTGGCCGCTGTTGAGTGTGGCACCAAGTGGCGAGGTGTTTCATTTTTGGAGTCCACAGGACACCTTCTTGATTGATCCGCAAGGTATAGGCCAATATCGTCAAGCCAATGCACACGTCAATACTGCATCAATGAACAATCAATCAATGTCTTCTGAAGCTTTAGCGCCGGGTGTCGCCATTCAATATGATGTCGGCAAAATGTTAATCACAGGCAACAACCAAGGCACCTGGGGCAATTTTAGTACCCGTGATCAAACCTTTAGTGTCGATTTAAATGGTCCTACACCCGTGATCAGCGCGGCCGAGCCGATGCACTTTCCTCGGGCTTATCACAATGCAGTGGTTTTGCCTACGGGTGAAGTCTTGGTGGTAGGCGGAAATACTTCCTTTCAAGGGTTTAGTGATGAAGGCACTATCTATGACACTGAAATCTGGAGTCCCGCCACACGACAATGGCGATTAACAGCGGCGATCACCGTGCCCCGCAATTACCACTCAATTGCATTGTTACTCACCGATGGACGCGTGTTGTCTGCCGGCGGAGGCTACTGTAGCAACGATGAGCTTTGCAATAACGCCAGTCATCAAAATGGCCAAATTTATTCACCCGCTTATTTATTTAATAGCGATGGTACGCTCGCTCCCCGCCCAATTCTAAGTAACAGTCCAGGCGTCATTAAAGCCGGTGAAGCGTTTACCGTGACGGCTTCAAGCGATGTGACACAGTTTTCATTCATTAAAATGAGCGCCACCACGCATGCCGTGAACACGGATACGCGCTTTACTAACCTCAGCTTTGTAAAAAGGAATGATGGAAAATTCAGCTTAACCGTACCTGCTAATCCGAACGTGTTGATTCCAGGCTATTGGATGCTGTTTGCACTCAACGCCAATCATGTGCCGTCGATTGCCCAGGTCATACGTGTGGAACCGCTGATCAACGCCAGCACACCAGGCCCTAATCGTTATGTCAAGTTGGTAGCCAAATCTGAAGTCAATGGTAATGCATGGGCAAGTGTTGCCGAGCTGAATCTGCTGGATGCTAATCATAATCGCATCGATCCCACGCGCTGGGTGATCAGCACCGATAGCGCTAATCGTAACTATCCGGCAACGTTCGCACTGGATGATAAAACCAATACTTTTTGGCACAGTGAATATGAGAGGGTCACTGGCAAGCCAGTTTCATCCTATCCGCATCAACTGCTGGTTGATTTAGGTGCCAGCTATGCACTGAGCGGTTTAACCTACTTGCCACGCCAGGATATGAGTAACGGTCGTATTGGCAATTACGAGGTGTGGTTAAGTGGCGACGCATTGAATTGGAAGCTGGTTAAATCAGGTGCTTTTGCTAATAGCACGGCATGGCAAACCGCCGATTTTAGTGAGGACATTAACACCCTGGCGTTAAACGCGCCAACACCCAGCGCAGCAACACAAAGCGCAAACTTTTCGTTGTCCGCCTCCCGCTCACCGCAAAACAACCCGGCACTGCTATATAAATGGTCATTTGGCGATGGCACACCAGAAACCGTGTTCAGCACGACAAACACCATCAGTCATGTTTTTCAAAATCCTGGAATCTTTGTGGTGGTCATGACTATTCGCGATTCAAACACGGGCGTGGAGCGCAGCTTGTCACAAACAAAAATGGTGTATGAGGCTGACATTGATTTAACACATCCGCAACGTGGTTTAAGTTCATCTAGCCTACAGTTTCATCCATCACGAGCGCAACTGTGGGCAGTGAACGCTGACAATAATAGTATTTCAGTCATCGGCAGCAACAACTTTATAAAACAAGCTGAGATTAATGTTGGTTTGCAGCCCAGCGCATTGGCCTTCGCCAGCAATGGCGATGTTTGGGTTACGAACAAACGCTCTGGCAGTATTAGCATCATTGATGCGGCTACTTTGACTGTGAAAAAAACAGTGGCATTACCCAACGCGCGCTCACTGCCGCATGGCATCGTCATCCAAAATGAGGTTGCCTTTGTTGCTTTGGAGGCACAAAGCCGTGTCGCTAAAATTAGCACGGCGACCCAAAAAATTGTCCAAAAAGTTGCGGTATTGAATCGTCCGCGTCATCTTGCGCTATCACCTGATGGCAGCACGCTTTACGTCAACACTTTTATCACGCCGCCTGTCGTGAACGAAAGCACGGCGACCCCCGATGTTTCGGCCGGTGTTGCCGGCGTGATGTTACTGCGTACAGCGGATTTGTCGTCGATAAAAACCATCAACCTGCAATATAGTAATGCGCCGGTGACTGAAAATACGGGGCCGGGCATTCCTAACTATTTGGGTGCATTGGCGGTACATCCGCTCGGACACACGGCTTATCTGCCTTCAAAACAAGATAATATTTTGGCTGGCAGTGTGCGTGGTGCTGGCCTGAGTTTCGATCAGACCGTACGCGCCATCAGCTCACGATTAAATCTGCGCACACAACAAGAGCAAAACACGCAGCGCATCAATCACGATAACGCTTCAGTGGCATCAGCAGCTGTTTATGATGCCTATGGTATTTATTTATTCACGGCGCTCGAAGGCAATCGTCAAGTCGCCGTGAGCAATACGCTCACCGGCAGTGAAATTTTACGGATTAACGTCGGTCGTGCGCCGCAGGGATTGGCGTTATCCGCCGATGGCCGTACCTTGGCCGTGCATAATTTTATGGATCGTAGCGTACAATTTTTTGATATTCACACGCTGGTAGAAAATGGTGATCTCAAGGTTCCTTCGTTAGGGGTGACCTCGACCGTGGCGCAAGAAACATTGTCCGCACAGGTGCTGCGTGGCAAGCAAATGTTTTACGATGCCAGTGATGATCGTCTGGCTGCCTTAGATTATATGAGCTGCGCCAGCTGTCACCATGAAGGTGATGGTGATGGACGTACCTGGGACATGACACAGTTTGGTGAAGGACTGCGCAATACGTTAACGCTGCGCGGCAAAGGCGGTATGGCGCATGGACGTTTACACTGGTCGGGGAATTTCGATGAGGTTCAAGATTTTGAAGCGCAGATTCGGGGATTCGCTGGCGGTAGTGGACTGATGTCTGATAGCGACTTTTTCAGCGGTACTCGCAGCCAACCTTTAGGTGTGGCCAAAGCGGGAGTCAGCGCTGACCTCGATGCCTTAGCAGCTTATGTCAGCTCATTAAAATCAGCGGATGTTGGGCCATTGAGTCAAGCCTCGGATTTATCCAGCGCTGCAGGACAAGGCAAAGTGCTTTTCGAGCAATTGCAATGTGCAAGCTGTCACAGTGGCGCTATATTTACCGATTCTAACAGCGGCGCTCGTCATGACATCGGCACTCTCACCGCCAATAGTGGGTCACGCTTATTCGGTGCGCTCGATGGTTTAGATACACCCACCTTGCTGGGTTTAGCATCTAGTGCGCCGTATTTACATAATGGTTCCGCTAAAACTTTACAACAAGCCATCGCCGCCCATAGCGCCGTTGTAGCAACACCCAGCGAGCTGAATGCCCTTGCGCGTTATTTACTGGAGTTGAAGTGAATCGAGCGTGGCGATAACCCGGCTAGAACCCGCTTCCAATCAATGCAACAATTTTTTTCCAGGCGCTATCGAGAATGTTATCAATTTCTGGATCGTTTAGACTCGCAAAAACCATGTCGTAATGTCTAAATTCCGTCATGTAGTTATCCATGATACTGGTAATCGCATGCACATGCCCAAACAGTTGGCTGACCTGGTTTTTGGATGATTCAGACATTTTGTTGGCGCTTCGTGAGGCAAGTTGTGCTGCCTTTAGCGTTTCATTTAAAGAGTGCCCGCCGTCGGCTGTCAACACTGCGCTGATCATTAAGATAAAAAGCTGGGTGTCGGTTTGCGACATTTTTAAGTCATCACTGGCTTGCTGATTGATGATCGATTGCCCCCACAAGTGGACATTCGCGCATCCCGAGATCCCACAAGCCTGGGCCGCGTCTGCTTCCGCTGCCAAGCTAGCATGGTAACCAAAGCTGGTTTTTATGGTGCTGGGACGTGTGAAGGGTACTTTGATGCAGTCTAGTGCTATGGCGTCGTGATGGTGGCCGATTCCAATTCGAGTATGTGCATCTTTAATGGAGGTGAGTCTAGGTAATGGCACTCTATCGCCTCGTAAAACGGTAATTAATTCAATGTAGGTTTTTTCATACCAGGTATGAAAAATTTCACCATTGTTGATTTCTTTTACAAATTTTAAATGCTGAATGAAATTACAGCATACATGATGAAAGTCGATAAATAAGGCTAAATTACTGCCGGTTTCGATTGCCTGAATAATTGCCGTGTTTGTTAAATCCTTTTTCTGTGCAATCTTGTAGACAGATCGCGTATTCTGGTTGGCGTAGTTCTGCAGCAAGGCGTCAAAATATGCAAAGTTTTTTAATTGCGCCATTATTTTTTGGGTGAGTAGGCGCATGGATGCGGTGGGTTGTTCGATCACGGCAGCGGCGAATAAATTTTCCATTTTTTTTGCATGCGGGCTTTCCATTTTGGCCCCAAGATTAGTGGCGGGGTGGAAATGATCGATGGCATTAGATATGACCATATCGGCATTGTCGATAACTTCAGTGTTGAATTGTCCGCTGGGCGAAATAATGGCGTGTATTAAGTAGCTCAGTATCTCTTCTTTGAGTTGTGTAGGGGTTACATGGTTATGGGCGGCACGCATGCAGAGTTCATAGATGGGTTGCAGGTGTAATTGTTGATCGGTTGAAGGCAAGTGCTGAGTGTAATTGACGATGAGATCAATAAGGCGCTTATTGATCAGGGCAATTAAAGTGGTTCGATGTTGAATTGCGCTTGGGTTTTGAGGGGTGATGGCTTGCAGTGACTTTTGGGTTCGACGTGTGAGGGAGGTTTGTTGTGTGGTATTGAGTGCATGGGCTAAATGTGTAAATGCGGCATTGCGTCTACGTGCATTTTGAACAAATGATGAGAGCTGATCGGTTGGCTTTAGCTGCTCAGCAATGAATAGAAGTTCATCTTTGGTGAGGTCTGCTAACGCGCGGCCCTGGTCATTAGCAATGTAGTCATAAGCTTGCAGTTTTTCATGCTCGTGTAACAGCTTTACTTGCTCACCTAATGGGCTATGTTTTTTTATTAAGATGACATCTAAACATTTTGCGCCAGGATTAACCGTGAGTGAGGTTATTGCGCAGATAAACGCTTTCTGCAGCTTCGATTCCAAGACCGTGTCTTGTTCAATCAGCATTTTTTTAGACAGGTTTGTCGATGGGTTTGTGGGCATGGCTTCGGACATGGTAGTCGTTGCGAATATTCTGGATCGATAGGTCGAGGTCAATTGCGTATGCGGGTCGTTATTAAGGCTAATTATTTTTGACAGCCGCATCAGCTCGCCAGCGCCTTCAGCTTGCAGTCTTTGTTCATCGGCGTGCATCACAAATTCACGCGCATCCAAACTGCGTTCGCTGCGGGTACCTTTGCGCGGTTCATGATATCGAGTGTTAGATGCACGTTTGTTTGTTGAATGGGGGTGCGCGTTGTTGAATGGGTTGATCGGGTTGTTCATGGAGTAGGTGATCAATCTTGAAAGGCTTTTTAAGGAAAGGCTGTTTTGGTTATTTTTATTTGCGGGTGTTTGCCTAATGTTTTAGGAGTTAAAAAAAACGATTGGTTTAATTTTGACAACAAAATACGCTAAAGCAATATTAAATCAAGCAGAATAAAACTTGGTGGATGATCTTTTTAAGAGAATAAGGTGCCTATGACTTACCGTAATTCCGTTTCAGCGACACGCCTTATCTTAAATGCCGGTTCTTCCAGCATTCGTTTTGCGCTTTATGAGATCGACTTATCAGCCGAACCTGCGCTGCGCGTACGTGGCAAAGTTGAGCGCATCGGTTTAACGGCAACGACTTTTAACGTGACCGATGCCACTGGTGCGTCAATATACCAGCACGCCATTAATGAACACGATTTTGTGGCGGTGATGCATCGGATATTGGATTGGTTAGGCGCTCAGTCTTTTTGTGCTGCTGTACAAGCGGTTGGGCATCGTGTAGTGCATGGCGGCGCGCATCAACGGTCGCAACGGGTAACGCCACTTTTACTCGATGATCTGCAGCGAATGATTGCGTTCGCACCCCAGCATTTGCCGAACGAACTGGCGCTAATTTCCGCTATCACGCAGCGCTACCCTCACTGGCAGCAAGTGGTTTGTTTTGATACCGCGTTTCATGCGCAGATGCCGATGGTCGCGCATAGGTTGCCGATTCCGCGTCATTATGCCCAGCAAGGCGTGCAGCGATATGGTTTTCACGGTTTATCGTATGCGTATTTGATGGAAGCTCTGGTAAGACTGGGCGATCCTGCCGCTAAAAACGGTCGTGTGATTTTGGCGCATTTGGGCAATGGCGCGAGTATGGCAGCGGTGCGCGATGGAAAAAGTATCGATACCAGTATGGGTTTTACACCAGCTTCTGGTTTGATGATGGGCAGTCGTTCGGGGGATATCGATCCAGGGCTGATCTCGTATATGGCACAACAGCAACAGATGACGATCAAGCAGTTTGAACACATGGTCAATCATCAATCGGGTTTGTTAGGGGTTTCCGAAACCAGCGCAGATGTGCGCGACTTACTCTCTATTGAAGAGAAAGACATCCGTGCCGCTGAAGCCATTGCGTTGTTTTGTTATCAAGGGACAAAGTGTATAGGTGCGTTTGCGGCGGCGCTAGGTGGTCTTGATTCCTTAGTTTTTAGTGGTGGCATCGGTGAAAATGCACCGCGAATTCGTGAACTAATTTGTCAACAATTGGACTTTTTGGGTATTGAGTTGAGCGCGGTAAACAATAAAAATAATGCGGCGGTTATTTCATCTAATCACAGCCGCGTCACGGTGCGCGTGATTGCCACCGATGAGGCGTTGATGATGGCACGCTATGTTGGCGAGGCACTTATGTTATAAGTTAATCCGATTAGAGAGAAGTCATCGCCGTTCAACCAAAATTATTTGTTGCCTTCCTGACAAGGGGAGGACTAGGGTGGGGTATGGTTCGCAGCGAAACAATTCAAAACTTTCCGACATTCACCGCACAGGATTTGTTGGTTATCGACGCCTACTGGCGTACGGCCAATTATCTTTGTGTTGGGCAGATTTATCTGCGCGATAACCCGTTATTAAAACGGCCCTTACAATTGTCGGACATTAAGCCGGTGCTGCTCGGCCATTGGGGCACCACACCAGGCCAAAATTTTATTTATGCGCATTTAAATCGCATCATCAAATATTATGATCTGAACATGATTTATGTTTGTGGGCCGGGTCACGGCGGACCGGCGGTGGTGGCCAATACTTATTTGGAAGGCACCTACAGCGAAATTTATCCGCACATTAGTCAAGATGAAGCAGGGCTGCAAAAATTATTTCTGCAGTTTTCTTTTCCGGGCGGTATTGCCAGCCATGCTTCGCCGGAATGTCCGGGGTCGATTCACGAAGGCGGTGAGTTGGGTTATTCCCTCAGTCATGCCTTTGGCGCGGTGTTCGATAATCCTGATTTAGTGGTCGCTTGTGTCATTGGTGATGGTGAAGCTGAAACCGGTCCATTGGCGACAGCGTGGCATGGCAATAAATTTCTCGATCCGGTGGGTGATGGTGTGGTGTTGCCGATTCTGCATTTGAACGGCTACAAAATTGCTAACCCAACGCTGTTGGCGCGCATCAGCCGTGAAGAGCTGGAGCAGTTGCTGCGCGGTTATGGCTGGACGCCCTATTTTGTAGAAGGCGTTGATCCGGACTTGATGCATCAGGCGATGGCCACCACGCTCGATACTGTCATGGCGCACATTCAACATATTCAGCACGACGCACGTGTTAATAAAAACTTAACCCGACCCCGTTGGCCGGTGATCGTGTTGGTGTCGCCTAAAGGGTGGACGGGGCCTGAGTTTGTGGATGGTGTGATCAACACCGGCAGCTTTCATGCGCATCAAGTGCCGATCGCCATTTCCGCCACCTCACCACCTGATCATCTGATTCAGTTGCAAGCCTGGCTTAGCAGTTATCGACCTCAGGAACTGTTTGATGCGCAAGGCCGCTTAAAGCCCGAGCTAGCACAACTGGCGCCGCAAGGTAATAAACGCATGGGCGCGAATCCGCATGCCAATGGGGGTTTGTTGTTGGCGGATTTATTGATGCCGGATTTTCGCGACTATGCGGTGGCCGTATCTTCACCTGGATCAAGTCAAGCGGCCGACACGCTCGTGTTGGGTGGTTTTTTGCGTGATGTGATCAGGCTTAATCAAGATCAGCGTAATTTTAGAATTTTTGGCCCCGATGAAACCTTGTCGAATCGTTTAAACGCGGTTTTTGAAGCTACGCAGCGGCAATGGCAGGGCGCAACGGAAGTCACCGATGAACTGCTAGCACCGACCGGCCGCGTGCTGGATTCCATGCTCAGTGAGCATCAATGTCAGGGTTGGTTGGAAGGTTATTTGCTCACCGGCCGACATGGCCTGTTTAATTGTTATGAAGCATTTATTCATATTATTGATTCCATGTTTAATCAGCACGCCAAGTGGTTAAAAATGTCGGCCGAGTTACCTTGGCGTTGCAAAATCGCCTCGCTGAATTATTTGTTGGCGTCGCATGTTTGGCAGCAAATGCACAATGGTTTTACCCATCAAGATCCGGGGTTTATTGATCACGTTGTCAATAAAAAAGCCTCGGTGGTGCGCGTGTATTTACCGCCGGATGCCAATTGCTTGTTGTCGGTGGCGGACCACTGCTTGCGCAGTCGCCATTACGTCAATGTCATCATCGCCGGTAAATATCCGGCGCAGCAATGGTTGAGCATGGCGCAAGCGGTTGCGCATTGCACGGCAGGTATTGGTGTTTGGTCGTGGGCGAGCAGTACGCTAGTGGGTGAGCCAGATGTGATCATGGCCTGTTGCGGGGATGTCCCCACGTTGGAAACTTTGGCGGCCGTTGCGATTTTGCGCGAGCAGTTGCCGACAATAAAAGTGCGCGTAGTGAATGTGGTTGATCTGATGAAGCTGCAATCTGATCGACAGCATCCGCATGGTTTAACCGATGCGGCGTTTGATGCACTCTTTACTCGAGATAAACCGGTGATTTTTGCGTTCCATGGTTATCCTTGGTTGATTCATCGCTTAACCTACAACCGCGCTAATAACGCCAATCTTCACGTTCACGGTTACCGCGAAGAAGGCACCATTACCACGCCTTTTGATATGACAGTACAAAATGAACTCGACCGCTTTCATTTGGTCATGGCGGCGATTAATCGTTTGCCGCAAACTGGTGAAGATGGTCAAACCCTAAAACAAACTCTGCAACAAAAGTTGCTAACACATAAGCAATATATTCATCAGCACGGGCAGGATATGCCGGAAATTCGGCAATGGCGTTACCATACCGAGAGTCATTGCTAGGAGCAGTCTTACGTCAGACAGGCGCCTAGCAAACCGATTCACAAAAAACATCATTTAACGCTTATGGGGTTAGATGCTAAATAACCTTGACGGACAAACTTGGTGTCATCGGTTTAGCTTTGGCCATGGGCATAATATTGACGATATAAGCATAGGTACTTTCTTGCGAATTATTGAAGCTGGTCACCGCAAATTGGTACTGAGTGCTATTGTTTAGACCTTCTATCGTTATATTAAAAGCATTGCGGTCATTGATCTCTTTAATTAAGGTCTGTTGGCCGTTATCAATTCTGTAGACTCGATAACCGCTGATTGAACTTAAAGATTTTGTAGCTGGTAAATCCCACAATAGAGCAACTTTAGTATTACCTCCCTGTGCGTGAAAATTAAATACGGGCGGCAGGTTGCCGAGATAGCTCCAAATATAGTTTGTTAATGTTTGACCACTAACAGCAAATCCGCGAGCACCATTTAAGGTGGCGACAGGTCCGTTGTTTCGAGTAGGTCCTGTATAAGACCATTTGCCCATGGCTTTGCCAATCACGTGCTCGTTAGCAATTGGCCACATGGGTACATTGGTTTCATCATCAAAACCGGTTTCACCCCAAAAAGTACCTGAGCGACCTTTGTAGGTCATCACTTCAGCACCAATGCGGGTATTGCCGGCACCTGCCGTACGCAGCGGTGATTGAGGATCGAGTTTGGGTAAGTAACGTAAGTTAGGATTGTTGGTGGTGTTACGCACCATCGGCGTTAAAGCTGCGTTGCTCGGGATCGCGCCTTTAAAGTTATAAAAAATATTATCGGTAAAACTACATACGCTGGTTTGGCAATTGATTAATGGACCTTGATTAATCGTTGTTCCATTCACTTCGCCGAGTTTGAAAAAAATACTATTACTCACACTAAAAGCTTTGTCAGTGGCGAAGATAAAGCTTTGGCCACCAGTGACGATTGGTCCACCGGATTGTCGAAGATTGCCAATTGTACTTTGTGAAATTTGCATACTACCGCGTGAGTTGTACATAGAAATAAAGGCGTCATTCGTGCCGTGATCAAATCGTTGTATATCCGCATCCCAGGCAACGATATCTTGATGACGTATACTATCTTTACTTTCGGTTGCTGCAGTATCGCCAACGGAGAAAGCATTATTTAATGCAATCGAGCGCTCATAATGGACATCCTCAGGTAAGTCATAGCAGTTAGTCGCTGCTTGTGAAAAAGCGCCGCCCCAATAAATATTATGGAGCCAAAATTCAGGCTGGTCGCTATCAACCACGATGTTATTTTCATGGCGAATATGTCGAGAGCAATAGGTTTGAAAGCCGGCAATAGGCTGAGCGCCTGCAAAGTTGTCTCCGCGTACGTTGTTGCGGCGACTCACGACGTATTCTGAATAATAAAGATTGAGTGGGTAGCGTGAGTAACCCCATGTGTATAAACCTTCAACCGTCACATATTGCGAGCGATTAATAACGGCGTTAGCAACATTTTCCTGTTGGTATTTGCCGCCAGAATTCGATGAACCCATGTCAATTAACTTAATGTGATGTGCGTAACGGACTTCTAGCCCGGCATTATTTGAGTTATGTACTTCGATACCTTTTAGGGCAATGTAATTGGCTGGAGAGCTTGGATAGGTTCCGTCTCCATTGTGTAGCGGCGTCACAAAGTCGCTGCTGAGGATGAGCGGATCACGTTCACCTTCTCCATCTAAAATAACGCTGCCGGGTTGTTCTGACATGACTGTTGTCAACTTGGATGAGTTACCTGTCGGTGGCTTTTCAGTGCCATAGTTGCCAAAGGTATTGTTGATGCCGGTATAGGTTCCTGCTTTGACGACAAGCGTGTCGCCACTTTTCATCGCCGCAAAACCGCTGCGTAAAGTTTTGAGGGCAGCATTAGGGCCCACTTCGATCACGTTAGCCACTCCGGCATGCACAATCCATACTTCGCGTGCAACGCCATCGGCATTGGCAGCCTGTACGCCAATATGAAAACTTTCGCTGGGTAAGTTGCTGGGCACTGACCAGGTTACGGTGCCGGTTATCGGGTCCACTTTTACATCATCGGGACCGTAAAGTTTGCTCCAATTCACCACGCCACCCTGATTCAATGCAGGGGTATATATATAGCTGCTGCCGATGGCTATCTTTTGATCGTCGATTGCGTTAATAATCGGCATAACTGCCGCTGCATTAAGTGAGAAACCACTTGCTACAAATGACAGAACCGCTAAATAAGATGGACGAATACGCCGATGGTGCATGGATCGATGGTGCATGGAAAGTATAATCATTCTAAACGCCTTGATAAAAAAAGAGCAATTGATGGTAGCGATCAAGAGTATTGCAGTGTTTAATTGCTTTGCAATAAGCGGTTATCTAAAGCGTGTTGATGATCACAGGTTGGGTGTTTGATATTAAATCCCTTTCGTGTCAGGGGTTGTATTCATATCTAATGAATGATTTATGGGGAAGGCGGTAATTTTTGCTTAACCAAATAGAAAGCTTTTAATACCTTCTGCAATATATTCAGGCTTGCTCGGCGTGTTAGCAAGTCCGTAGCTAGCACTAAGCGGTACAAAGTAAGACAACGGATACAGTAAATTGAGGCATTTAGAGTTTAGCTTCAATCAAAAGTTAAAACGACATCATGCGCATCCATAGGGCGATGGAAAATGGCTTGTCACCATCCTTAAATGCCGTCTATCCTGAACGCATATGTGGCCAGGGTTTTATCGACTGCCAGTAATTGCGGCAATACAGCATAACAACTAAATTTTTTTAACGTTAAAGGGGCTGAGTAATGATGCAACCTTGGTACTGGCTGGTTCTGGGCATGGTGTTGATGATGCTCGAATTGTTGATACTCAATTTCACATTAATTTGGTTTGGCCTAGGCGCTACCCTCGTTGCTCTCTTTTTATGGCTAATACCGACAGCTGTACTCAGCCTACAAGTTTTTTTATGGGCTATTAGCTCAGCAACGTTGACTTTTCTGTGGTACCGTTACTTCCGGCGTATGCTCACCGATAAAACCTCAGCAGGCATTGCAAAAGAAGCTATTGTCGGCAAAATCGGTATGGTCATTAAAATACCGATTGAAGGCCAGCATGGCATTGCGCGTTTTGTACCGGGTTTACTAGGGGATGATGAATGGTTATTTATTTGCGATCATCCGCTGTCGATTGGTGATCGTGTCCGTGTTAACAGTATCAATGGTAATACGTTAATCGTCAGCAAAGTTAGCGCATAAACAATCACTCAAAAAATTATTTCCACCTACTTTATTTTTTTAGAAATAACATTTTTATCAAACACACTTTTTTAACAACACAAGGAAGCAAGTCGATGACACCGGGATTGGTAATGGTTAGTGTATTTTTGATATTAGTGGTGGTTACTTTAATGATGGGTGTGCGCATCGTGCCCCAAGGCAGTAAACTGATCGTGCAGCGACTCGGTAAATTCCACAGCACGCTTGGTCCAGGATTGAATTTAATTGTTCCTTACATCGATATTGTCGCGTACCGCATTTCTACCAAAGACATCGTCCTAGATATTCCCTCACAAGAAGTTATAACGCGCGATAATGCTGTCATCATTGTTAATGCTGTCGCTTACATCAATATTGTTTCTCCAGAAAAAGCAGTGTATGGCATCGAAAATTATCATCAGGGTATTCAGAATTTGGTTCAAACCTCGCTGCGTGCGATTATTGGCGCCATGGATTTGGATGATGCCTTATGTTCGCGTGATCAAATCAAAGCACGTTTAAAAGAAGCTATTTCGGACGACATAGCCGATTGGGGTATTACCTTAAAAACCGTAGAAATCCAAGACATCAATCCCTCGCAAACCATGCAACATGCGATGGAAGAGCAAGCTGCAGCTGAGCGTCAACGTCGTGCAGCGGTCACTCGTGCTGAGGGTGAAAAAGCGGCAGCTATTTTAGAAGCTGACGGCCGGTTAGAAGCCTCTCGACGTGACGCACAAGCCAAAGTGGTTTTAGCCGAAGCGAGCCAAATTGCGATTCATAAAGTTGCGCAATCGATTGGCGATAGAGAATTACCTGTGCTGTATATTCTTGGCGAAAAATATATCGAAGGTCTGCAAAAAATGGCCAATTCAGAGAATAGCAAAGTGGTGCTGCTGCCCGGAGATTTGGCTAATTCGATTCGCACCTTGATTAATCGCGTGTAGATTTTTCAGTCGTAGCTTTATCATGTGTAGCTTTAAACCTTACGGTGGCATACGCCGGTATAAGCCTTTCCTTGGCTCATGCCGGTAAAAGGCTTATCTGCTTGCAGGTGATATTCTTTAATCTGTAAATAATCGACACTAATATTAGGGCCAAATACCGCCAACAGTTTAAACGCTTGTTGATCAGAGCCTGAATCCAAAATTTCCACGCGCTGTGCATCATGGTTATCAAATACATCGCCCATCACTCGACCATTTAAACGATTCACGATAAATTGCAGCACATTTTGATTGGCCACTTGCATATTGCCTCGCGACCAGTGGCCAGAGTAAGCAGCTTGGATTTGATCTTGAATAACGCAATGATAAATATCACCCGCCAATACTGAATTTGACAGCATCCAGGCGCACAACATGACTAATGCCAAGCTTCGTAATAAGAAATGGATTTTTTTCATAAATCACCCGTCGAGGTCAAATAGGTATTACTTGTTGCAGTTAAGCAAAAAGACCGCCAACCCTGAATAGCTTAAAAAACCCGAAATTTGATGTGTTGATGACAGCGAGCTTGCGCTTCCATCGAGCGTTATCTTATTTTAAATAACGCGATGCGCACTAATTTAGTGCTTGAGCTTCGGTAAGCGTCGCTAAATCCGCATAGTTGCAAAATCAGATCTGGCAGATTCAACCGCGAAGTGCATAACAAAGTTGCTGAGCGGAGAAAACTACAAGATTGGCGCTCCTTGTGATTTCAGTGATTTACCCGGTAAAGGTGTGCTACTTAACTCACCGATAAATTCGCCCGAACGGTTATAAATGAAACCATGTCCATCCATTTCGCCGAGTAATTTGCCATCTGCATCATATAAAACGCGCTGATCTTTAAGCACGCCGACATAAGTGCCTATTTCATCAAAAATATAATTATTGGCATATAAATACCCCATGAGATTACCTTTGGCGTCGTAAAAAATGCGCTCAGTAGGCTCGGATTGCAAATAAGCACCTGCGGCATCCAGTGAATTTGGTACAGTGGCTTGAGGCACACTATCTTGAGCATTAGCATCGACGACACTGCAGAGCGCTATTGCAGCTCCACATAAAATAATGGGAGCACCCCAAAAGCCATTCATGCCAAAAGTGCGATTCATAGTAACTCCGGTAAATCAAATAACAGCAAATCAACGTCCTTAGCTTCACTTAAGTTTAAATGAGTCGGCTCAGAAATAGCCAAACCGTCACCATTTTCCAAATAGACTTGATTCACCCAAACACTGCCATTGACGACTTGTAACCAAACACTCCGCTTAGGTTTAACCTCAAAAGATAAGGTTTGTTGCGAAGATAAAAACGCCGTATATAAACGTGCGTTTTGATGAATATGCACAAGTCCTGACTCATCGTCAGGTGATGCCAATAACAGCCAACGATTGTGCTTGTCCGCAGCATCAACCGGTTTTTGCTGATATCGTGGCGCATAACCACGGCGATCCGGCTCAATCCATATTTGAATAATATGTGCCGCTTCTGAAGCCTCATTAAACTCACTATGCAAAATGCCAGTGCCTGCCGACATCTGTTGAATGTCGCCGGCTGGAATTACACCCTGTTGCCCTAAGCTGTCACGATGTGTTAATGCTCCACGTACCACATAGGTAATAATTTCCATATCTTGATGCGGGTGCATGCCAAAGCCTGAATTAGCTTGAATGACATCATCATTAATCACACGCAACACGCCAAAACTATGATGCAGGGCATCATGATAATGACCAAACGAAAAACTATGCCGACTGTGCAGCCATGAAGTTTGAGTTAACCCACGTGCGGTGCTGGGTCGCAACACGTAATTCGTTTTAACATTTGCTTTAACAACAGCATCCAAGTCTTGTGTCATGTTGGTTCCTCCAGCATCATAGCGTGCTTGCAGAAAGTCTATTGTCAGAGCGCCTATTGTAAGACGCTGACAGTTTTTGGGTAGCGTTTTAATGCGACAGAATGGGAAGCAACCAAAATGACAAACCCTCCAGTAGCCAGCGGTCTGCGAGGCCAAGTAGCTGGACAAACTGCGCTTTGTAGTGTTGGCGCACAGGGCCATGAACTGCGCTATCGCGGATATGACATTAATGATTTGGCCGAATATGCCAGTTTTGAAGAGGTCGCTTATTTGTTATTGCGCGGCAAACTGCCAACCTTTGCCGAATTACATGCCTATCAACGGCAATTAAAACAATATCAAGCAATACCCGAAGCAGTATTGCAGGTGATGCGTTTATTGCCGGCCAGCGCGCATCCAATGGATGTATTGCGCACCGGTTGTTCGGTGCTCGGCAATTGTTTGCCTGAAGACGCATTCGCCGATCAACTTGAACATGCTGATCGCTTGCTGGCTACCGTACCGGCTATGTTGGTGTACTGGTATCGTTTTAGTCATCAGGGTGTTGAAATCGATCTAGATCAAAACGAATTACAATTAGGCAGTTATTTTCTGCATTTATTATTGGGAAAAGAAGCACCAGCCCTGCATCAAAAAGTTTTGCAGGTGTCGTTAATTTTGTATGCTGAACATGAATTTAATGCCTCTACTTTTGCGGCACGTGTTTGCGCCTCCACTTTGTCGGATCTATATTCTTGTGTCGTTGCTGCCATCGGTACGCTACGTGGCCCGCTGCATGGTGGTGCCAATGAAGCGGCCATGGCGCTCATTCAAACCTGTAAAGATGCGGATGATGCCGAACAACAAATACTAGAAAAATTAGCGCGCAAAGAAAAAGTTATGGGTTTTGGGCATGCGGTATATCGAGATTGCGATCCGCGTAATGCGATTATTCGTCGTTATGCACAACAGCTGGCAGAAAGCACTGGGGATGATCGTTTATTTCGGATATCCGAACGCATTGAAACAGTGATGTGGCGCGAAAAAAAGCTATTTGCTAACGCCGATTTTTATCATGCCAGCGCATATCACGCCTTGGGTATTCCCACAATATTATTTACGCCGATTTTTGTCATCGCGCGCATCAGTGGCTGGTGTGCTCATATCGCGGAGCAACGTGCCAATAATCGCATCATTCGACCCAGTGCCGACTATGTTGGACCGGATGCAAAGGCGTGGCTTGCCTTGGCCAATCGCGTTTAGTTTGGTTGTCATGAGCACCAAGGTAATACTTTATGTCGATTAGCTAAGCCTTGACGTCGTTTCATGACATTGCTTTGCACTTGTTTATGCCGGTATCCTTGCTCACCTTTGTTACGCGATAATTGCCGGCGGATCGTTGATTGCTTAATCACTACACAACTAAATGTTGCTAGCTTTGGCAATTAATCGTATGCCTTGGTTTTAACCTCAGTTCTTATGACTAATAATCTGCATGCCCTTTAATAAGGTCAGTGCTTGAAACAGTTGATAGTCTTTTTCCGGTAAAGATTTTTCTAGCACGGCCATTTTATCATTGGGTAGTGTGCCTTTGAGTTCTTTGCGGCCGTTATTATTGGCTAAGTGACCTTTTAAATCTGCTTCGTGGAATTCATCAGCAGTTGATTCGAGCTTGGTGATTTTTGCCGCTTCAACTTGAATATCCGGCACAATGCCTTGGGCTTGAATGGAGCGGCCGCTGGGGGTGTAATAGCGTGCGGTGGTGAGTTTTAATGCGCGATCATTACTGAGCGGTAGTACCGTTTGTACAGAACCTTTGCCAAAGCTGGTTGTGCCCATTAATACGGCACGATGATGGTCTTGTAGTGCGCCGGCGACAATTTCTGAAGCCGATGCTGAGCCGCTATTGATAAGTACTACCATCGGTAAGCCATTTAAGACATCACCATCTTCAGCATTAAAACGTAGCTCTGAGTTGGGCAGGCGGCCTTGGGTATAAACGACTAAGCCTTTATTCAAAAACGCATCGCAAATTTCAACGGCCGATTGCAATACGCCGCCTGGATTGTTGCGCAAATCCAGCACGAGGCCACTCATGGGTGTTGTGGCAGATTTTTTCAGCGCTTCGATTTTGTTGATCATGTCTTGTGGGGTATGCACTTGAAATTGTGACAATCGAAGATAAGCAAAGCCCGGTTCGATCCACTCGCCTTTTACACTTTTGACTTGAATCACCGCACGCGTCACAGCGATGACGAGCGGTTGACTGGCGCCTTCGCGCACCACGGTTAGCGCAACTTTGCTACCGGGTTTACCGCGCATCATGTTAACTGCTTCTTCGAGTGCCATGCCTTTGACTTGCACGTCATCGAGCTTGATGATGATATCGCCGGGTAATATTCCAGCCGTTTGTGCAGGTGTGTCATCAATTGCGGTAACAACTTTGATATAGCCCTCTTCCATGCTGACTTCAATGCCCAAGCCGCCAAATTCACCTGAGGTATTGATCTGTAGATCTTTAAAATCTTCTGGTTCTAAATAAGCGGAGTGCGGATCGAGTTCCGATAACATGCCTTTAATGGCATTGTCGAGCAGGGTTTTATCATCAACCGGTTCGACATAGGCTTTTTTAATCCGGTCAAACACATCAACGAAGGTGCGAATTTCATCGAGCGGCAATCCTGCGTTGGGTATTTTTGTTTGCTCCGCGTTGAGTTTTTGTGGGGATGCGGCGAAAATAGGGCTCGTTAGTAGCGCCAGCAGGGTGCAGATGGCACTGATGCGAAAAAGTTTTTGCTGCGCGAAGAGACCATTATGAGCTGATGCAGGGCTGGCGGTGATTGTCATGCGCAGTATATTCCTTCAAATTTGTTAATTGAAAACCTGGATATCTAAAGATAGCGTATTGAAAACAGAAAATGAGTTAGCGCATAAGCTTATCACAGGATTTTATTATTTTTGCAGCGCTTTACCTTTTTAACCAGGCTAGCGGATTAATTGCTTTGCCCTGTTGTCGAATTTCAAAGTATAGGCCGGACTGTTCTAATCCGCCGCTGTTGCCAATCTCGGCAATAATATCGTCAGCATGAACTTGTTCTCCCAGTTTGCGCGTAATAATTTTGTTGTGGCCATACAAAGATAAAATGCCGTCCCCGTGATCAATGATGCATAGTAAGCCGTAGCCGCGTAACCAATTGGCGAAAATAACTTCACCGTCTTCAACGGCGTGTACTTTGCTGCCTTCGGCAGCATCAATAAAAATACCTTTCCATACCAGGTCAAAACCATCGCGCTTACTGCCATATTGTGAGGTGACTTTGCCTTTGGTTGGCCAGGGTAGTTTGCCTTTAAGTGGGCTGGGTGCACCATCATCACGGAGGTTGTTGATGTTGCTGTTATTATTTTGTGAGGATCGCTGGGTTAATTTTCGTTTTTGCTCAGCTTGTTGGCGGGCTTGTAAGAGTTGGTCTAGTAAATTTTGTAGATCGTTTTGCTCACCTTGGAGTTGTGACAGTTGCTGATGATTTTGTTTGTTCTGTTGCTCGAGTTGTGAAATTAATAGTTGGCGTTGTTGACGCTGTTGGGTCAGTTGTTGCTGCTGGGTGAGCAGGGCGGCATTGCTATCGGCTAAAGCTTGTTGTGTGTTTTGTAGGCTTTGTTGGACTTGGGTCCATTCTGCTATGGTTTGTTGATAAGCCTGTAGTTTTTGTAGGCGTGCTTGTTGTAGATATTGATGATAATAATGCAAGCGTTGCAGCACCTCTGGATCTTGTTGGCTGAGCCATTGTTTGGCGGTGTCATGTGTGCCGCTTTGATACAACAGTTTCAATTCATTGTTGAGTAGTTGTTGTTGGGATAATTTCTGAGTTTCCAAATCGATTGTTTGTTGTTCAAGTTGAGCAATCTGTTGTTGTAATTGTTGTTGTTGTTGTTGGATGGCTTGGGTTTGTTGTTGATTGGCGGCAATGGCTTGTTCGCTGGCTTTTAATTGTTGTTGGGTTTTGCTGTAGGTGCTTTCAAGCCGTTCTGTGAGCTGTTGAATTTTGGCTAAATTTTTCTGATTGGTTTGCAGGGCATCACGGATGGCGTTGGGATCTTTTAAGGTGGCGTTCGAGTACGCGCTAAATAGCATGCCGAGAGTTAGCGGTGTCATCCAGAAAAGTGAACGTAGGTATTTCAATGGGGTGATTTTCGGCATGATTAGATCTCCGAAGATAGCGTAGGTTGCAGTAATACTTGTCCAGTCATTTCTTGAGCAATCGGTATGTTCATTAGCCACAGTATCGTTGGGGCGATGTCGCACAGACTGCCAACAATCAGGTTGTTGTCGGTAGGCTTGTCACTGCCAAGCTGGGTGTCAGCGGGTTTTTTATTGGGGTTAAAAGACACTGCGCGCTGTCCTAAATAAACCACCGGAACCGGTAATGCGGTATGGGCAGTATGGGTTTGATGAGTGTGCGGATTGATCAGCATTTCAATATTGCCATGATCGGCGGTAATCAGTCCTTCACCATTGTTTTGCTGCAAGGCGGCGATAATTTTTTGCAGGCAGGCATCAATGACTTCGACGGCTTTGATGGCAGCGGGCATATTACCGGTATGGCCGACCATGTCGGCGTTGGCAAAATTGCAAATTAACACATCATAGTCGCCACTGTTCAGCGCAGCGATTAACTGTTCGGTGACTTCATATGCGCTCATTTCTGGTTTTAAATCGTAGGTGCGAACCTCGCGAGGTGAATCAATTAAAATACGAGTTTCACCGGGGAACGCTGCATCGGTGCCGCCATTAAAAAAATAAGTGACATGCGCATATTTTTCAGTTTCGGCGATGCGCAATTGGGTCTTGTGGTGTTGCGCTAAACATTCGCCAAGCGTGTTGTTGATGCGTTGGGGTGCAAATACCACGGGCACCGCTAAATTTTCTGCATATTCGGTGAGAGTGGCAAACTCTAGTGGCAAACGTTGTCGTATAAAGCCGGTAAAGTGGTCTGCTACAAACGCTTGTGTAAGTTCGCGAGCCCGATCTGCACGAAAATTCATAAACAAGGCGCTGTCGTTCGCTTGTATGGCGATGGCGTCTGGGTGATCAATCCAGGTTGGCTGTACGAACTCATCATTTTCGCCGCGCGCATAGGCCGCTTGAAGTGCGTCGAATGGGTCTGTGAAAGTAAACTGGGTTTGTTTGGCTGTCAGTAGGGTATAAGCAGCGGCCACTCTGTCCCAGCGTTGATCACGGTCCATGGCATAAAAACGTCCGCAAATAGAAGCAATGCAGCCTAATTGATGTTGCTGTAAAAAATCATGAAGCAATCGTAGTGAGCTTTCAGCACTTTGTGGTGGGGTGTCTCGTCCATCCAAAAAGGCATGCACGCAAATTTTGTGTCGCACACCGGCATCTTTGGCCATTTGCAAAAAAGCTAGAAAATGACTTTCGTGCGAGTGCACGCCACCAGGTGATAATAAGCCTAAAAGATGAAGTTTTTGTGGTGTATGGATGAGTTGTTGCAGCAGCTGATTTTTAGCAAATTCGCCGGTTTTAATGGCGTGGTGTATCAAGGTGAGATCTTGATAAATTACTCGACCTGCACCCAGATGCATATGGCCAACTTCTGAATTGCCCATTTGTTGATCGGGCAAGCCAACGGCTTCACCAGATGCTTCAATTAAAGCGTGTGGAGCAGTTTGCCAGAGATGATCCCAGGTAGGGGTGTGTGCTTGTGCAATGGCATTGGATTCGCGGGCTTCTCGATAGCCCCAGCCATCTAAGATTAATAACAGAAAAGGTTTTTTGGTATTCACTAGATTCGCCTGGTTTGTTTTGTCGCTGGTTTTTAAAGCCACTTATTTGTTCAAAAATCTCTGGTTAAAGGTAGACGGCTAAAATAAATGTCCGCTGATTATAAATGGCGGTTCTGAATCATTGGGCTGCATTTTACGCGCAAGGATGGCGCAGGTCTATCTGCTGTAGATAAATGCCGTTATACTGGCGGCCGTATCTTTATAAGATTGAGTCTTATGGCGCGTTTTCTAGAATTTACTTCAAATAATTGGCAGTTATCCAGTTTAATTTTTAGTTTGCTGGTAGCTTTGTTCTGGGTGGAAAGCCTACGTCAAGGGCGTTCGATTTCTTCATCGCAAGCCACCTTGTTGATGAATAAGCAGCAGGCGTTGGTGTTGGATTTGCGCGACAATGCAGAGTTTGATGCCGGTCACATTGTTGGTGCGCGTCATGTGCCTTTGAGTGGCTTACCCGATCAGTTGCGCCTACTCAAAGAGTATCAACATAAACCAGTGATTTTGGTGTGTAAATTAGGGCAGCATTCAGGCGCGGCGGGTAAATTATTACGTCAGCAAGGATTTACCAATGTGGTGCGTTTATCAGGTGGAATTTCTGGTTGGTTGGGTGATAACTTGCCATTGGTGAAGTCATAAAGTTTGACATGTATTTGACAGGGAATTTTAAAGGAGCCGTTTCGAGTGAATAACGATGATATGCAAGATCAAGCCAATAATCCAATGCCTGCAACACACTTCAGTATTGAAAAAATTTATTTGAAAGACGTTTCGTTTGAATCCCCAAAATCACCGGAAGGTTTTAAATCGCAGTGGAAGCCAGAGATTCATTTAGAGTTGAATAATAGCAGTCAAAAAATCCAAGATGATTTGTACGAAGTGGTGTTGTCGATTACGGTGACGGCAAAAAATCCGGATATTGAAAAAGCCTTACAGGTGGCTTTTGTGGTTGAGCTCAAACAAGCGGGTTTGTTCGCGATCAAATCGGCACCTCCGCAGCAGTTGCAGTTATTAATTGGCAGCTATTGCCCAACCATTTTATATCCTTATGCAAGAGAAGCGGTAAGCAATTTGGTATCGCAGGGCGGTTTTCCTCAGTTGTTATTAGCTCCTGTCAATTTTGATGCTTTATTCGCCGACGCTATGCGCAATAAGCAGCAAGAGCAATAGCTGCTGGTCACGCGTTAATGTGAAGTTAACCCGCCAAATTGTTTTAAGCCAACCCCCTAAACCCTTGTTGGCGTAAAGCTTCATAAGCAATGATGGCGACTGCATTGGCCAGATTTAAGCTGCGGCTGTGGGCTTGCATCGGGATCCGTAGGCGATTTTCTACGGGCAAGCTGTTGATGATGGCTGTTGGTAAGCCGCGAGATTCAGGGCCAAATACGATAATATCATCGGTTTCAAATGTGGCGGTTGTATAAAGCGTTTGCCCTTTGGTGGTGCAAGCAAAAATCTGTGGTTGGTTGAGTTTTGGTTGATCTAAAGTCTGTGGATACGTCTCAATAAAACTCTGCCAATTATCATGCGTGTTAAGTTGCGAAAATTCGTGATAGTCCAAACCCGCACGGCGTAACTTTTGATCATCTAGAGCAAAGCCAAGCGGTTTAATTAAGTGTAGCTGTGCGCCGATGTTGGCGCACAGGCGAATAATGTTGCCGGTGTTGGGTGGAATTTCCGGTTCAAAAAGTACGATATGTAACATTTAGCATTTAGCGTAAATGGATGGTCAGGCTTTCCAGTCCGAAACCATTGCTGTCGTAGCTGGGATAGTAGTTGTCTTGATAGACCACTCGTTCTCGTGTTGTTACATAATGGCCGCAATGCCGATCATGATGATGGTAGTGGCGTGGTCGGTAATATTCTTCCTGTACAACATAATAGGGTTGGCGTTCAATATATCTGTGTTCAACATATGTGCGTTCAACATGCCGCCCATGATTTTCGTGCTTATGATAACGATGACCGCCATGCCCAGGATTATTATGGCCAGCATAAACATTTGTGGTAACGCAAATGCCAAGTAATAAGGTGCGCAAAGCTACATGTTTAACGGACGACATAATCATCTCCTCGGTAATATTGATTGAATAATATACTTGCGGTTAATTAAAAAATTGAGTTTTTCTTCATTGACGGCGCGTGAATCCGCAAATTAAGGGTGCTTGACATTAATCATCATCCTCATCATCGTCGTCATTAAAATAGCTGTCTTGATAGACCACTCGTTGGCTGTTTATTACATTATGGCCACAATGATGATCGTGATGATGGTAATAACGTGGGCGTTCGTATTCCTCAATTACATAATGCGGTTGGCGTTCAATATAGCGGTGTTCAATATAGCGCTCACGATAACCGTGGCTGGGGTAGTCATAAGGATTGATATAGTTGGCAAAACGTATGTCCGCTGAGACGTGCCTGTTATGACCGGCAAAAACATTGGTGGTGACGCCAATGCATAGCAATAAGGTGAGTGAAGTAAGGCGTATGACAGCGAACATAATGAACTCCACAGGAATATCAGTTGAAACGTTGAATGGTGTCGTCAATAACTGATCTTGATTATCCAAATCTTAGTGCAAGCATAACCGTATTAAGCTGAACTCAATCTGAATGGAGTTGTTGGGTCGCTATTTTTTTGGGTGTTATTTGGTTATTCAGAAGTATCTTCGGATGTCGTGGCTATGTCGAGGTGCAGTTGGTGTAGGCGTTCACTTATTTTTTCGCGGGTAATGGGTTTTTCTATATAGTCGGTAAATCCGCCAGCGACTGCTTTGGCATGAAACTCAGCTTGAGGGTAGGATGAAATGGCGATAACGGGCACGCGTTGATGATGGGGCATGGCACGTAATGCGGCCAGGGTTTCAAAACCATTCATTTCCGGCATTTCGCAATCCATAAAAATGATATCAATGGCGTTTAAAGCCAATATGTCGATGGCCGCTGCCCCGCAAGAGGCGATCAGGGGTTTGTAGCCAATTTTTTTTAAGGTGGCGGATAAGCTTTGTTGAATAATGCGATTGTCATCCACGATCAGAGCCAGTTCCATGCCGGCTTTGGTAGGGGCGTGAATTCGTAACGGCATAATGCTGTCATTTAATGGATCGGTTGAAGCATGGCTAGGATCAGCGGTGGGTAAATGCAGTCTTATCATAAAGCGACTACCTTGACCGCTAACGGATTTCACTTGTAAGTTGCCCTGTAACAGTTGCACCAAATGACGACAGATGACCAGGCCCATGGCCAACGAGGACTCAGGTGGTGAGTTTGTTGTGTGTGAGGTTGTCTTTAATGGTGTTGGCTGGATTATTTTTGAGGTGGCCATTTTTGTAGGCGATGCTTTTTTCAGGTTAAACTCGAGGCTTTCATGTGCAGTAGGTAAACCGCAGCCGGTGTCTTGAATTAAAAAATCGATGCGATAGGTGTTATCGCGATCTTGTGTTGAAGGTACTGTGGGGGTGCTGACTTTAAAAATTACATCACCCTGGGCGGTGTAATTGACTGCATTCACTAGCAGTTCATGCAGTAATCGATGGATTAATCGTGCGTCACCGCGCACCGCTAACGGAAGCTTTTTATCAAAGGCTACGTGAAGCTTTAGATTTTTACTTTTGCAGCGTTCTAGACATTCTTTGGCGAGCCCCATCAATAGTGGTTTTAGTAAAAATGGCATGTCTTGTACAGGGCCGTCTGCGGCTAGATCGCATACACGCTGCAAGGCATGATGCACGCGTATGAGCGTGGGCGATAATTCTTTGGCTGAGTTGTTTGGAGTGGCGTTGTCTGGAGTGGCATTGTCTGGTGCAAAGTAATTCGGTAATGACGTGATTAATTGACCAACCGTGGTTTGAATTTGTTGTAAGCACTGGTGATGAAGGCGATTGTGCCATTCGACTTGACGCAGTTGTAGCGCCAAATTTTTCTGGAACTTTTGGTGCTGGTGCTGACTCTGCAATTGTTGTTGTGATCGTTGAGATTGAACTAAGGAATGGCTCAGCAATAGTGTTAAGGTCATGCAGATTAAGTGGAGTAGGTGGTGAGGCAGGCTTGGAGATGTAGGGATATGGGTGAGCAGTAGGTCGAGATTGACCGAAAGCACGACACTGATCGTGGTGGCGAAGATCAATGTTCGGGTACTGAGAGAAGACTGGCGATAAAAATAATTAGCCAGCATAACGAATAAACTACTGGCGCTGATGATGAGCGGTATTGCCCAGCTGCTGAAGATTGAAGTTGACCAGAGTGGCAAGGATAGGCTGGTGAGGAAAACGAAGGCCAGTATTATTGCAAAGCCGCGCTGCCAGCGAGGGTGTGCGATTTCAATGTCCATTGTGTTGCTGAAGATATGCAAATAAATGGTCCATGCTATGCCCGTGATCACGTTGCTCAGTATGGGGGTGAGGGTAATGGGGGCAAGCCATGTGCCGAGTAATCCGATTTTTTGTTCAGTGACCCACGCCAGTATCCAGCCAAAATTGGCCAGTGCTAACCAATGAAAATACTTAAATCGTTGTTGCCAGCCGAGATAAATTTGTAAAATTAAAAAAACAAGTAGGCCGCCGAGGAGTAATCCACTCAGTTGTTGCTGATAGGGGCGTAATTGGTTGAGTTTGGCTTTGGATATGAGTTGTAAATGGATGGGTGTTGTTGCGGCATGATGTAAATTAAGCAGAATAGATTGATCGCCTTGGCGAAGTGGCAGCGGTAACAGATAGCCGCCCGAATATTGCAATAAAGGATTGGCAAGCTGTTGTGGATAAACCCGACCGGTGGTTTGTAGGTTGGGTTGTTGCTGTTGATCGTAAAAATATAATGTGACGCGTGTCAACTCTGCTGGGCTGGCAAACAAAAACCAGTTGTCGGAAGCTTGTTCCGCATGCAGGTTGATGCGTAACCATTGATCTGGTTGCGTTGCGCTGAGAACCAGTCCTGCCGGTGTTTCAAAAGTTAATTGCGTATTCGGTTGCAGGGCAAGCTCTAATTGTTCGTTAAGATTTTCGTGGAATACCTGCCAATAAGGTGCAAGCTCAATGACTTCTGTTTGTTGGTCATTGGGTAGTCTTAATATGGTGTTATCGATAGTAGTTGCCAGCACGGTTGGGTGTAATAGAGTTAATAGTAGGCTGTATGTTAGCAAAAAAAACGTGAGGCTTCTGTTGGGTCGGCGGGTTTTAGTATGAGTACTAAGCATTGAAGCTGTTGAAGTTGAGTGCGCTTGCATTGCCAGATTCCATTAGGCCAGCTTCCGTTGGTTCGTATTTGTAGATTAAACATTCTTTCGGCTTAACTGTCGCCAAGCATGTGTTTTAAATTTTTTGAAATCAAATTATAGGCGTGCTTTGTTATCTCACCAATCTAATGCATTCAGCAATTTTCTCTCGGTTTACAAGTAATGGTATTTTCTATTGCTGAAGGAGGTGTTCTTGTGTTAGCTTTCGTTGGTATAGGATTGATTTTTAATTGGTGAGTCGAATGTCAAATAGTCCGTTAGCAAGTGCTTTAGGAAAAGTTAATTCCCTGCCTTCTGTCGGTGTGGCGAAGGGCCTGTATGCAGGGGGTGCTCAGGGTGTTGCCAAAACTCTTTTACGCAGACTGAATGTTGTTTCACAATTAGCTAACCGGTTGTTGCTATCGGGTATTGCGAGCCATCATGGCGATCTTCGTGAAGTCATGACAGGTAATTCGCCGGTTAGTCTTCAAAACATAACTGCGTACGGCCTCAATTCGGCTAATCAAGCGCTTGATCTGCAGTCAAAAGTTAAGAATGATGAAATTAATATTGTTCAAATCTCACAATTGCTAGCTACTCAATATGGCGTGTTACGCTCCATTGCTAACAATATATAGTCATTATCGCTTTTTATTCGGTCAGTGCCGGCTTGTATTCTGGCGTCATGCAGATATATTTAAGGGCTTTGGCTTAACGAAACAGTCGACATTATTTTTAAAGATGAAACTGCTGGCCAAGGTAGACGTCTTTTACTAGTTTATTGCTGGCGATTTCGATGCCATTTCCTTCCGCTATGATTTTACCTTGGCTCACTATATAGGCGCGATTGCAAATGTCTAGCGTATCGCGCACGTTGTGATCGGTAATCAGCACGCCGACGTTATGGCGCTGGATTTGGGTGATGATTGCTTTAATATCGCTGACTGAAATCGGATCGACGCCAGCAAAGGGCTCGTCGAGAAAAATAAAGTTAGGCTCGGTGGCTAATGCGCGTGCAATTTCGACGCGTCGACGTTCTCCGCCCGACAGTGACATTCCAAGATTGTTGCGCAAGTGCGCGATGTGGAATTCCTCGAGTAAGCTTTCTAGGCGCGATAATCGCTGTATGCGATTTAAATGCCGCTGTATCTCTAAAATGCTAAGGATGTTGTCTTGCACTGACAGCTTTCGAAATATAGAGGCTTCTTGCGGTAGATAGCCAATGCCTGCGCGTGCGCGGCCATGCATGGGTAGTCGACTAATGTCGAGGTCATCAATACGAATACGACCTTTATCCTGCAGAATTAAGCCGACAATTAAATAGAATGTTGTGGTTTTGCCCGCACCATTAGGTCCCAGCAGTCCAATAATTTCACCTTGCGTGATTTTTAGGCTGACATCTTGAACCACTTGTCTGGATTTGTAGCTTTTGACTAAATGTTCGGCGTGCAAAGTGCTCATTAAAGCCCGCTTATAATTAAGGTGTTTTACGTGTGTCGGATGAAGGTGCGGTTTGTGGTTGTAATGTCATGCGTACACGCTTGGGTGTGGTTGTGTTGTTAGTTGTTTCATTTGGCGTTTGTGATGCGCTCAGGCGTTGTTGATGTAGGTCGTATTCAATTAAATCACCTTCAAACACATTGTTGCTTTGCATCAGTTTTGCATTCAATTTTAAAATGACTTTTTCGTCAGCGGGCAAATAGACGATAGATAAGGCTTCTGCTTGCACATTGGGCTCATTATTTTCTAATTGCTGTTGATAGTGTGCTGGCTTGCCATTGGCTTCCACTTTGTTCACGGTGCCGTTTTGTGTATAAACGGTGAGGGTGTCGCAATTAATGCGCAAACTGCCTTGTGATAGCTCTACCTTGCCGGTGTAAACTGCCATGCCATTGGCTTCGCTGAGTTCGGCGTGATTGGCTTGAATGTTAATTGCCGAATATCGATCATTCTCTAAGCTGTAGCTGGCCTGAGTTAAGCCAATTGCTAATATAAGCGCAAAAAAAACAAGCACGGCGCGTGATGTCTGCATGCGCGCTGAGCGTTTAGTCGGATGTCGGCGGCATTTTAGGTTTTGCTGGTGGGTCATAATGTCCTGAAACATCACGTTCTAATGTCACTTCTCGAGAATGGATTTTACCGGTCATTCCGGTGGAGAGTATCTTACCCGAGGCTTGGATAATCTGCACCAGGTGATCGGTGGTCACTAGGTCACGTTCTGGAAATAGTTGTAAGTAGTCGGTGCTTAATATGGGAAGCTCACTATTTTCGGCTTGCGTTAGCAGGACTTTATTTTGCAGTGTAATTAATTGCAGACGTTTATCGATGCTTCCGGTTTCGGCGCTAATACGCCAAACATGGGTGGCTTTTTCGTGGGTGGTAATAATCGGCTTGCTAAGTTGCGTCAATGCGTTTGGAAATTGAGTTAATTTTTCGGCGAGCATCTCATACTGCAATACGCCGTCTTGATCATAGGTTAGGCCTTGAAAGGTATGGATAATAAAATCAGCGGTTAGTTCACCGCTCTGTGCCTTTTGCAATGTCTCCTGCATATTGGCGTGATGATACAGTAGGTAGCTGAGCGAGGCTGAAGTTACTAGTGTGAGCAAGAGAAGCCATAATCGCAGGGACTTATTGTGCAGTAATTGGTGCATGTTGGTTATACCAGCTTGGCACGTAATAAATCTTGCATGTTCAGTGCGCCGATTGGGCGCTGATCTTGGTCAACAACGATTAAGCCGTTAATGCGCTTTTGTTCCATTAGTGCCAGTGCGCTGGCTGCCAGTGTATTCGTCATTACCGTCGTGCAAGGTTTGGACAATTGGCTGTTAATGTCGGTGGTATAAATATTAATGCCTTTTAATAAGCTGCGTCTAAGGTCGCCATCGGTATATAAGCCGCGAAGTGTGCCATCGGTGTTGATTACGCAGGTCATACCTAAGCCCTTTGCTGTCATTACCAATAAAGTATCTTGAACGCTGGTGTTGATGGTTACGCAAGGCAATTGATTGCCGCTGTGCATCACATCGTTGACAGTGAGAATTAGTCGCTTGCCCAGTGCGCCACTGGGGTGAGATAGTGCAAAATCTTCCGCCTTAAATCCTCTCGCCTCTAATAAAGTAATTGCTAGGGCGTCCCCCATTACTAAGCAAGCCGTGGTGCTGGCTGTTGGTGCTAAGCCAAGTGGGCAGGCTTCTTGTTGGACGCTTGTGTCCAAAATGCACGTTGCGAAGCGTCCGAGCACGGATTGGCGGTTGGCCGTCATGGTGATCAGTGGAATGCCGAATCGTTTGATTACCGGCAATATTGAAACGATCTCGTCGGTATTGCCTGAATTAGAAATGGCGATCAGTACATCTTTTCCAGTAAGCATGCCTAGGTCGCCATGATTGGCTTCAGCTGCGTGCATAAAAAAACTAGGGGTGCCGGTTGAGGCAAGTGTTGCCGCTATCTTGCGGCCAATATGGCCAGACTTGCCCATGCCGGTCACTACGACTCGTCCTTGGCAATTAAGAATGTGCTCGCACGCGTTGAAAAAATCTGTGTCTATGCGTGTGCGTAGTTCAATGATCGCTTGAGCTTCTATATCAATCACACGTCTGGCGGAATATAAGAACTTTATTGTCTGATCATGCGACTTTTGTTCTGCTGGTTGATTCAAGTTCTTTAAACTCCTTCCATTTTTGCTCGGTGCGACGCGCCTTTCACCATCAATGTCAGCAGAGGTTAGGCGTACAGAAGTGCGGTCATATGTCAATTCTAATGTTGGGTTGGTTGAGGTAAGCCTCGATCTGTCAAATCTGAATAGTGCTAAACAGTAGAAGAATCATTGTGCTAACAGGGTTTAGTTGTAACGCGGATGATATCATTCGCTGGTTGCAGATGCCTATCTCAAATGAATGGGCTGGCGCTGCGGTGCTACGGTAGCAAGTGCCTTGCTAGGCGTCTACTTCAGAATGAGCAGTGGTTGCTTAAGGGGTGGCGGTCGTTAATATTCTGAACGAATTTTGTTGTTGTGAAAGTGGTTGCGTAATTTTTATCGATTGCTACTTGATCGCATGCGTCTGTCGCAAGCTGTGGATGGAGCAGAAAAGCAGATAATTGGGGTAAAGGCTTCTGCTTTGTGATTGGATGCCGTATAATCTGCCGTCATTTTGTTCATGCCGGTTGATTTTGTGGCTTAGGTTTTTAATCGGTTGTTTTTAATTTATGTGCTGAAATAGTGGAGTAGTTATGGTCGTGGTTCGATTGGTGCGTGCTGGCACTAAAAAACGTCCTTTTTATCAAATCGTTGTTGCCGATAGTCGCCGTGCCTGCAATGGTCGTTTTATTGAAAACCTGG
>JANNXD010000023.1:0-2900 GCA_031409375.1 Gammaproteobacteria bacterium | reverse complement strand
CTGTCAAGTCACCTTAATACAATTTTAATCGTGCGCCTTTGTCGTGGGGATCCTGGTAGATATGATCGATACGATCGGTATTAAAAAGAGATGTTCTTCTCTTTAATCCATGGACTTCATAGCCTTTTGCTAAAAGAAACTCAGCGAGATAGGCACCATCTTGTCCGGTGATGCCTGTGATGAATGCTTTTTTCATTTCGTTGAGCGTTGTCAGTTAATCGTTAATAGGTGAGGTACTATTCAAATGCCAATCAATTCATTCACACTAAAAACCTCATCAAGAGCTAGAAATGACAGGTGGTTATCATCAATAATTTCAAAATCTTGTTTCTGTTCAGCACTTAATTTTTGAATGGCTGGGAACTTATCCAGCGGAACGATAAATGTTCTGTCATTGTCCAAATGCACAAACATGATGCTGGCATTTATAAAATCGATATGACGTATGGCGGGGAGAAGGGTGGTTATCATTTTCGTATGGCCTTAACGGGTATGTTAGCGTAAAATAGTTTTAACTGGCTCAACAGCAGTTCCTTATTTTCAAAGATTAGTTTAGTTATTTCATTCAATTCCAATTTACTGAAATCACCTTTTTTTGAAGCCTCCAATGAGATCTCTGGCTCAAGCCAAAATTTACAGGCACGCTTGAAACCCCGGTGCGCATACGTAACGTGCACATGCTTTCGAGCCTCATGAATATCAGTTCCGTAAACAAGAAAAATATAATTGGAAAGAATTAAAAGCTTACCCATTTCAAAGCCATAAATATACGAAAAAAGGTTCCTGGTTATTGGTTGCCGGATACCAGTTGCAGGTGATGTGGCAGAAGTTTGGAGGATGGGAGATTCGATGATTCGATGATTGAAGAAGTTAGAATTTAGAAGATAGAATTTAGAATGGCGATTAGGGGTTGGGGCTTGGTATTAGCGTTGGGGCTTCAAGATTAGAAAATTATAAGATTAGAAAATTAAAAGATTGGAAGATTGGAATGCTTTTAACCGCAAAGGCGCAGAGACGCGGGGGTTTCAGGTTTCAAGTTTATGGTTTCAAGTCTCAGAAAATAAAAAAATTGGAAGATTAGAAAATTTGAAAATTAGGTATTTGGCATTGGGGCTTGGGTATTAGGCATTAGGACTTGGGGATTGTAGCTTTCTGGCATCAAGTTTCAGAAGATTAAAAGATTGGAAGACTATAAGATTGGTATATTTCAAATCCGTCTAACCTCGAGGGGATACAATTCTTTTGGTTCTTCCACCACATCGATAAAAAGTTCATCGAGGTCAATTTCTAAACCAGGCAAAACTTTGCTAGTTGCTTTGTCGCCTTTGATAATGGGTTTGGCTGGCTGATACTGGCCTTTTTCATTTCGTGTAAATATGATGAGGGAGCGATCCTCTGGTTGGACGATCCAATATTCTATGACTCCTGCTTGTTCGTATATTCCATATTTCTCGTGAAGGTCTTTCTTAACGGAGGATTTAGATATCACTTCCACTACTAAGTCTGGCGCCCCGTTGCAACCTTGTTCTGTAATCTTAGTTGGATCACAAATCACTGTGATGTCGGGCTGAACTACTGTTTTGCTTATTCCAGAACTATCCGGTAA
The DNA here is from genome assembly GCA_031409375.1 of Gammaproteobacteria bacterium. Taxonomy (GTDB): domain Bacteria; phylum Pseudomonadota; class Gammaproteobacteria; order Pseudomonadales; family JANQJO01; genus JANNXD01. The sequence continues at coordinate 1,294 of JANNXD010000023.1, read as the reverse complement.
GGAAACGTCAAAGGGAGCCGGGAAAACTTTACAGGGCTTGCCTCTCAAAAACTGAAAGATTGTGGCGTGTATGACCGATACCGCATATTGGTGCCTGCTGGTTGGCGGTGGGGACATCTTAAAAATTTTGCCCATGATTAGTTCTACCCGATCGGTAAACTGCCAGGTGAGGTAATCGGCATAGGTATACTTTTTTGTTAGATCTAACTGACTTATGTCTGTGATGGGCTTCATGTCAAGGCTTTGTCAACTTTCTGGTGGTAGACAAAGATAATTAAGAATTACGAAGGACGATTTTAGAATTTAGAATCAAGACATAAGACGTGAGATATGAGATATGAGAAGTGAGACGTAAGAAATCAAGACCATGTTAATGGCGCATCAGGCGTGCTATCAAACTGTGTTCACCTTGTTGGGCTATTCATCAAAGAATACCTTTATTTGGTGAATATAACCACCAAAAAAGTACCGAAGTCGGTGGTTAGATGCTGGAAAATGTTAAAATATAGATAAGCCAATCAAAGTGTTTGGTAGGAGGTTTTTTTAACCGCAAAGGCGCTGAGGCGCGAAGTTTTGGGGTCTCCGGTTTCAAATTTCAAGGTCGAAAGATTAAAAAATTGGAAGTTCAAAGCTTAAAGTTTAAAGTTTGAAGCTTAAAGAAGTTTGAGTATGTCTACTTTGATAATTTCCAAAACTTATAAATCATTTCAATAAACTCTCTCAACTCTTTCAAGGGCACCATGTTTGGTCCATCGCTCAAGGCCTTCTCTGGGTGGGGATGTGTCTCGATAAAAAATCCATCTACACCTGCAGCTGCGGCTGCTTTTGCTAAGTAGGGCGCAAACTGCCTGTCACCACCAGAGGTTCCACCTAAACCTCCTGGCCGTTTAATGCTATGTGTTACATCAAACACGACCGGTGAATACTGGCGCATGATGGGAAGCGACCGCATGTCTACCACCAAATTATGATAACCAAAACTTGAGCCGCGCTCCGTCAGGAACACATTTTTGTTTCCTTCTCCCCTCACTTTATCCACTGCATACTTCATATCTTCAGGTGCCATGAATTGTCCTTTTTTTACCTTCACAGGCTTGCCGGTTTTTGCTGCCGCTACTAACAAATCTGTTTGCCGACAAAGAAAAGCCGGAATCTGTAATACATCTACTACTGCAGCTACTTCTGCACATTGATAGGACTCGTGCACATCCGTTACCACAGGTACATCCAGGTTTTTTCTTACCATGGATAGAATCTCAAGGCCCATGTCTACTGAAGGACCTCGGTATGAATT
>JANNXD010000022.1:0-7068 GCA_031409375.1 Gammaproteobacteria bacterium | reverse complement strand
GATCACCAGTATCGGCGGTTTATCGGTCACAGGTGTCATGGCCAATTCAGATACGCTGATAAAAGCTTTGCAAGCTATTCCGGCGAACGCATCCTGTTTGTCTACGCCCGTATTGTTGATAACGTCGGGACAATTACTTGCCAGTGATCCTCTTAACCGTTTACCTGCGTTGCCACTTCATTTGCAAGTCATCAGTGTTGATCATGCGGAAAGCGCGTCTTTGTGGCGACAGCTATTAAATGTCGATCATGAGCGAGCGGACTTTCAACAATTGTTGTCGCTGCAGGAATTCAGCGATGCCTTAACGCGTGCGCAAGCAGTTTTTGCCGCACGCGAAGCCGTCAGTGTCACCGCTGCAATCGGCTTGGCAAATTGGCCGCAAGTGATCGAGCAGTCGCGTATGTTTGTCGGTTTATTTCAGCCGGGTTATCGACGTCAATGGTTGGGTAATGTAAAGCGGTTTAATCTGGATCTTCGCAATGCAACTTCACTTGCGCCTATTTTGACAACCAACATCAATGAATTGGTTTATGACGCAGGCGCTGCGCAGGCTTTACAGCATTTTCCGGCGTCGCGTCAGCGGCGGGTCTGGACTTACACCGGTGATTATAAGGTGAGTGCAAGTACCGGATGGGCGTCATTGCCTGCTGTCGGCAGTGACGCGAATTTAGCGGCTGCCAGTAATGAGCTGTTATGGACTGCCAATCAAAATCCTGTGCATGACACGCGTTTGCAGCAGCTGTTACAAGTGCAGGATGCAGCTCAGGCTGCAGAGGTAATAGCTTGGGCTCGCGGGGTGAATGTTTGGGATCAAGATTCACAAACGCGGCGCAGTTTGGGCGCAGTGGTACATGCCGTGCCTATGGTGATCAATTATGGTTTTGATGCGCAGCGTTACACCGCGCCACCAAATAATCCAGATGATCGTTATGAAAGTGTGTTGGTGAGTACGCAAGCCGGTTGGTTGCATGCGCAAGATGCCGTCACGCAAACCGAGCTGTTCAGCTTTATGCCGCAAGAGTTGTTGGGTGATCTCGCTCGCTTGCAACAACAAGAATCACGCACACGTTTAGCAACCGGGGAATTATCGCCTCGTTATCAAGGGTTAGACAGTAGCTGGCAGCAGTGGCGTTATGACGCTTGGCAAGTCGATGCGCAAGGCAAGCAATTTCGCGATCAACAAATCAATGCGCAGCAGGGTGATCATATTTATGTGTTGGGCGGTATGCGTCGTGGTGGTTATAACTACTATGGTTTAGATGTCACATCGGCGCAGCCGCAATGGCTCGGTACGCCTTCACGATTGGCCGCGCATTTGCAATTTGTGATACGCGGCGGCGTTTTTGATTTTGTGCCTACAAGTAGCCCTTATCGACAGATGGGGCAAGCTTGGTCGGAACCCAAATTAGCGCAAGTGCGCTTGCAAGATGGCGTGCATGCGGTGTGGTTATTTGGCGGTGGATATGACGCAGAGTATTATGATCAGCCAATACAATTAGCGCGAGCGCTAGAACCCTCCGTGTCAAAAAGCGCCTCACCCAAAAAAGGCAGCGCGATGTATATGATTGACGCAAAATCAGGTGCGTTATTGTGGTGGGCGGCGCAGCAAGATGCGGATACGGTTCACGCTGATTTGCGTCACAGCATTGTGGCGAGTCCGAAATTGTTGGATGTTGACGGTGATGCTTTGGTTGACCGCATTTATTGGGTTGATCTGGGTGGTCAAGTCTTCCGTCAAGATATTGATAATCGTCTGCAGTCACCCTTGCCCGCGTTATCGCAGCGAATTGTGTTGCAGCGTTTTGCAGCACTTGGGGGGGAGCAGGGGGATAACCGTCGATTTTTTCAGCCGCCAAGCGTAGCGACATTATCAGACAGCAGTGGGCAAGCGCGTGTCGTGATCGCGCTGGGATCCGGAAATTCTGAGCAACCGCAAGAAGTGTTGGTGCAAAATCGGGTGGTGGTGTTGTTTGATGATCTTAAGTTGAACAGCGCTGTGAGCACGAGGACTTTTACCGACTTGTCAGAAATCGATTTTACATCCGCAAATGGCGTGAGGTTAACCGCACAATCGCTGGGTTGGTATTGGAACTTAGGGGGCGGCGCGAATGCACAGGGCGAAAAAGTTGTGGTTGCACCGCTGATTATTCGTAATCAATTAATGGTTAGTAGCCTATTGCCGCAAGCCGGTGGTCCCGAAAACCTGTGCCACGCCAAGCGTCCGTTGTCAATGCAGCGTTTATATGTGTTGAACGCACTAACCGGAGCAGCGAGTGCTGCGCTGCGACATTACACCGATCTTGGCGGCAGTGATCGTTTTCGCCAATACGCCAGCGATGGCGCTATGCCCGCTCGTTTGCAGGTGCTATGGGCGCAAGAGAAACCAATTGGGGTGGTGGTTGGTACAGATATTTATCGTTTTGGTCAGCAATTGTTATTGCCAGATCAGCCTTTGGCCATAACTAAAGGCTGGCGGCGTTTGGAGCGGCAGGTGTTGCCGCTTCCGTGAAGACGTTTGATGGTCTAGTCTTTTGGTTTAATGATATTTAAGAGTGAAACTTTATGATTACAGGATACTTGCGGTTGCTAATTTTTGTGGGATTGTTTTTGGTTGCACTCCAGCTACCCTCGGTCTTTGAGCAGTATCAACAGCGCTTAACTGCGCAGTTGACGGAAATACAGCGCTCGTTGCTGCCTTTCAAAGAGGTCGCTAAGAAATCGTTCAATGGCGATTTAAACCGATTAATTGAAGAGTACCGCACCAATAAAGAACCAGCCTTTCGAGAGCAGTCGCAAAGTGTTTCTGATTTATATCGGCAATCACTGAAATTGCAGGCGCAAGTCGAGTTACTGCAGGCGCCGTGGCCGCAGCAGCTGCTGCAATGGCAGCGGCACATCAAGAATCCCTTACTGAAAGAGACTTTGCAGCAGCTTAGCTACACGGGCTCGTTGCCACAAATCGTTGTTGTGCGTGTGATCACTTGCGTGTTTGTAGTGTTGTTGATCGCGGAATCACTGTTGCGGGTGTTCGTGTTTTTGTTAAGTTATATTTTTTACGTGCCCAGGCGAGTCAAACGTTAATGCCCAATGGTGTTGCCTCCTTATTGTCGATGTCCATCGAATGCAAGCGATTTACCTATATTGATTTGCATAATCTTGATCTTGAAGATAATGCGGATGATACGGGCCAAAAGGTAATGACTGTAACGCACCATAATTAACTTGCTCGGCAATGGGTACGTAATCGGTCATCGCCGTTCGAATTGCTGTGCCGATTAATGCCCCGATTAAACCCGCATTTTGATCGCCAGAAGTATCAACCGTAATGCGATTGCGATAATGCCATAAGCTCTCACCGGTTTTAAGTGACTTTAAATCAAAAGCCAAATCCACCGTTAAGCCACCGGCAATAATGGTGTAGGACTTATTCCATTCGCGAATGGTGACGTACAGTGCAGCATCGGCACCAAACAATTGATGCAGTCGAATAAAATCCAAATCTTGCAGTTGTGCGCCATCAACAATACCGGCTTCTTGGAGCATGGCCTGCGTGAGTTCAATCGGTAAAACATAATAACCCTGATCACTCAGCGGTTTGGCAATGGTCGTGGTGTAATAAATGGTGGCTTCTGCTGCTGTGGAAGTATTAGCAGGCGGCAGCACTACAATGCTTTTGGGTTTCTCCTGATACATTTTCGGAAATTCGACTTGTTTGGACGGCGCTGTGGCGCAGCCCGTCAGTAATAAAAAAATACCTGCACACAGGGTTATTCGTTTCATGGGGAAGTTTTCGCTGGCGGTGTTAAAGGGGTTTTTACCGATGTCGGCTGGATTGGTTGTTTGGAGATTGATTGTTTTGAGATTGGTTGGGTGACGGATGGCCGTGTTGTTGATGATTCCGGTATCGCAGCAGCTTTTGGCGGTTGTTTGGGCTGTTGAATTTGGGTGAATAGCACAGCAGACTCAGGGTACAGTTGTTGCTCTTTTTGAAAATAATTAAAAGCGATCACTTCATCACCTTGGTCGAGATAGAGTTTCCCCAGCTCGGCGTACACACCAGGTGGCACGCGGGTATTATGACTGTTGGCATAATCAATCAAGCGCATCAATTCATTTTGGTGCTGCATGCGAGTGGTTGGCGATGGTTTTTTTTTGTAGGCGTACAAGGTTTGTGGATAACGCCCCCAATAAAAACCGCTGGGCGATGGGGTGGTACAGCTCGCCAATAAAGTAACGCTGACGAATAAAGAAATGGTAAATAAGTGGCTATAGAATCGCATCAAGGCACCTGGATTTCAAACACATTGCCTTCACTGATATAAATGGTGCGATCCACGTCAATCTTACCGCTAGCAGCGGAAATGGTGACGCGATGCTTGCCCGGCGTCACCGCAATTTTGGTAACGCGCTCACCATCCAAGACAAAGCCATGAGTTTCCTTGCCGATTACCACCGGTGATTGTTCATCGACTTGTAGCAGCTTGTTATAACTGTCGCCTCGCAATAATAAATAGGATCCAGACTCAGCTTGTTTGGTTTGTTGAAAAGTACCGCAACCGGCAAGTCCGAGACAAAGAGCCGCCGTGATAACCTTCTTTACAGGGATGAACTTTTTCATAAGCACCTCAAAAAATTAGTCAAAATCAATTATTAGTGAGACGTCGGTCTTACCACGAGATTGTCAAAGTGGCTTGTAGCAAGTTTGCCGTTGATCAGCGCACATACGGACACTTGGTTATCGCCTTCGCCTGCAAAAGATAAAACTTTTAAAGTGGCTACGTTTTTACCGGGCAACTCCAGCATTAATCCGGTTTGTGGATTTTTAACGCGCTCGCCGCGTGTGATGACATTAAACAAGTCGCCTGTTTGAATGCCTTGATTAGCACCGCCGGTCATTAAATAATATTGGCCTTGTTGACCCACTAAATACGCTTGCCAAGGTAGATCCATCAAATTTTCGAGCAAATTACTGGTGAGTTTGGATATGGCAGCTGATAGGGCCTTGTCGTCTAATGACGCATCATAACCGGCATTGGCACCCACACCGAAAACCGTATTGGCTTCAGAGGTGGCATCGCCGCTGCCTTCTTCCGAGTAAATCACCTGCCCGGTGCGGACATTGACCAAGCGAACATTCACACGCGCTTGCGCAGTTTGAATTTTATTGCGACTGAAAACACCCGATTCGCTTTTATCAGCTCGGCCATATTCTGAGACGGAACCAATAATTAAATAATCTGCACCCACTTGCTCGACCTGTAGCTTGTTTAACTGCTGTTCAGCAATAACGGCACTCAAGTCCGAGCGCTCCAGTAAAATAAACTGTCCCGTAGCCGTTAAACGTGCTGCCAAAATATCCGAGGCTTGTTTGCCAATTCGATCTTCCGAGCCGCTTAATAAAAACCGATTACCCGCACGGGTCTCATTTGAAAATCGCGCAATCGCCACTTTGCGTTTTAAGCCTTTATAGGGTGTTGCCGGCTGCATGAGTGTAGGGCTAATTTGTGGGCCAGCTGAAGGAAATTTGTTCACCGTTTCCTTGGTGACCGTAGAGCAACCACTCATCAGCGCGGCCGCAATCAATGCAACTCCATATGAATTTTTCAACATAAAATCATCCTCAGCTCAAAACGCTTTAACAGTTACAACCACAGCTCTTAATAAGGGTCGCATATTATCATCACTGGGTATTGGCTAAAAGGCTGGTGATGCAAATACCAAGCGGGATACTGATGTTGATATTCACCGTTACCGACTTACAAGTACCTGCTGACGAGTGGAGTGACTCGTAACACCGCCAACACCAAAGTTAGGTGCATTTTTTATGGGTTGCACGTATGTTAGGCACCTGCTTAGAAACGCCATAGAATTCAGTGGGCTGTATTTCTTGGATTTAATTTAGGCTAAAGCAACATTTTGAGGGTAGGTCTCTTTAATTATTTTGCTTTTCTGAGGTGAAATCACTTGCCATGAAAAACCTGTATCAAAACTAAGCGATCCTAAAATCGCATTGAGAATTTCGCTACACGGAGCGAATATGCCCTTTACACCGTTTCATATGGGTCCAGGAATAGCCATTAAAGCAATCTTGCAGGGTTCATTTAGCTTGATGGTGTTTGGTTGGGCGCAGATCGTTATGGATATTCAGCCGCTGATCGTCATGATCACTGGCGAAGGTCATCTACATGGGTTTACGCATACTTACGTCGGCGCAACTTTATTAGCGGTGTTCTCAGCGCTAACCGGTAAATACTTATCCCAGGTTGGTCTGTACGTCTTGGGCATGAATAGCAATTGGAAGGTCAATATTCGATGGTGGATTGCTGCGGGGTCCGCTGCCATGGGGGCCTACAGCCATGTGCTGCTCGATAGCATCATGCATGCTGATATCGAGCCATTCTACCCAATTGCTACTGACAATCAGCTCCTAGGAGTTCTGTCGGTTTCTGCATTGCATGAGTTCTGTTTATATAGTGGGCTCGTGGGTAGCGTTGTATTTTATGGCATAAGCTGGTTTCAAAAGTTAAAGCAGGCGGACAATCGAACGGTTTAAAACACGAAGGTCCTTGGTCTTTTTTCAGTCGCAACACTCGGCACTACCCCTCAAGATTTTTTCGGCAGTCGTGATAAGGCGATATCATAAATTTCATTGCGATCATGTTTGCCGATAGCAATCACGGTGATGGTAGTAGTGGTGTCTTCAACGGAATAAACTAAACGGTACCCGAGTTGGCGCAGCTTGATTTTGTAAAGGTTCTTTGCACCCGATAGCGCAGCAGAGGGTACGTGTGGATTTTCGAGTTTTTCTTGAAGTTTTTTTTGAATTGTTCTTTGATGGTGAAGCCTAATTTCTTCCATTCCTTGAGCGCATATTGTTTGAATTCCAGTTTAGCGGCGATGGCACCGCCAGCATCAATCCAACCAGCGGCACAACCGTAGCGCAAATGAGCGCGGCCGAGTGGGGCGCGATTACCAACGCCTGGCAACAACAAATGCACATACTCGAAGCCTTTAATGGCCGTTATTTTTTTGAATTACCGACCGAAACTCAACTTTCACTTTCCGCCG
>JANNXD010000021.1:0-18971 GCA_031409375.1 Gammaproteobacteria bacterium | reverse complement strand
ATGTCAATCAGGCCAAACTGGCACGTTCATTGGATGCGGTGGTTGAAGATTGCGTGAATGCTGTTGGTGTTGATGTCAATACCGCCTCTGTGCCGCTATTGACGCGGGTTGCCGGCCTTACCCAAGCCCTCGCGCAAAATTTGGTGGCCTATCGTACTACCCATGGTGCTTTTAAAAATCGTGAGCAACTTAAACAAGTCACGCGCTTTGGCGCGAAAACCTTTGAGCAATCCGCTGGTTTTTTACGAGTTGTGCAGGGCGATAATCGGTTAGATGCTTCAGCCGTGCATCCCGAAGCTTATTCCTTGGTTGCCGATATTGCGAAGCGGCATGGGCGGACGGTTGAAAGTTTATTGGGTGATGCTGCTTTTATAACGAGTTTAAAACCGCAGGACTATGTTACCGTTCAGTTTGGTGTGATCAGTATCCATGATATTTTGCAGGAGCTGGCCAAGCCGGCACGTGATCCACGCGGCGAATTTCGGGCGGTGGTTTTTCGTGATGGCATTGATGCCTTAAAAGATCTCCAAGTGGGCATGGTGCTAGAAGGTGTTGTTACCAATGTGGCTGATTTCGGTGCTTTTGTTGATGTCGGCGTGCATCAAGATGGTTTGGTACATGTCTCAGCATTGAGTCATAGCTTTGTTAAAGATCCGCATCAAGTGGTCAAGGCCGGTGATATTGTTAGGGTCAAAGTGCTCGAAGTGGATGTAGTGCGCAAGCGCATTGCGCTGACCATGCGCTTGGATGATGCCGCCAAAACGACAGGGTTGAAACCGGAGCTTAAGCCACCGCGTCCAGCAAAAACGCCAGTATCCACACAGACCCCAGTACCCCAAAATAGCTTAAGCCAAGCCTTTGCCAAGGCAGGGTTGACGAAGCGTGGCTGACAAGAATAAGTTGAATAGCTGTTCGTTTTCGGTGCGCTATAAAGTGATATGTTGAAGCTTTTTTTTCAGTTCTTTTACGTGGCGTCGGCTCACTTGTAAGCTAATAACGGGGTCTTTTAATTTAATATGATAATGGCCATTGTGTAGTGCTAGCGCTGTTATATAGTGCAGGTTCACTAGGCTGTTGCGATGTATTCGTACAAAATCACCGCTGAGTTGCTCTTCTATGGTTTTTAATGTTTGTTCGGTAATGGCCTCGTGGTTGCCGGTGTTAATCACGACATATTTTTGATCGGCTTTAAAATAACGAATTTTATCACATGGAATGAGCTCGATACCTCGATGGGTATGGATAGACAATTGTTGGAGTGGTGGCTTTGTTGGGTCCGCTGCTTTGGTTATTTGGTTTTGTTGGGCCTTGTTGAGACGGTGGCATTTACTTAATGCTTGGATAAGTTGTGTTTGGCGGATGGGTTTTAATAAATAATTCTCCGCATGGACTTGAAAGGCTTCTAGTGCAAATTCATCGAAGGCTGTGATAAAAATGACGGCAGGTGCGTTGGGTATTTGCTGCAATTGTCGTACTGTTTCTAGGCCATTACCTTGAGGCATTTGAATGTCAATGAGGAGAATGTCGGGTGCTTTTAGCTCAACCATTGCCAAGGCTTGTTGACCCGTACTGGCTTCGCCGACGACTTGGTATTCTGGTAAATCAGCCAACAACCGCCGTAAACGCTGGCGGGCTAGTTGCTCATCATCGCATATCACTATATTCATCATGACTCATCAGGCTGATTGTGTAACCTCAAGCATAGCAAGGTGATCAGATAATGGGCTAATAAAGGTTGTAAATGACGATGTCAAAGCCAATGTGCCTTTTTAAATCGCCAATATAAAACACCGCAGACCATTGCTACCGATGTTAAAGCCAGGGGGTAACCATAGGCCCATTTCAGTTCGGGCATGTGTTCGAAGTTCATGCCCCACACGCCGACCAATGACGTTGCTGCGCCAAAAATGGCAGCCCAGCTGGCTAAGCGCTTGGCAATATCGCTTTGTTCAATGGCAACCATAGATAAATTTACTTGCATCGCCGTACCAATGGTTTCACGCATGGCATCCAAAGCAATATTCACGCGGTAAAGATGATCATACACGTCGCGAAAATATTCTTGAGTGGCGTTGCACAATTCTGGGACGCGACCACCATAAAGTTTACCGACGGCAGTCATCAAGGGCATGACGGCATGGCGCAAGATAATCATTTTTTGTTTTAACTCATAGAGGCGACGAATGTTTGCACGCGCGGCGCCTTTTTCGAAGATGCTGTCTTCAATGGCTTCTAGTTCGATTTCCAAAGCATCAATTATCGGCAGATAACGATCCACTACGGCATCAATTAAGGCGTAAAATACAAAACCTGAGCCATGTTGTAATAATTTCGGTTCTCGTTCAGCGCGGGCACGCACGCCTAAAAATCCTTGATCACTGTGATTTCGTACGGATAAAACATAATCTTTGCCAACAAAAATATTGACTTCACCCAGCTGCAGTTCACCCGAAGGCAGTAACGTGATCATTTGTAATACGGCAAATAAAGAATCGTGATACTCTTCAATTTTAGGGCGTTGATGCCCATGATGTGCATCTTCAACCGCCAGTTCATGCAGATTAAACTCATACTGCATCGTGAGCAATTCATCAACGCTAGCATCTTTTAAAGCTACCCAAACGAAACTATCACCACGGCCAATCCAGTCGCTGATTTCGGCAATGCTGATATCACGAACTTTTCGACCTTGCTGATAGACCACGCAATTAATGAGCATAAAAATAAATCCACTTGTAATGGTTGTTGTTCTGGTTCATGTTCCCTGCTGCGTTAGCCCTGAGCCCATCAATCCACAACCACTAAGGGTGTAAGCTGTGCCAATAAGTGTTCGCAAGCCATTTGTGTATCAGGGCGTTTTATGTGTGAAGTTTGATTTTGTCGCAACGCTTGATCCTGTTTTAAAGATTGATAGGTAAAAGCAAACCAGCAGTGCAGCGTCAGTTGCTCGGCGATAAGGGTGGTGTTCAAATTTGCCGGTAGCACACCATGCTCAACATAGCCGGTTAACAAATCTGTAAAAGTGTCGTGTAGCTGTTGTCGCATCCATTGTAATCGGTGGCGTAATTTGGGACTTAAGCGGCATATCTGCAAGCTATCTTGCATAATAAAAACAAATTCTGCGAGTATTTCCAATAAATGTAAGAGTTGCATCTCCAGTTCTTGCCAACTCGATTGACCGATCGCCAACAGGGTCAAAATCGGGCGTAAATGCTGATGGCATTGCTCGCAGAGCTGCGCTAATAAATCCTGCTTATTATTAAAGTGATAATAGAGATTGCCAGGGCTGATGTTCAGTGCCTCGGCAATGTCTGCCGTTGACACTGCTGATACGCCTTGCTCATTAAACATCTGCCGAGCTTGCTCAAGAATCCGTTCAGAAGTTTTCATTGGTGAACCTGTTCGCAACGCATTGCTTGCTGCTACCTGGAAAAATGGACGATAATGCAGCGCTTGTGTTGATGCGGAGCTCTCGGACCCAGCACAACACGAAATTGAAGCCAGCACTTTGAAACACCCGCAATTTTGCAAGACCAACAATTTTTAAGACCAACAATTTTGCAAGACCAACAATGCCCATGTTCATACTTCATCGCTAATAAAGGTAACCTTGTGAATCACGATCCATTAAATCAGCATAAAACTTCTTGTCTTCAACAATGGCAATCACGCGAAGCATTGGCTGAGTCGATGATTCCGTTAATTGGTCAACTGTACCGCAGCAAGAATGTGGTCACCAGTATATATGGCCGACCGTTGGTCAATCGATCGGTGATTGATATTATCAAAGCACATCGTTTTGCGCGTCAGATTCAAGAGACGGAACTGAAGGTCGAGGATACGTATCCGATTTTATTGGCATTGGTAGATCTGCCGCTGGGCGCTAGCCGTATTGATATCGGTAAATTAGCGGTTAAATTTGCTCATGACGCAGCGACAAGTAAAGCCTTGGCTGTCGATAAAGTCTCACAAACTACGATTAATGCTTTTGTAAAGCGTGAAGTACAGGATGCTTTGCAGGTCAATATGTCAGCGCCGAGTTTTAAATCACAAGACATAGTGCTTTACGGTTTTGGTCGAATTGGCCGTTTGTTGACGCGAATCTTAATTGAAAAAACTGGCGGCGGTGAAGGTTTGCGTTTAAAAGCCATCGTGGTGCGTAAAAACGAAGAAAAAGACATTTATAAACGCGCCAGCTTGTTGCGTCGTGATTCGGTACACGGTCAATTTCAAGGCACGATTACCGTGGATAAAGACAACCAAGCCTTGATCGTCAATGGTAATTACATTCAAGTGATTTATGCGGCATCGCCAGCGGAAGTCGATTACACCAAGTACGGTATTCAAGACGCGATTGTGGTCGATAACACCGGCAATTGGCGTGACGAAGCGGGTTTGTCGAAGCATTTAGAGTGCCCGGGTGCAAGTCGCGTGTTGTTAACGGCGCCCGGTAAGGGCTCGATCAAAAATATCGTGCAGGGCGTGAATCAGCAAGAAGTGAACAGTGATGATCGTATTGTGTCGGCGGCGAGCTGTACCACCAATGCGATTGTGCCAGTGTTGAAATTAATGCATGAAAAGTATGGTGTGCTGAATGGTCACATGGAAACGGTACATGCTTATACCAATGACCAAAACTTGATTGATAACTACCACAAAGGTAGTCGTCGTGGTCGTAGTGCAGCGTTGAATATGGTGATCACTGAAACGGGTGCAGCCGAAGCTGTGGCCAAAGTATTACCGGCTTTGAAGGGTAAGCTTACCGGTAATGCGATTCGGGTTCCCATTCCCAATGTGTCCATGGCGATTATGAATTTGACTTTGCAGCAGTCGCCGAGCAAAGAGGATATCAATGATGTTCTGCGTCATGCCTCTTTGGATTCGAGTTTGCGCAAACAAATTGATTATGTTACGTCGACAGAAGTGGTGTCATCCGACTTCATTGGCTCACGCCGCGCCAGCATTATTGATGCGCAATCCACCATTGCGGCGGAGAATCGCTGCGTGTTGTATGTCTGGTACGACAATGAGTTTGGTTATAGCTGCCAAGTGGTGCGTCTGTTGCAAACCATGGCCGGCATTACTTATCCGGCGTTTCCGAAACCGTAAATAAAGTATTTGGCTGGTGCTTACTATGAGCACTAGCCAATACTTTGTTAGTCATCTGTCTTTGTGGGTTGATGTGGAGCTTGGTTTTTTGGCTCAAAATTTGATTGCATTTAAATCTTCGGTTAATTGTTCGCATGCGCTTTTTCCTTGAAGCGCAGATTCTTTCTTAGCAGTTTGGTCTGCGGTTAATGACAAATTCATGCCTGGTCTGCGTTGTCGTTTTCCAGGACGTGTTGCTACCAATGCTTCTGGTTCATATTCCTGATGATCACTTGCAGATTGATTTGATAGGCTTCTTTTGTGTGTCGGATTTTGTTTTGCGGGTTGTGTATCGCTCAAGCGAGCCTCTGCACGTGAAGGATCGCTCATGTTTGCATGAGGGCTGTGGATAGCAGCGGTAGCATTTTGTGAGGGGGTGAAGTTAGTTGAAGTCTTGCTATAGGGACTTACCGTTTTACTTTGTACCTGCGGCTGAGTAACGGGTTGGGTGGATGGTGCGGTTTTTTTTTGGCTTGCTGATGAGATATCCATATTTAATACCTGTGGCTAATGGTGATGAACACTATTTTAAGAGTGCTGGATTATTGAGCAGGCCGGAGAGCTTACCATATTCGAGGTGAACACGTAATTAAAATATGTATATTTTATGATGATTTAACAAAAAAGGTTGCTGAGGGTGGGTTATGCGCTGTTTTGAATCTTCTCAATCAACCGGCTGCTTGAATAGCCTTGTTTAAACGGCAATATCTGTACTTGTCCGCCATGTTGTAAAACCCACTCTGCTCCTGCGATTTGATGAATTTGATAGTCACCACCTTTTACCAGTACATCCGGGCAAAGTTGTTGAATTAGTGCCGCTGGAGTGTCTTCACTGAAACTAATCACCCAGTCGACACAATGCAGGGCATTTAACATGGCAACGCGATCGACCAGGCTGTTGATCGGTCGTGTTGCCCCTTTTAAGCGTTGTACCGAGGCGTCATCATTGACGGCAACGATGAGTTTTTGTCCGAGTGCGCGTGCTGCTTCTAAATAATCGATATGTCCAGGATGCAATAAATCAAAACAGCCGTTGGTCATGACAATGCGTTCACCTTGCAGCTGAGCTTGTTGAGTCAAAGTTTGCAAGTGGGAGAGTGTCAGTTGCCCGCGTTGCAAGGATGCGGTGGGAGCTAGTGCAGCGCGGAGTTCTTCGGGATGAACAAAGGCGGTGCCGAGTTTGCCGACCACAATGCCCGCGCCTTGATTGGCCATGGCTACGGCGTCATGCAGTGGCATGTGGCAGGCAAGTCCCAGGCCCAATAAAGCCACCACGGTATCACCGGCACCGGTGACATCAAAAACTTCACGGGCTTTGGTGGGTAAATGTTCATAAAGGTCGGCTGTCACTAAGGACATGCCATCACTGCCTCGGGTAATCAGCAATCCTTGTAAATGCTGCTGCTGAATTAATAAGCGTGCTTGCTGCTGTAATTGTTGATCATCTTCAACTTGACCAACAACGGCGGTAAACTCTTTGAAGTTGGGGGTGATGAAATGCGCATGGGCGTAAATAGTAAAATCATTGGATTTGGGATCCACTAAGGTCGGTATATTGCGGGCTTTCGCCAATAACAACATCTCGCTTACTTGTTGCAACGTACCTTTGCCGTAATCCGAAAAAATGACCAGATCCGTATTGGCGAGGTGCTGCTCAAAGGCGTTGAGTAATCGGCTTTGCGCAGGATGTTGGTGGTAGGTTTTTTCAAAATCGACGCGCAATAACTGTTGCTGTTGGCAAATCACGCGTAATTTGGTGATGGTCGGTAAAGTGGTAGCCAATAACTCGCATTCGATGCCGGCTTGGGTCAAGAGTTCAGCTAGGGTATTGGCAGCATCATCTTGGCCGACCAAGGCTAACAATTGTACTTGTGCGCCTAAATGCGCCAGATTTAAGGCGACGTTAGCAGCGCCGCCAGGGCGTTCTTCACTGTCCTGCAAAGTGACAACAGGCACTGGTGCTTCGGGAGAGATGCGTTGGGTCGTGCCATGCCAATAACGGTCGAGCATGACATCGCCAATCACTAAAATGCGGGCATGACTAAAATCCGGTAAGGTTTGCATGGCGATCCATTCTGCTTAAAAAACGCTTGTTAAAAAACGCGGGTTGGAAAAAGTGGATTAAGGGAGCTTATGTTACTGCAAAATCACCCCGGCGTGTGATCACCACAAATGCCAATGCTAACGGTGGTTCGTCGCTAATGCTCAAGTGAATATCGCCGATAGCCAAAGAGCTTATTTTTTCCGCAGTTTGTCCATGAAATTGCCACATGGGTTGGCCCAGCGGGCTATGCGCGACTTCGCATTCGTTCATGCGTAAACCCAGGCGGAAACCCAAGCCTAATGCTTTTGCTAAGGCTTCTTTGGCGGCCCAACGCTTTGCTAAAAAGCGTTCGTGATGCTGGGTTTGTTGAAGTTCTTGTTGTTCGTAGTCACTCAGCATGCGCGTTATTAAGCGCTGAGGAAATCGTTTCAACAGTGGCGTGAAGCGCGTGGCATCGACCAGATCGGTACCGATACCATAGATTAATGAATGCAGCAGATTGAACTCCTCTGTAGTTTTTTGAGCCTATACTGCTTGAGTACTTTTAGGATGGTTTGAACGGATAAGGAGTGTCCATTATGCAATGTCGATTATGGGTTGGCTATTTATTGATGTTGGCTTCGGGCTTGAACGCTTGCGGTGGTTCAGATTCAGACAGCACCAATAGTACGGGGACGGCAACCGATAGTAGTACCGATGGTTTTCCTTCTAGTCTGGCCGTGGCATCACCAACGGATACCAGCACTTTGCCAACAACAAGTCAGGCCATTTTATTGGCACCACGTACACTGGGTAGCGCCCATGTTTATGGCCAAGCTTTAACGCGTATTGACAGCTTATTGGCCGGCTCTACACCGATTCGAAATAGCTTTACGCCAGAATTATTTTATCAGCAGGATCAAGATGCTGGCTGTTATGGCCCGCAATTGTTGTATCAGAACCATCCTGACGCCTCGGGCATGGAACCAGATGACGGCACTTTGCCCTCCGGGGATTTAGGCATTTGGACCGCGACCGAAGGTAGTACCACAGAAGCCTGTATTGCGGCGCAACTCAATGCACGCTTGAAAGGCGTGCGTGATCGCAATTTAATTGCCTTGATGAGTGTTGCTTCCATGATCCGCGCTTATATCGATGCGGGAAATGCGTGGCCGACGGCGCTGGTTGCGGGCAGTACCGCCAATATCGTTACTGAAATGAATGCGTTGGGTGTTTCAAATACGGCATTCACTGAGGCAACTTTGGCGTTAAACACGGCCGGTGATACCTGGACTTATCATTTAGCGTTTACCTATACGCGTACTGGTACACCTTATGACATTGTGGTTGATTTGGTACATACCACTGCTGATGACACCACTGATTATGAAGGTTTGCTGACATTTAGAATCGACAGTACTTTGAATCCCTCAGGTAATTGCTCAACTTCTGATATTACGCAAAATGGTTCATTGCATTACACCAAAGTATCCAATACCGAAATTCGTCTGCAATCACGCAGTGCGCAATTGTGTGGGCATGGCAGTGATGGTTTATCCTTGGCGCTTGCCCAGAGCTCGACATCCAACTTAACCAGCGCCAATAAAATTGTTGATCCGGCCAGTGCATGGCAAAACAATTTTTCGATTTTTACGGCGAATTTTGATCCGCAAACGTTATTAGGTTTGTACAGTTATGTTTGGCAAGCAGGACCTGGTGATAGTCATAGCCGAGTGATGAATGTCGGTATTGAAACCGCCACGTCTGGCGAGGGTTATTTTGGTTATGGTGATCCCGTCACCACGGCAACCGATGGCAGCATTAAAGGTTTTATCTGCAACTGGGCAGGTCCGGGTAATAATCACAGCTTGTTACAGTACGCGCAGCGGCAACATATTACGCTTAATAGCAGTAGCTTGGTTTATGAGCCTACCAATGCTGCGGCTTCGGACATTGTATACGCGCCGACAGTCGCTTGTACTTATGATGGCAGCGGCAGCTATTTATATGACCGAGATGTCGATGGTGATTTGAGTGATGAGAATGGTCTGACGGTTAATGTTGATGGTACGTCTGCTTTAATGTTTGATCTGATGGTGCCCAGTGGCAGTGCATCCACCGTTACCGAGCAGATCATTAATCGTGGATTTACCCAGCCGGTTTATCCTTAATTGATCAGCATCAACGTATGACGATAGACACCTGCGAAGTAAAAATTATGCGCGAAAATAGAATGTAAATAATGAGCAGGGTGATCATAATTATCAGTTTTATTGTATTCGTAATATCGTTTTGGAATCGAAATGATTTAAATCACAACCTCAAAAGGCTTCCCATCCTTCAACAGGCACCAGAGCAAAAGGCGATTGTCAGAGAGGCGTTTAAAATAACAATGAATGATCGCAACTATCAGGTTAAGCCGCTATTTGATTACACCCTATATGGACTTGTTGTCTCTTATAAATTTCATGATGGCAACTTTGGCTTGCATAAAAAATGGGGTGACCATCTTAATGTTGCTGACGTTTGCGTGGTTTGGCAGGATAGTGCCTTTAATGAACTTCTGGGAGAGCTGAATTTTTGGAACGGTGAGTTCACTTGTAATGTGGAAACGAGTTCTGTTGAGGCATGGTCCTTCTTTAAACTGAATCAATTATCGAACAACCATTTAATCACAGAAAGCCACTATCTTCGTGGCAAGATTAACGGGTTGTCGGTCGGCGATCAAATCAAAATCTCGGGTTGGTTGGCAAGCTACGGCAATGATGAGCACGACATTAGAGGGGCAAGCACCACGCGTGAAGACACGGGAAATGGTGCTTGCGAAACAATCTATGTGAATTACTTTGAGATCCTAAATCATTACACAAGCACATGGAAAAAGCTAATGTATGGCGCGCTCATCGTATTATTCGCAAGTGTCGCGGTTTATTTTCGTAAACCGTTCAGTGTGTAATGACTGTGTGCGCACACCCGTATTTCAACAGCATAGGTTATTGAGTCTTTTCGGGCGCGGCTTTGCCTTTTTGATTTATTTGAATTATTTTAAGTTTTATAACAGCCACCTTAAGCGCGCCGGTAAGAAGCTGTGAATCAGGGCATGCTCCTCGTCGTCAAGGGGTGAGTAAAATTTAAATAGAAGCCAGTAGCCCGCACTATAAACAAGCGCCATCCAAGCTAATCGTGGCCAATAATCGTATGGCAATTGTTCAATCCATAATAACGGCAGTAAAGGTAGTGTCGCCAATAGTAAAATTTTGCCAAGACTTCGCCAGGGGAAAATGTCCCAAAAGCTGATTTTTAACAAATGCGTAATTGCGAGCAAATAACCGATCACCATCATCCCGCCAGCAATAAAAATCCCCCAGGGTGCCCCAACGATGCCAAAGATTTTAATTAGCGTGATGGTCAGCAAAACATTAAAGCCTTCTCCTAAAATCGCCACCCACGCCATGATGCTGGTTTTGCCGATGACGCGGATAATGACGTTATAGGTGGTGATGTTGTAGATCAAATACAGGATGTAGATTTGAAAAAATATTACGCTGTCGAGATATTTGTCGGTATACAAGGCGGGGATTAGTAGGTGGGCGGTGAATAGCAAAAAAGCTAAGCAGGGGTAGATAAAAGAAGCCAATAATTTAATCGAACTGTGCCAGGTACGCAGCAATCCTGCAATATCACCGGCTTCATGAAAACGCACTAGCTTGGGCATCATTAAATTGTCTAGGGTTGAACTGAGCGTATTAATCAGCGGGATATTGATGGCACCTCTTGCATAGGCGGCATAGGTGGCAGGATTAAAAAAATGGCTGACGATAATCTTGTCGGCGTACTTTGCGACTTCAAATACATTTTGCGATAGACCAATCGGCAATGCATATTGGATTTGCGTTTTTAACCGAAAGCTTTCACCCGCGTTGCGCGGTGCTAGGTGCCATAACCATCGGCCAATCACGAGTGCCATGAGCAGTAATTTTAAAGCATAAAAGCCGGCGACAACTTTGAATAATACAACCAGCGGTGCATTGAATAACAGAGGTATACTTACTGCAGCAAAAAAACACACATTAAAAATCGTGTCCCAAAATACAAAAACTTTAACCTGTTCACTGGCTAATAATAGCGGTTCAAATAAAGTGCCTGGAATACTCAGAAAAGCAATTAACGCCACCAATATTGCAAAAGCCGGTAAATCTTGGTTGCTGAGTAATTGGCTGATTGGGTTAATGAGCAGCACAATACCGGCGGCGACCAACATGCCGATAGCGGTTGTCATCGCACAAGTTCGCAGTACAAAACTGCGTTGCAACTGTAAGCGGGGTAAAAAGTAATAAACGCTGTGCGGGATGCCCAACAAAAAGGCCCACATAGTGATGTTGGTAATTAGTTGCACGTGCAGATAGGTGCCGTAGTCGTGTTTGCTGAGATAGCGCGCTAATAACACGCTTAACACAAAAATACTGATCTCTTGCAGCAGCTTGCTACTGGATGTCAGAAAAAAACCCCAGCCTAATTTCATGAACGCTCGCTTTCATCAGTATTGCTTGCAATTCTGATAGGTCTACTTAAGCTTAATTGCTTAGAGTGCAGGCAGTGTAATCTTAGTCGTATAACCTGGCAATCAAATGACGATTTACCGAGTAGGCGTATGCTCATTTGCGGTTAGGTTGAGGGCTTATTTAACCGAAAACCGATACCCTGTGCCGCGTACGGTTTGAATGAAGTGATCTACACCATGGTCTTCTAATGCTTTGCGTAGGCGGCGAATGTGTACGTCGACGGTGCGATCTTCGACATAAACGGTACTGCCCCAGACTTGATCGAGCAGTTGTACTCGGGAAAAAGCGCGATCTGGGTGTGACATAAAAAACTCCAGTAGGCGGTATTCCGTTGGACCCAGGCTAACGGCTTGTTGGTTAACGCTGACGCGTTGGCTGATGGTATCGATCATTAACGCTTCGGCCTGTAGGTTTTTTCTCGTAGTATGTCCAGTTTTTCGGCGCAATATTGCTTTCACACGGGCGATCAATTCGCGCATCGAAAATGGTTTAGTCATGTAGTCATCTACGCCGGCATCGAGTCCTTGTATTTTGTAATCTTCTTCCGAGCGGGCGGTGAGCATGATGATGGGAATTTCGGTGCTAATTTCTTCTTTCCGCAGGCGTCTCGCGAAGTCGATACCACTGATGGTCGGTAGCATCCAGTCCAGCAAAATTAAATCCGGTGAATGATCAAAAATAATACGATGTGCTTCGGTCGCATCTTTGGCGCTTAAGCAGCTCATGCCTGCCAATGTTAATCCGGTACTGATCATTTCGCGAATGGCGGCTTCATCATCCACAATTAAAATACAGGGGTTGTTACTCATGGTTGTCCGGATATGATCTGGTATTCATTTGTCATGGGTTGTTAAGGATTGAGGCTGCGTTTATACGCAGCTTATATTGCTTCAATATGACAATGCTATTTTTATTTAAAAAATGGGCGGTGCTAAAAATTGTAGCGTTGTCGCCAAGTATAAGATGGCACCAGACCAGGCGTTATTGATGAATGCGCTTAAGCAAGCCGTTGGTTCACGGTGGCGTATTAACCATTGTTGATATATAAAAGTGGTGGCCATGAGGCCGAGTCCTAGAAAGTAGGGCCATGTCAGTTGAAATTGTTGTCCAGCTATTAGAAAACTTAAAATGGTAATGCTTTGCATCATACCAATAATGCCACGGTCTAAATTACCAAATAAAATGGCGGTAGATTTGATGCCTACCTTAATGTCATCGTTGCGATCCATTAACGCATAGATGGTGTCATAAGCAATTATCCAGGTGACAGTACCGATAAATAACAGCCAACTGGCATCTGGAATTTGCTCGAGTTGTGCGCTGAACGCCATTGGAATACCAAACGCAAATGCTGCACCCAATACTAGTTGTGGGAAATGTGTAAAGCGTTTCATGAAGGGGTAGCTACAGGCTAATAAAAATGCCGACAATGATAATTGTACGGTGAGCCAATTGGTTTGAATCACCAATAATAAAGCCGAGAAACATAAGCCAGCAAATAGTACTAAAGATTGTTGTAAAGTAATGCGTTTTTCGACCAGAGGACGATGGCGGGTTCTTGCAACTTGACCATCCAAATGGCGGTCGGCAATGTCGTTGATGACGCAACCTGCAGAGCGCATGATAATAACGCCGCCGATAAAAATAATCAGTAATTTTACGGAAGGTCGTCCAGCTGTGGCTATCCACAAGGCGGTTAATGTTGGCCACATGAGTAAAAAAATACCGATCGGGTGGTTGACTCGTGTTAAATCAATCATTGCTTGTAATAGGCTGAACTGTGATTTGCTGAACAATCTCATGATCAATCATCTTCAGTTAATGTGGGGTAAATAAAAACTTAGCGCTGGCTATTCGGTTGTTGACGTAATACTTCAATATTATCAAGTACGGTTTGTGCTCGTTGATACTTATTCCGAATATCCTGTTTATCGGGTGTGATTTGTAGGATCTCGAGCCAGATGTGTTGAGCATCAACAATATTTTTATTTTGATAGAGCATCTCTGCACGATTTTCCATGTCTTCCAGTGCATTGAGTAATCTGTGTTCGATGAGGTTGATTTTTTTTACCGCGTTAGGATTCAAATCCTCTCGGCTTCGCAACGCGCTAAGCTGCTGTCGCACGAGTGACCATTTGCTCTTTTGGGCATTTTGTTGGCAGAGTAGTAATAAATCACTGGTATTGATGGTTTTTTCTGTTGGTTCTATTTCTGATGGTGAAGGTGAGCTGTTGGTTATTATGTTGCTACTCTGAGTGGTTTCGTTTTGCTGGCTGCTGCCAGTATTGATATCGCTGCTTGGCGCTGTTGTGCTGGGTGCTGTGGTGTTGCTAACCAGGGGTAGCGGCGGTGTAAATCGAGGTTTTTTTAAATTCTGCAGTTGTGGCGCTAGCTGTTTATTGAGCGGTAATTTACTGAGTAGGTTGTGGCATTGGGTTAGGAGTAGGGGGGCCGCATCGGCTGACAATGCTTGGCAGTGTATCAAGAGTTGAGCAGCTAATCGTTGTTGCTGTTTATACAGTTTCTGCTGCTCTTGTTTAAGTTTGCCGGGTTTGATGTTGCTAGATATGCCGAGCAGCTGTTGTTGATCCAATAACCATTGCGCATGCGACAGATCGGTTTGGGCTAGCCATTGTTGCCGGTAAGTGATTTGTTGCTGGTTCGGCGCTAGTGACGCATGGCTATTTTGCAGTGCTTGCGGTAGGACTGCACAATGGCTGCAAAAAAATCCGGTGATCAATAGAATACAAGTGCGAATGTGGTGCAATGGTTTCATCATCTATGGCGCTAAATGGCGATGCGTAATGGTGTGTTTTTAAAGCCTTTTTTTAACAGTTTTCTAGATGCTGCACGGGTAAGTCCTAATTGCTCACCTAAAGTTTTTGCGCGTTTGCTAATAAGCGTCGCGTAATCTGGCTGTAAAGCACGTAAAACGCAGACTTGAATCTGCGATTGTTTACCTTTTACTGTCATGATGTGTGGATCGCTGACGCGTAAGCGACTGTTGCCCTGGGCGTGATCTACGGATGCTTGGCTTAACGTTAAACGATTAATTTCACCGTAATTGCATAGTCGCGAGGCAATATTCACTGTGTCGCCAACGGCGGTGTATTGTAGCCGATCTTTGCCGCCAAGCGATCCGGCAATGACTTCACCGCTGTGTAATCCTAAGCGAAACTCAATGGTATTTAGGTCTTGCAGCTCAGGCAATTGATTAAAGCGTTGGGATAATTCCAAAAACAAGGTGGATGCGCATATCGCATTAAAGCTGTGTTCGTTATCGGACTGTGGTGCACCAAATAAAGCCATGGCTCCGTCACCCATAAACTTATCGATAATGCCTCCAAAGGCAGAAACGCAACGATAAAAGGTGTCGTAGTAAATGTTGAGCAGGCGAGCGATTTGTTCGGGTTTAGCGTGTTCACATAAACGCGTAAAGCTGACAATGTCGACAAACAAAATGCTGGCTTGAGTGTAACCCATCGGCAAAGAAGGATTTTCCAGGTTGTCCATGAGTTGTAAGGCAATGCGGGGATCTAGGTAGCGGTTAAACGTGGCTTTTATTTGATGGCGTTCTTTTAAGCCATCCGCCATTTCATTAAAGCTGTTCATCAGGATGCCAAATTCGTCCTGGCGTGAGGTGTGTAAGCGAAATTCGAAATCACCATTGCGAATGGCATCAGTCGCTTTAATCAGTTTCAAAATCGGTTGTGTCAGGTTTTTACCTAGGATCATGGCGAGCAAAACACTAAATGCTAATAACAATAGGGTAGCAATGGTCATCCAGTGATTGCTTTGAGAAATCGCCTGTTGCATCGAAGTTTTGTTGAGAATGATG
Source organism: Gammaproteobacteria bacterium (assembly GCA_031409375.1). Lineage (GTDB taxonomy): Bacteria > Pseudomonadota > Gammaproteobacteria > Pseudomonadales > JANQJO01 > JANNXD01. Next base: position 3,400 of record JANNXD010000021.1, on the reverse strand, counting down.
TCGGCATAACCGGCGGTTACATCTTGAAATCGAATTGGTGCTGTGAACATCACGAGCTGATCCGGTAATTTGTCGTCGATAGCAAAGCGGCCGCCGCCTGATTCCGCCAGCGTCTTATTTTTAGTGTCACGGATGCGAGCAAAGACAATATCGTCTGCTTGTACAGCTTGGCTTAAAATAACGCTTAAGCTCAGTAAATCTTCAGCCAGCACTAATTCCGCAGCAGAGCCAGCGGTTTGGCTGGCTATGGTATTACCGAGAAGGTTTAACTGGTGTTCGAGGACTCGAGTTAAATGGATGGAGACAATAAACCACAGGGTCGATAAAATTAGTACCGTTAATCCTGACATCAGCAGTCCGAGTTTGTAAGCGACTGGCACCGTGCCGAAACTACTGCGTATGTTAAAAATAAGGGTTTTCATCTTTAAAACATACCTCATCAAGCAACACAGTTTGCTTGGGCTACTTACTCAAAGGTGTGGATTTTATCAAATTTTTGAATGGAGTTGACTTCTATCGGTAACTATTTTGTCAGTCTTGTCGTTACTAATGGTCGATATTTGTGTGAAGAACTAGTTTAGTGCTGCCTTTGATGCACAGGAGAAAAATTCTATCGTGTTGTTTTTTAAAAAAAAATTGATTCTGAACTGGGTAATAGCCAGCGTAGATTTGGCGATAGAGCGTGCCGCTGTTTTGGCACTTCGAGGCTTGGGTCTTGAACGGTATCGCGTTTTGCAGCCGGGCATCGCTTGGCAGTTGGAGCTGCCACCTGGCGATCATTGGCCGACAAGGCTGGGTGGTATTTGGGCAGATTTGCCAGTTGACTGGTTATTGTTGCCGCAGGATTGGCGGCCAAAACTGGCGGTGTTTGATATGGATTCTACCTTGATCACGATGGAAGTGATTGATGAGTTAGCCGCATTGGCCAATGCAAAGCCTGCGGTCGCGGCCATTACTGAGGCGGCTATGCGAGGTGAAATTGATTTTAAAACCAGCTTTGCTGCGCGCATGCAATATTTGGCAGGTTTGCCGCAATCGAGACTATCGCAGGTAGTCGATGATATGCAGTTGATGCCAGGTGCGCCGCAATTATTGGCCTGGTTGCGATCAATTGGTTGCCGAACCGCCATTGTTTCGGGCGGCTTTGATTATTTTGCCCATATTGTGCAGCAGCGCTTGGGTATGGATGTCGTGATTGCCAATCGCTTGGAGGTTCAGTCCGGGCTGTTAACCGGGCGAGTGGTTGGTCAAGTCGTTGACTCTGAGCATAAGTTGCAAAGTTTAAAGACTTTAGCGCAATCCTATGACCTTGCGTTGGCTGATACGCTGGTGATGGGGGATGGTGCGAATGATTTGCCGATGTTAAAGGCGGCCGGTGTTGGTTTGGCGTTTCATGCCAAGCCCGCAGTGCAGCAGCAATCCCCTTGGTCTGCGCGCTATATCTCGATGGATAAAATTGTTTATTTGTTGTCTTCAGCTTAACGCTGTAACCACCCGAGAATAATGCAGCCAAATACAATCCGATACCAGGCAAAGGGTGCAAACCCGTGCGTGCTAACAAATTCAACAAACCAGCGAATGACCAACCAAGCAACAATAAACGCCGTCACGGATCCGACGAGAATGGTCAGGAGTGCATCTGAAGTCAGCGCTGCTTGGGCTTTCCATAGATCAAAGCTGGCGGCCCCTAGCATGGTGGGTATCGCCAGAAAAAATGAAAACTCAGCAGCGGCTTTACGTTCAACGCCCATTAATACGCCGCCAATAATGGTGGCTCCAGAACGCGATACGCCGGGTATCATGGCGAGGCATTGCGCGAGGCCAATTTTGATAGCCAAAACGGGGGTGAAGTCTTCAATCGCATGAAATTTGGCCGGTGCTCGATGCCAATGTTCAGCAGCGAGAATGACGAGACCACCAATAATGAGTGAAGCAGCAACGACTAAAGGTGAGAACAGGACTTCCTTAATAAAGTCATGTAAAAAAAAGCCTGCAATCGCCGCCGGTAAAAAAGCCAGCACCACTGCCATCATAAAGCGCCAAGCGGCAGCATTGCCTTGTAGACCGCCGCGTACAACTTGCCATAAGCGCTGAAAGTACAGCACGCAAACTGCCAAAATTGCGCCAAGTTGAATCACTACCTCAAACACGTTGCCGGGGGTTTCATTAAAATTTAAAAGATCGGCAAAAAAAATCAGATGTCCGGTCGATGAGATGGGTAAAAACTCGGTGATGCCTTCTATGGTGCCCAGTAAAATTGCATTCAAAAAATGGTGTAGGTTGCTCATGATGAAAAGCCAAGTTAAGGGTTGAGTAAAATGACAAAGAAAAACTGCGTCGCATGCTAAGCGCAAAACAGTCATCATGCCAGTGGCGCGCAATGATCGAGTTGCCTCAAATTAAAATTAACCATTACCCGGAACACGGCAAATGCTTGCTCTTTCTTGACCGTTGACGCAAAAACGCCTTAATAGGGTCGCCGCCCGTATCAAAAACCATTACGTCAATAAATTAATTTACGCAAGATGGTATAACGTCAAGTATTTTATTGACATGTCAGTGACTCGCGTATATAAAATAGTTTACATTTTGGTGTGTGTAAATCTGTGTAGGTTGCATCATGGGCATGAAAGATATTGTTATTCGTCAGTATCAGCAGATGGTTAACACTGTTGTAAAAGATGCTCAAGGTATTGTGCAGCCACCAGAAGGTTGGATCAGGACTGTGCGTAAGGCGCTGGGTATGTCGGGTGCGCAGCTCGCGCGTCGTTTGGGGACAACCCGCGCTTTGGTTTCCCAAACAGAAAAAAACGAGTTGAACGGCAGTATTACCGTCAAAAACCTCCAGAAAATGGCTGAGGCGATGGGTTGCCGATTTGTTTATTCGATCATTCCTGTTGCAGGCAATATTGAGGACTTAATTGCGGCTCGAGCCAAAGATAAAGCCAAAAAGCTGGTGGAAAAAACCGGGATGCATATGGCGCTGGAAGCACAAGTCTTGTCGGTACAGCAAATGCGCGACGAGATTGAGCGACTGCAAAAGCGAATGGTATCTGATATGCCAAGCGATTTATGGGACAACAATCAATGAACGTAATCGACTATCCAGAGGGTGCGACCCCTCTTGATCTAAATGAGCTGGGTGGACTGAAGCTTAAACATGTCACTACGCGCGAACAGCTTGATCATTTAGAGCAGGCGAATATACAGGATGGGTTGCGCTGGCTGGAGCGACGTAAAAATAAGCTCGACATTTTACATGGCAGATTCAACCGCGAAGTGCATAACAGTTTAAGCGGCGAAAGCCGCCAGTTGATCCTGCATTAAAACAGCAGGAGATTTAAAAGCAAGCGATTTTCTAGGACGAAGGTTTAACTGATTAACAGCGAATGAAACCTGG